>NZ_JCASIL010000001.1:0-485403 GCF_059685725.1 Telluria sp. RT2P19
GCGGGGCCCGCTTTCTTGTCTGTGCAGAACCCCGCCTGCCACTCGACCAGATGATGTGGAAAAATGCCATGCTCGCGGCACCACGCGCTCAACGCCTCGCCAGTCATGCCGTGCGTTCCATGCAGTGCTACCAGCTGCTCCTGGGCGCTCCAGTCCTGTGGGCGCTTCTCTTTCGCCGCCGGGGTATTCGTCTTTGCCACTGCGCTCCTCACCATCCAGTTTTTCAGCGTGTGGTAATTGACGTTGATCTCGTCCGCGACTGCCTGCACGCTCCTGCCGCCACGCGAGAATACCTTGACCAGGGCCTGTTCTACAAATGCCGGAGAATACCTTGCTTTCATCTTGCGCCTCTACCTCTGGGGGAAATTTAGAGGCGACAACTAGTCTGACACCGGGGGGTTTCCCAACTTCTTTGGCGAGGGAAGCGTGCCGTCGCTCACCCAGTTTTCGACTGTGCGTAAGCACAATCCAAGTACGTCGGCGATGTCGTCTTTGGTTAATGGTTTGAAGGGATTTGTCATGCTGGAACTCCATAGGTTGAGGTCCTATGTGTACAAACCTGTTTTATCCGCACGGTCCCAAGGTCGCAGATACGCGAAACTGCATGCAAGAGAGCGCAATTACTCACATCAAAATCATCGACCCGCGACATATCTGCCATTGCTCAGGTGATGTGTAATAGGCGGCAAGGTATAGCTGACTTTCCCCTTGAACTTGTCCTCGGCAGGACGAGATAGGTCCTTGAAATAGCATCTGAGGCCGACTTTTGCACCTGTCCGCGAGACAATGTCGCCCGCAAGCCAAACCCCAGCAGCCGTTCGTAACAGCGAGCTCAACGGCGCTTGGCCCCTTTCAACACATCAGTGAACGACTGACCGGGGTCATGGCGTGGTGCGGCCTTTGGCGGCCAGGCCTCTCCGCCGAGCACTTCCACAATCGACGGCACTCGTGGCGGTGTATCAGCCGTGGTCCCCAGTGCAGCCGTTATAACGTCATCGAGCCGGCCTGCACGGAGGGCTTCTAGCGGTGTCTCGCCGAGCGACGCCCTGACCGTCGTATAAAACAGAAGTTGAGAGCGTGGATGGAGGAGGGCGAGCGCGCGCGTAACTCGCTCTACTTGCTCTACTTGCTCACGCTTAATGGCTGAGTCTGCATAAAACGCGGGATAGTAGGCACGACCGCCAGGGCCGATGATTGCGAACACGCGACACTCATCTAACGCAGCATCGAGCCAGTCGGCATCTACTTCTAGGACATCGCAGAACTCGGTAGCAGTCAACAGTTCTTTGCTCTCAATTTGACGCATCACCGTCTCTGCAGCTCGCACGTGGGCTTCTGCCATTGCGGCGTTGCCGGCTGCGATGGATTCAGGCGTAGGCTCCTGAGCGCGCGTAGTCCTCATTTGCTCGAAAACTCTTGCGGCGATGCGTTCCTCCTCCCGCGCAACTTCCCACTCTGCACCCGTTGGGATACAGGCGTTGTCTGGCCAGTTGGCTGGCAGGTAATCTGGCAATTGTCTAGGCATAAGTACCCCCTTGGTTGACTGATTCAGTCTAGGGCCAAGGGGGCAGCCGGTCAACAAGACGCCGGCGCAGCGCTGGCACAAGTCGTCACGCAACCTTATTCGCTGCTAAATCCCAGCCGCCTACAGTACTGCCACCGGCACCTCCGCCGATTTTCTGTTGGGTGTAGCGCCATTTGATTTTCGAATACTTCAGGCTCACTTGTTCATCAAGGATAGTCCCAGGCTCGATGCTTGGCTCGATGCCGCCGATTAAGACGTTCTCGAGCTCGATTTCGAAGTACTTGATGGGGTTGCCTTGGCCGTCCGCACGCATGAACTCAAACTTTGCCTTCGGCATCGTTTTTCCCATCGCACAGTGCTGCATCAGAATCGGCGAGGCGAGGTCCGCAATCTTGGTGAACGTCACTTCGCGTAGCTCGGCACGTTCTGCGGTGTGGCCGCCACCGGTCGAAGCTGTCGCGGTCCTGGGTTGATGAATGCCCCAGTTGACTGATTGGCACTCAATCCAGTCCTTGTGTTTATCGTCCTGAGATTCGCCTTTGATACCGTCAATTTGCAGATATACGTCAATCGCCATTTGCTTCTCCGATGGGAATACGGACGAGTGTCCGCGCAGGTGAAATTATTTCTCCGCAACCGCCGCGCTTGCTTGTTAGCCCGCAACGAAGGAGCGTTTCAGCAGGAGTAAATTGGCGTTCTCTTCGGAATCCGCAGGAGCCATAAATGCCGGCAACGTCACCCGCATCGACCCAAGCCACAAGCGGCGCTAATGACAGCATGTACATGAGTCCGGAAGCCCGTGCACGCATGCGAAAACGGGAGGTGGACATGTATCAGTACTACGATGATGGAGGCCCTGGTCGAGGCCATTGCACCTGGGGGGCGGGCATCCTTGCCCACCGCGGTCCATGTTCAAAAGAAGAGCTGGCCCGCCCGGTTAGCAAAGCTGAGGTGGACTCTGAGTACGCTCGTCGTGTTGCCAAGGCTGAACGCGAGGTACGCAGCAACGTACGCGCGCAAGCACTCAGCCAGGAGCAGTTCGATGCTCTCGTCAGCTTAACTTACAATGCCGGCGCACGCGGCAGTCGCGGCACGTACAAGCTCATCGAAAAAGGCGATTTCAAAGGCGCAGCAGCCAACATACGTCAGATGACGCGCACGACAATCAAGGGTAAAAAAGTTGTGGCTCGTGGGCTTATCTCTCGTCGCGCTGAAGAGAGTGCACCATTCGCGCCAATAGAAGCCCCAAAGAAGAGGTAAGGGAGAGCTGCCATGTCATTTCTACGCGTAACCACCCGTCTGCGAGTGCGGTCCACCGCTACCGCTCTGGCTTGGGCTGTTTTGTCGTCCCTGCCGGCGCAGGCCGTAGAGCCAAACGACGACATCTTAGGGAGCTGGAAGCTCACCAAGGTGCTCGACTCCTCGCAAATCTCGTCACTTGACGACAAAGAGGCCGCACGCCTGATAGGGAAGACTCTGGTCATCGAGAAGGCGAAAGTGACCTTGGCCGGGGAGACTTGCGAAGACCCTGAATTCGAACGGCACTATGAAGACACCGTTCGCTATCTGCGCGAAGAAGCTCATGCAGCATCAGGCCGCCTTGGGTTGCCCTCGACAGTTACTGTCATCGACCTAGCCTGTACTGAAGCACTTCTTAAAGGTCACGACCGCATCGTTTTGTACTGGAAAGGCTTCTTCTTCGACGCAGTAAAGCTGCCGCCTTCTGAAGCTAAGCTGCAGCAGGGTAATCCCCCCACAAAAATAGCGCGTTCAGAAGTAGAATTTCTACTTAAGAACAGAAAGCTCTACATGAAGACGTCCCGCTTTACCGACAGCCAGATCATCGCCATCCTCAAGCAAGCCGAAGCCGGCAGCCCTGTACCGGAGCTGTGCCGCGAGCACGGCATTAGCAACGCCACGTTCTACAAGTGGCGGTCCAAGTTCGGCGGCATGGATGCCTCCTTGATGGCACGCATGAAGGAGCTGGAGGAAGAAAAACGGCGCCTCAAGAAGATGTATGTCGAGGAGCGCCTCAAGGCCGAGATCGTCGCGGAGGCGCTCACAAAAAAATGGTAGCGCCATCTCAGCGGCGGGAGATGGCGCAATGGGCGGTAACGCAGCGAGCAGCGACGGTCAAGCTGGCGTGCCAGGCGTTTGGCATCAGCCAGACCTGTTATCGCTACAAGGCCAAGCTGGACGCGGAAAATGCCCTGATAGCTGATTGGCTGGTACGGCTGACGAACAACCAGCGCAACTGGGTTTTTGGCTTGTGCTTCCTGTACCTGCGCAACGTCAAGGGCTTCAAATGGAATCACAAGCGCGTCTACAGGATTTACTGCGAACTCGAACTGAACCTGCGCATCAAGCCGCGCCATCGCCTGGTGCGCGAGAAACCGCTCCCGCTGGCGGTGCCGACCGCGATCAACCAGAGCTGGTCGATGGACTTCATGCACGACCAACTCGCCGATGGGCGCAGCATCCGTCTGTTCAACGTGATCGATGACTTCAACCGCGAAGGCCTGGGGATCGAAGTCGATTTCTCGCTGCCGTCCGAGCGCGTGATACGCTCACTCGACCGGATTATCGAATGGCGCGGCAAGCCGGCAGCAATCCGATGCGATAACGGTCCTGAATACATCAGTGCAGTAACCTTGGCGTGGGCTGCCAAGCGCGGCATCCGTATCGATTTCATCCAGCCTGGCCAACCCCAACAGAACGCCTACGTCGAGCGCTACAACAGGACGGTTCGCTATGATTGGCTTGCCCATCACCTGTTCGAGACGCTCGACGAAATCCAGGAATTTGCCACCAACTGGCTGTGGACCTACAATCACGACCGGCCCAATATGGCACTCGGCGGTATTACGCCAAAACAAAAATTGGCACTCGCCGCTTAACCTCTACTTTTAGCGTGCTCTAAAAATGGGGGGATTACCCTGGGCCACTTGTTGCGTTCACCGGCGATACGTGGCAGCCAGGCTTCGTATTGCTTCACCGCCATACTGTTGAAGGTCTGATCTGCGAATCCCATCTGAAGCCGACAGGCACCCATTGCGTTGAACTGGCAGCGCAGGGTGTCGTAGCGGCCCCCTTGTGTGTCCGCCATGCCAATCAACCGCATGAAGTCAGCAGGCGTACGACCAATTTCGATGGCAGGTGAGCCGGTTCGCAGAGCCAGCGTGGAGATCGATGCCAAAGCAAGGCGCGGAGTGGCCCCATACGGGATAGGCTGAGGAACCGGGATGCCAGCGATGTTGAGCACACCTGCCTGCAGGTGCAGCCAGGCAGAACCAACACGACGTTGAAATTCCCGTCCCTTTACTTTTCGGCGTGGCAGACCGGTTTGACAGAGGATGGAGTGATGGAAGATCAACTCATCCCCATCTGGCGGATCCATCGCGATGGCAACTCCGACTTCAAGTAGCTTGTTGCCGCGAACGCTCAGCTTGCCGGGCAGCGCATCAGTCGACGCAGAGGCTTCCGCTCGTGATGGGAGCTTTGCAGACTGAGCTTTGCGCGGTATGTACTGCGTTCCAGCGGCGAGTGCATGGGCATCTGCTGTGGAAATTCCACGCGCGATGTAAGCGTCGTCCCACCACCGTCTTGAGCAGCGCGTCGATTTAATTAATGATGGCATCACACCGCTGGGAAGCGGAGTGTTGTTCAAGTAGGCTTGATCTGCTGGGGGCAATTCCAGGGCAGTAGCTCGGCAACACAGTTGACGGGATGGTCGGCGATCTGCGTCAGCACATGACGCAACCAGGCTTCGGGGTCGACCCCGTTCAGCTTGGCCGTGCCGATCAACGAGTAGATGGCGGCCGCACGTTCGCCGCCGCTGTCGGCGCCAGCGAACAGGTAATTGCGCCGGCCGATGGCGATGCCTCGCAGCGCCCGCTCGGCTGCTGAGTTGTCGATCTCGATGACGCCGTTGTCGCAGTAATGCAGCAGTGCCGGCCACAGGTTTAGGGCGTACAGGATGGCCGCCGACGTGTCGGATTTGTGTGAGAGCTTTTCAAGCGCGGCGCGCAGCCACTGTTCCAGGTCGTCAAGCAATGGCCGCGCGCGCGCCTGTCGCACCGACCGGCGCTCGTCGGGTGGTTTGCCGCGGATCTCGGCCTCGATCAGATACAGTTCGGCGATGCGGCGCAGCGCCTCTGTCGTCAGCGGCGAGGGCCGCGCCACGTGCAGGTCGTGGAACTTGCGGCGCGCGTGCGCCCAACATGCCGCTTGGTCGATTCCGCCGCCTTCGTACAGGGCGTTGAAGCCGGCGTAAGCGTCAGCTTGCAGCACGCCCTCGAACTTGGTCAGGTGCGTTTGCGGATGGATACCCTTGCGGTCTGGCGAGTAGGCGAACCAGACGGCCGGCGGGGTCAAATCGCCGGCCGGCCGGTCGTCTCGCACATAGGTCCAGAGTCGCCCGGTTTTGGTTTTTCCATTGCCCGGCGCGAGCACCGGCACTGGCGTGTCATCAGCGTGCAGTTTGGCCGCCGCCAGCACGTGCTTGCGGATCGCGTCGACTAGGGGGCGCAGCAGCGCGCTGGCGGCGCCCACCCAGCTGGCCAGCAGTGCCCGGTCCAGATCGACGCCTTCGCGCGCATAAATCATTGACTGGCGATACAGCGGCAGGTGGTCGGCGAACTTGGCGACCAGCACATGGGCCAGTAGACCGGGCCCGGCGATGCCGCGCTCGATCGGGCGGCTTGGTGCTGGCGCCTGAACGATTGCATCGCAGCAGCCGCAGGCCAATTTAGGGCGCACATGGCGGATCACGCGGAAGCTGGCGGGCACGAACTCCAGCTGCTCGGACACATCCTCACCGAGCTGTTTCAGGTTCCCGCCACAGGCTGGGCAATCTGTCGTCGCCGGCAGATACACTTTTTCATCGCGCGGGAGATGCTCGGGCAGTGGCTTGCGCGGCGCACGCTGACGTGGCGCGCGATCGGCGGGCGGCATTTCCCGTTCGGCCTCGGCGTCGTCGGCCTGCAAATCCTCCAACTGCAATTCAAGCTGTTCGATCTGGTGGTCGAGCTTCTCGGACTTGCGGCCGAACTGCATGCGCCGCAGCTTTGCGATCCACAATTTCAGATGCTCGATCTCGGCGGCGCGCGTGTTCAGCTGTGCCTGCAGTCCCACGATCTGCTCGTCGCGTGCCAACAGCAATGCCTTCAGGGCATCGATGTCGTTGGGGAGGTCGGCGGCGGTCAGCATGGGCTGAGTTTACGCGAGGCAACGGACGTTTACAAGGCTGACGTCGGTCGCCAGGTGCGTTCAGGCCGGCGCCAGTCGATCCCTTCGAGCAGCATCGAAAGCTGCGCCTGCGTCAGCGAGACGCTGCCGCTGTCTGCCTGCGGCCAGACGAAGCGGCCGCGTTCAAGTCGCTTTGCCAGCAGACACAGGCCATCGCCGGACCACCACAAGACCTTGAGCATGTCACCGCGCCGACCGCGGAACACGAACACATGGCCGCAGTACGGGTCTTCAGCCAACGCAGTTTCGACTTTCGCCGCCAGGCCGTTCATCCCGGCACGCATGTCGGTGACGCCGGCGGCAAGCCAGATCCTCGTGCCAGCAGGCAGGCCGATCATGTGCGCAGACTGTGAAGTACCAACTGGAGCAACACGGCATCGGTGCCGGCACCGACGCGGACAACTGCGTCGGCGATGACGATCTCAATAATGCCTGCTGACGATGTGACGCTTGGATGTGCCTGCAGTGCCTGGGCGCGCTGCACCACGACGGGCAGCAGATGCGCCGACTGCGATTTCGACTCTGTCAGCAGGCCAGCACGCAGGTCGCGCCGCCATTTGAACAGCATGTTCGTGTTGATCCCATGTTGCTGCGCCAGCTTCGACACCGACACACCTGGTTCACACGCTGTCGTGGCCAGGCGGTGCTTGAACTCGGTCGGATAATTGGGACGTCCCTTGCGATTGCTCGTCTGGCCAACAGTGTCCACAGTAGTTCCCATCAAAAAGTAACGGGAACTACTTTCGCAGAGCGAGTTGGCTAGGTACAGACGGTGCTGGGAGGACGCTTACCGCGCGATCAGCGCAGCCGCATATTCGGCGCGTAGGGAGGCGTCGCCGACAATGGGGGCGCGGTCGGTGCGGCTCATTGCTCATCCACCTTAGCAGCA
This sequence comes from Telluria sp. RT2P19, assembly GCF_059685725.1. Classification (NCBI taxonomy): domain Bacteria; kingdom Pseudomonadati; phylum Pseudomonadota; class Betaproteobacteria; order Burkholderiales; family Oxalobacteraceae; genus Telluria; species Telluria sp. RT2P19. The sequence continues at coordinate 7,662 of NZ_JCASIL010000001.1, forward strand.
CCCTGCATTGCGGCGTTCTGCGCCATCGAGCCCGCGATAGCTGTTCGGCTTTCGTTGGGCGGCCGCGAGGACGGCGCGGCGGCGGTGGCTCAGCCGGTCGAGTCGATTCGATCCAAACCAGGACATCGCGCTCGTACCAGCAAAGGCGCCTGCTATTCGGTAGCTTGAACGGTCGAGGGATCAGATGGGCATATTTGGCGTTCGTCGCGCAGGTTCTGATCGTCGTCTCTGTCTTACCAATGAGATTGGCAAGTTGTTCGATGAACAGAATTCGTGGCAGATCAGCAGGCGGCACTACGAGTAGCGCCGCAGGAGCGAGAAAGGCGGGGCCGAAGCCACCGGCGACAGCCTGCGTCCCCGGCTTTGGCGTACTTTTTGAAAGGGTGGGGTGTGATGAATCGCCAGTGCGGGCGACTGAAGATGATCTCGGCATAGGAGTCTCACAAGCAAACGCGCTTGCGAGAGCCGATGCTATTGGTTACGGCGCATCAAGTTCAGAATCTTGACGTTCTTCGCCGCACCTCACGGGGCCTTGTTCACTTGGGCTTGATAGCAGGTGTCGGTTGCGCTTGCGCACCTGTATCTACACCCTGGCGGGTATACGCCGAGCGTTGAGCTGCTCTCTCAATCAGGTTATCTCTCAGTTGGCCTGATCTCCCTGCCCCGCGCGCCCTGGGCTACACAGCGATCTTGTATGGCGCTAGGCAGGAACGCTGTTGCGTTCACCCATGCATAATCGTATGAGGAAATTCGCGGCAGCGTCAAGCCAAAGTTTGCTTACGCCGACGCCGACGCCGAGATCATTTTGCAATTCAAAACAATATCGATTTTCGCGGGCCATCCTTGGGCCATCGAGGTTAAGGATTTACTCCGAATCTTCATTCATAACGACTAAAAGCAAAAAGCCTAAGTGCTTGAATCACTTAGGCTTTTCAAATATTCGTTTGGTCGGGGTGAGAGGATTCGAACCTCCGGCCTCTACGTCCCGAACGTAGCGCTCTACCGGGCTAAGCTACACCCCGACGGTTTGGGGTGTCTTTACAGGTCACCCCGGGATGGCATTACTATAAAATCCCTCAATGGTTCCTGTCAACAGCGAAACGGCTGAGTTGGAGCAGGCTGTCCTTGTAGACGCTGTCGGGCAAATCGGCGATCGCGTTCGACGCGCGGCGGGCCGCTTCCTCGGCCTGCGTGCGGGTGTAATCCAGCGCGCCGCTCGACGTCACCGCTGCCAGCACGGCGTCGAACTGCTGCTCGTCGCCTTGCTCGATGCAGTTGCGCACCAGCTCGCGCTGTTCGGGCGTGCCATGTTCCATCAGCCAGATCAGCGGCAGGGTGGGCTTGCCTTCGCGCAGGTCGTCGCCCAGGTTCTTGCCGATCTCGGCGGCGTCGCCCGCATAGTCGAGCACGTCGTCGATCAGCTGGAAGGCGGTGCCCAGCGAGCGGCCGTATTCGCCGGCCGCGTCGATCTGCGCGTCGTTGGCGCCGGCCACCAGTGCGCCGAGCTCGGCCGCTGCTTCGAACAGCTTGGCGGTCTTGGAGCGGATCACCAGCAGGTAGGCCGCCTCGGTCACGTCCGGGTCATGCATGTTCAGCAGCTGCAGGACTTCGCCTTCGGCGATCACGTTGGTCGCATCGGACAGGATCTGCATCACGCGCATATTGTCCAGGCCGACCATCATCTGGAACGAGCGCGAATACAGGAAGTCGCCCACCAGCACCGAGGCGGCATTGCCGAACAGGGCGTTGGCGGTCTGGCGGCCGCGGCGCATCGAGGATTCGTCGACCACGTCGTCGTGCAGCAGGGTGGCGGTGTGGATGAACTCGACCACTGCGGCCAGCTCGTGGTGGGCCGTGCCGCGGTAGCCGTAGGCATTGGCCAGCAGCAGCACCAGTACCGGGCGGATGCGCTTGCCGCCCGCGCTGATGATGTACTCGGCAATCTGGTTCACCAGGGTGACGTCGGAGTGCAGCCGCTGGCGGATCACCGTATTGACGGCCTCCATGTCAGGGGCGATCGATTGGACGATGGTGTTCTGTTGGGCGTGTTGAGTGGCGGCTGACAAGGCTGACCTGCGAAGACGTGGGTTAACTATAAGAGTGCCGCGATTATACGGTATGCAATGGATATCCGTCCTGCCTGGAGGGCAGGGCGCATGCGGGATGGGTTGGCCGGCGCCCCGTGCGACGTTGGTGTCCCGCCACGCAAGGAAACGTTCGCCGATCGCTTTTGACGCACCACGGCAATTTATGTATAATCCCCTGTTCCCCGGCTTACGAACAGTCCAGCGCTCTTGCGCGGGGCTCTGTTGCTGGCGGATTCTTTTAACATTTGATGAGGTTTCAAATCATGTACGCGGTCATAAAAACCGGTGGCAAGCAATACAAAGTTGTCGCTGGTGAAAAACTTAAAGTAGAACAGATACCGGCTGACATTGGTTCCGAACTCACGATCGATCAGGTCCTCGCCGTTGGCGAAGGCGAAAGCATCAAGTTTGGTGCTCCGCTGGTCGAAGGTGCAACGGTGCTGGTGAAAGTGGTTTCGCATGGTCGTCACGACAAGGTCCGTATCTTCAAGATGCGCCGTCGTAAGCACTACCAGAAGCGTCAAGGCCATCGCCAGAACTTCACCGAAATCCAGATCGTCACGATCAACGGCTAATCGCCGTTCCGGTTCCCAGCATAGTCATCAAGGAGTAAACAAATGGCACACAAAAAAGGCGGCGGTACTACCCGCAACGGCCGTGACTCAGAAAGCAAGCGCCTCGGCGTGAAAGTCTACGGCGGCCAGGCAATCAACGCCGGCGGCATCATCATCCGTCAGCGCGGCACCCCAGTGCGCGCTGGCACCAACGTCGGCACGGGCAAGGATCACACCCTGTTCGCGCTGGTCGACGGTACCGTCAAGTTCGTCAAGCAAGGCGTGGGCTCGAAGCAGTTCGTGACCGTCGTTGCCAACGAAGCAGTCGCAGCGTAATAACGCATCTGCGCCGCACTAGCGGCGCTTCTTTGCAAGGCGCAAGCCTTCCATCGAAAGGCTCTGCCCACGGTAGGGCCTTTTTAGTTTTTAAGCGGTCACAATCATGAAGTTTATTGACGAAGCAAGAATTGAAGTCATCGCTGGCGACGGCGGCAACGGGTGCGCCTCGTTCCGTCGCGAGAAGTTCCGCCCATTCGGCGGTCCGGACGGCGGCGACGGCGGCAAGGGCAGCTCGATCTTTGTGGTTGCCGACCGCAATGTGAATACCCTAGTCGACTTCCGTTACTCGAAAGTCCACACCGGCAAGAACGGTGAACCGGGCCGTGGCTCCGATTGCTATGGCAAGGGCGCCGAGGACATCACGATCCGCATGCCGGTCGGCACGCTGATCATCGACGATCTCAACGGCGAGATCATCGCCGACCTGACCGAGCACGGCCAGACCGAATTGCTGGCCAAGGGCGGCGAGGGTGGCTGGGGCAATATCCATTTTAAAACCTCGACCAACCGCGCACCGCGCCAGAAGACCGAGGGCAAGGATGGCGAGCGCCGGACCCTGCGGCTCGAGCTGAAGGTGCTCGCCGACGTGGGCCTGCTGGGCATGCCGAACGCCGGCAAGTCCACCTTCATCACGGCCGTGTCGAACGCCAAGCCGAAAATCGCCGACTACCCGTTCACCACCTTGCACCCGAACCTGGGCGTGGTGCGCGTGTCGCACGAGAAGAGCTTCGTCATCGCCGACATTCCCGGCCTGATCGAAGGCGCCTCCGAAGGCGCGGGTCTCGGCCACCAGTTCCTGCGCCACCTGGCCCGTACCGGCCTGCTGCTGCACATCGTCGACCTGTCCTCGTTCGACGAAAAGGTCGACCCGGTCAAGGAAGCCAAGGCCCTGATCAAGGAACTCGAAAAGTACGACGAAGAGCTGCTCAACAAGCCGCGCTGGCTGGTGCTGAACAAGCTCGACGTGCTCGACGAGGCCGAGCGCAAGAAGCGCGTCAAGGACGTCATCAAGCGCCTGGCCTGGAAGGGGCCCGTGTTCGAGATCTCGGCCCTGAACCGCGAAGGCTGCCAGGACCTGATCAACGCGATCTACCTGCACCTCGAAGAAAAGCGCCATTCCGAGCAGCGCGCCGAAGAAACCTCGATGACCGAGGAAGCGCGCGGCATCTCGTCGATCGATCCTGACGATCCACGTTTCAAGATCATCGAAGACTGAACTTGAGCGCAAGCGCTGCACCGACCACGATATGGTCCCGCGCCTGGCTGCGTGGCCAGCTGTTGCAGCTGGTCGCGACCGTCAGTTCGCTGGCCGCGCTCGCGGCCATGCTCGATCCCGACCGCATTGCGTCGGTGATGGGCCTGTTTCTCGTCGGCGTGAACGGCTACAGCCAGTTCTACGCCATCTACGTCGGCATCCGCCTCGCTACCGCGGGGTTGGCGCTGTTGGCGGCCAGGCAGGGCGACCAGCCCATGCTCGGCGACCTTACTGCCCTGTTCCTCCTGGCCCAGCCGGCCGGCCGCCTCGTCGCGGCATTCGCGATCGGCTTGCCCACGGGGGTATTATTAGTCATCTGCGCGGTTGAACTGCTGGCAGGACTTTCCCTGCTCGCGTTGCGACCGCGGGGGAAGATCCTGTCGCCATGAACTCCGCACTCCAACACGCCTCCCGCATCATCGTCAAGGTCGGCTCCTCCCTCGTCACCGACGAAGGGCGTGGCCTCGACCATACCGCCATCGCCCGCTGGGCCTTCCAGATCGCCGCGCTGCGTGCGCTCGGCAAGGACGTCGTGCTGGTCAGCTCGGGCGCCATCGCCGAAGGCATGCTGCGCCTCGGGTTTGCAAAACGCCCGACCGATATCCATGAGCTGCAGGCCTGTGCCGCCTGCGGCCAGATGGGGCTGGCGCAAATCTACGAATCCAGCTTCAGCGCGCACGGCGTCAAGACCGCCCAGGTGCTGCTGACCCATGCCGACCTGGCCGACCGCGAGCGCTACCTGAATGCGCGCTCGACGCTGACCACCTTGCTGCGCCTGAACGTGGTCCCGATCATCAACGAGAACGACACCGTCGTCACCGACGAGATCAAGTTCGGCGACAACGACACGCTCGGCGCCCTGGTCGCCAACCTGATCGAGGCCGATGCGCTGGTGATCCTGACCGACCAGCCGGGCTTGTATTCGGCCGATCCGCGCAAGGACCCGAACGCCCAGCTGATCGAGCAGGCCCAGGCCGGCGACGTGGCCCTGGAGGCGATGGCCGGCGGCGCCGGCAGCAGCATCGGACGCGGGGGCATGCTGACCAAGGTGCTGGCCGCCAAGCGTGCGGCGCGTTCCGGCGCCCACACCGTGATCGCCTGGGGCCGCGAGCCGGACGTGCTCACCCGCCTGGCCGGCGGCGAATCGATCGGCACGCAGTTGCTGGCCGCCACCGGACGCCTGACGGCGCGCCGCCAGTGGATGGTCGACCACCTGCACACCACGGGCGAGGTCGTGATCGACGCCGGCGCGGTCGCCAAACTCACGAAAGAAGGCAAGTCGCTGCTGCCGATCGGCGTGCTGGCCGTGAACGGCGAGTTCGGCCGCGGCCAGGTGATCACCTGCGTCGACGAGGCCGGCAAGCCGCTGGCGCGCGGGCTGACCAACTATGCCAGCAGCGAAGTGCGGCGCATCATGCGCCATTCGTCGACCGAGATCGAACGCATCCTGGGCTTCGTCGAGGGACCGGAACTGGTTCATCGCGACAATATGGTGCTGCTGTAAGGTGAGCGTTCGCTTGCCGCAATAAATTGATCAGGCGTACCTCCTGCTGGGAGGTGCGCCATTTTTTCGAGAGAAATCATGCCACATTCCCCGCTCGCCGTCGTCCAGGCCCAGCTCGAGGCCTACAACGCCAAGGACCTCGAGGCCCTGATGGCCACCTACGCGACGGATGCGCAGCAGTTCGCCCTGCACGGCGCACTGCTGGCCCAGGGCCACGACCAGATCCGTCCGCGCTACGAGATGCGCTTCGCCGAGCCCGACCTGCATGCGCGCCTGCTGTCGCGCACGGTGCTGGGCAACTTCGTCACCGACCTGGAAATCGTGACCCGCAACTTCCCCGAGGGGAAGGGGACGGTCGAGATGCTGTGCGTCTATGAGGTGCAGGGCGGGCGTATCGTGCGCGCCTCGTTCGCCACCGGCGAAACGCGGATCTAGGTTGCCGCGTTGGCCGCGGCCACGGCCGGATCGAGCACGCCGGCCGGCGCCGGCGTCTTGGCCTTGAATTCGCACAGGTCGGCGATCAGGCAGTTCCAGCATTTCGGCTTGCGCGCCACGCAGGTGTAGCGGCCGTGCAGGATCAGCCAATGGTGGGCGTCGTGCAAGAAGTCTTTCGGCACGAACTTCAAGAGTTTTTGTTCGACGATGTCGACGTTCTTGCCCGGCGCGATATTGGTCCGGTTCGAGACGCGGAAGATGTGGGTGTCGACCGCCATGGTCGGTTCGCCGAAGGCGGTATTGAGCACCACGTTCGCGGTCTTTCGACCCACGCCCGGCAGCGACTCCAGCGCCTCGCGCACGGGCGGCACCTCGCCCCCATGCTGCTCGACCAGGATCTGGCAGGTCGCCATCACGTTCTTGGCCTTGGTGTTGTACAGGCCGATGGTCGAGATATACGATTTGAGTTCGTCGATCCCCAGGTCGAGGATCGCCTGCGGGGTGTTCGCCACCGGGAACAGGCGGCGCATGGCCTTGTTGACCCCGACGTCGGTGGACTGCGCCGACAGCAGCACCGCGATCAACAGTTCGAACGGCGTCGTGAATTCGAGTTCGGTGGTCGGCTTGGGATTGGCGGCGCGAAAGCGGGTAAAGATTTCCAGGCGTTTGGCGGGATTCATCGTGGCTCAGTTCTTGTCCTGGTTGCCGGCCGCCTTCAGGCGCGCGCGCTCCATGGCCGCGGCGATGATGGCGCGCTTGCGCTCTTTCTCGGCCAGTTCTTCCGGCGTGTTGGTTTCTTCCGCGGTGACCGCGCGCATCTTTTCCACGGCCTTGGCGGCCAGGCGGGCGTCGTTTTCCTCGCGTTCGCGCTGGAGGCGTGCGCTGCGCAAGTCGTGGCGCGCGCGCGCGGCGTCGGCATCCTGCTGCGACCAGGCGTCCCAGCCGGTACGTTCGCCCGTGACCGGCACCATCGCAATGCAGTCGACCGGGCAGGGCGCGACGCACAGGTCGCAGCCGGTGCACAGGCTCGGCAGGATGGTGTGCATCTGCTTGGCCGCGCCCAGGATCGCGTCGACCGGGCAGGCCTGGATACACAGGGTGCAGCCGATACAGAGCGACTCGTCGATGAAGGCGACCGGGCGCGCTCGTTCGAGGCCGTTGGCCGGATTGAGCGGGATCACCTTGCGGCCCGTCGCCGCGGCCAGGCGGCGCACGCCTTCCATGCCGCCCGGCGGGCATTGGTTGATCTCGGCCTCGCCGCGCGCCATGGCCTCGGCATAGGGACGGCAGGCAGGATAGCCGCACTTGGTGCACTGGGTCTGGGGCAGCAGGTCTTCGAGCTGGTCGGCGAGGGATATGGTCACGGCGGGAGGGTTCTGCTGGGGCGCATGCTGGTCAAGCCGACATTATCCGCCAAAACGGGGCTGGAGGCGATCAGCCCGGTCTTTTGGCGAACGCGGCCTTGCTCATCCGTTCCGTTCCCTACGTGGGCAAGCGAACAGACCATCCCTTGCATCTCTGCTGTACTATCGCCTCACGCTGACCCCGGGGATTGGACATGAACGAGTTGATCGCGCCCTTGCTGTTCGCCGCCATCTTTTCGGCAGGGGACGGCTTGCAGCAGACGGGCGCCGGCAAGGCCGACGCCAATGGACGAACCCCTCATTCCGCGCAAGCACATCCGGCGCGTTACCGGAGCGTGGAAGCGGATGGGGAATTGCGGCGCGGCGAGCGCCTGCCGGCGCGCTACCAGGCGCACCAGCACGTGGTCGAGGACTGGCGCGCCCTGCGGCTGTCCAAGCCGCCGCGCGGGCACCAATGGGTCGATGCCGGTGAAAGCTATGCGCTGGTCGCGATTGCGACGGGGCGCGTGGCCCGGGTGGTGATGGGGCGCTGAGATGAGGCACTGATACGGGTCCGGAGCACAAAAAAACCGTGGCGCCTGGCCACGGTTTTGTCTCTTCCGGGTCCGTTCAGCGGTTCGCGCGAATGAACTCGGTAATCTTCGGGCACACGATCTCGCGCCAGCGGCGACCCGAGAAGATGCCGTAGTGGCCGGCCTTTTCCACCACGAAATCCTGCTTCTTGTCCTTCGGGATGCCGGTGCACAGCGTCAGCGCGGCGCTGGTCTGGCCCAGGCCCGAGATATCGTCCAGTTCGCCCTCGACGGTGAGCAGGGCGACCGATTCGATGTCTTGCGGGCGCACCAGCTGGCCGCCGACCTTCCAGGTGCCTTTCGGCAGGCTGTAGTCCTGGAACACGGTCTTGATGGTGTCCAGGTAGTATTCGGCCGGCATGTCCAGCACGGCGTTGTATTCGTCATAGAACTTGCGGTGCGCCTCGGCCGAGTCATCGTCGCCGCGCACCAGGTGCTGGTAGAACTCGCGGTGGCTCTGGGCGTGGCGGCCCGGGTTCATGGCGATGAAGCCGGCGTGCTGCAGGAAGCCCGGATAGACCTTGCGGCCGAAGCCCGGGTAATTGCCTGGCACTGCATAGATCACGGTGTTCTCGAACCACGAATACGGCTTCTCGATGGCCAGGTCGTTGACCGCGGTCGGCGATTTGCGCGGGTCGATCGGGCCGCCCATCATCGTCATCGTCTTCGGTTGCTTGGCATCTTTGTTGCTCGCCATCAAGGCGATCGCGGCCAGCACCGGCACCGTCGGCTGGCATACCGAGATCACGTGCACGTCCGGACCAAGGTGGCGGATGAAGTCCTGCACGTAGAACACGTAGTCGTCCAGGTGGAACGCGCCGTCGGCCAGCGGCACCATGCGGGCGTCGACCCAGTCGGTGATATAGACGTCGTGCTCGACCAGCAGCGCCTTGACGGTATCGCGCAGCAGCGTCGCGTGGTGGCCGGACAGCGGCGCCACCACCAGTACCGTCGGCTGGGCGAGGGCGGCGAAGGCGGCGTCGCCCATGTCTTTCTTGAAATGCAGCAGCTTGCAGAAGGGCTTGTCGACGACGATGCGTTCGACGATGCCGATCTCTTCACCGTCGATGGTGGTGGATTTGAGGCCGAAGGCCGGTTTTTCGTATTCCTTGCCGAGGCGGTACATCAGCTCGTAGCCGGCGGCGATACGTTGGGAAAACGGGGTGTGCGCAAACGGCGACACGGGATTGGAAAACAGCTTGGAAGATGCTTCGGCCCACTGCATCAGCGGGGTCAGGAAGGAGCGTTGCATTTCGTGCAGTTGGTAAAGCATAAAGGTTCCTTCGTATTGACACTGCGCTAATATCGCCAGCGCATAAGCTTCATCCGATTATAGGGGATTTGGATTGGCCGGTGGAAACAAGGCTTCCGGTTCTCCCCAATGCATGGTGCACTTGTAGCATATTTGCCGGGGTGCGCTCCGTTGGTCGGCCCACATAAAACAAAACGCCCCGCAAGAGGGGCGTTTCAGGGGACTATGTCGCCGCGAAGTTACTGAACGCTTATCGGGCACAGTAAGCTGCCGCGGCGATGTCGTCTTAGTCGAACACCGGGGTTTCGACGCCCAGGATCTTGTGCAGTTTCGGCGACGTCGTCGTGTACTGCATGTGGATCTTCTTGTCCGGGAAGATGTAGGGCGCGGCGCCGAAAGCGGCCAGCGCGGCTTCGTGGAAGCCCGACAGGATCAGCTTCTTCTTGCCCGGATAGGTGTTGATGTCGCCCACGGCGAAGATGCCCGGGACATTGGTCTCGAACTTCTCGGTGTCCACGACCTTGAGTTGCTTGCGCTCGATGTCCAGGCCCCATTCGGCGATCGGACCGAGTTTCGGCGACAGGCCGAAGAACACCAGCAGCATGTCCAGCGGCACGCGGCGGGTGACGCCGTCGGCGCCGGTGACCTTGACTTCGCTGAGCTGGCCGTCTTTTTCGTCGAAACCGGTCACCTGGCCGGTGATCAGCTGCATTTCGTACTCGTCGCACAGGGCTTTCATCTTGGCGACCGAGCTTGGTGCGGCGCGGAAGTCTTCGCGGCGGTGCACCAGCACGACCGATTCGGCCTTGCCGACGAAGTTCAGGGCCCAGTCCAGCGCGGAGTCGCCGCCGCCGCAGATGACGATGTTCTTGCCTTCGAAGCGTGCCGGATCCTTGACGCGGTAGAACAACTGCTCGTTCTCGAACTTGTCGATGCCGTCGACCTTGATCGTGCGCGCCTGGAACGAACCGACGCCGGCCGCGATGAAGATGGTCTTGGTGATGAACCGGGTGCCGGTCGAGGTCTCGACGTTGAAGCGGTTGTCTTCGCGGCGCTGGACGGTCGTCACCTCTTGGCCCAGGTGGAAGGTGGGCTCGAACGGCTCGATCTGCTTGAGCAGGTTGTCGGTCAGTTCCTGGCCGGTGCACACCGGGACGGCAGGGATGTCATAGATCGGCTTGTCCGGATACAGTTCCACGCACTGGCCGCCGACGGCCGGCAACGAATCGATGACGTGGGCCTTGATTTCGAGCAGGCCGAGCTCGAAGACCTGGAACAGGCCGACCGGGCCGGCGCCGATGATCACGGCGTCCGCTTCGATGGCGCCGGCGAAGGAACTGTTGGGAGCGATGCTGCCCGCTTCGTGGGTGGCACTGATAGTCATGCGCTTACTTCCTGTGATTTTTGATTGATGAGGCGATGGCAGCCAGCACTGCCATGCAGGACGACCCCGGGCCGGCGCCGAACGGGCGGCGCAGCGGCGTGCTTAGCGGGCCAGTTGGTCGAGCTTGTCCTTGACGTCTTTCCATTCTTCCGCGTCTGGCAGGGCCGGCTTCGTCTTGGTGATCGAAGGCCAGAAGCGCGAGAGGTCGGCATTGATCTTGATGAACTGCTGTTGGTCGCCAGGCACGTCTTCTTCGGCAAAGATTGCATTCACCGGGCACTCGGCAACGCAAACGGCGCAGTCGATGCACTCATCAGGATCGATGGTGAGGAAATTCGGGCCTTCCCGGAAACAATCTACCGGGCATACATCGACGCAGTCGGTGTAACGACAACGGATGCACGATTCGGTGACAACGTGGGTCATAACAGTCCTATCAATTGGTGGGATGTCGCGTCGCCGGGCGCAAGAACGAAGAGGAGGCCGGCCGGACAGAGCAAAGCACTGTATTTTAGGGCAATTCGGCTTTTCTCACAAATTCGCCTATATACACAATCTACATAAGCAAATGATCGGGGAAAGCGCACGTGCGTGCGGTTTAGTGGACTGTCAAGTGCCTGGCGGGGATGGCCGGGCAGTGAAATGGCGCCGGAGAAGACGCCTCATGGCGCACGACCTGGCGCTGGGGCGCCCCTCAACCGGCCCGCCGCAGGTGGTCGAGCAAATGCTGCCATTCGGCGCCGCCGCCGTCTTCGCTCAGGGAGACGGTGTGGCAGCGCTGGCCGTCCTCGACCGTGATTTCCCAGCGCGGCAGGTCGGCGCCGACCGCGCAGGCCGGGGCGGCGCCGAAGAAATCGAGACGCCGCAAGAGCGTCTCGAGGGCCGGCCCTGCGGCGAGGGTGGAGGTGTCCAGTTCGTAGGACCGGGCCAGACCGGCGAAACCGCCGCAGGCGCGCGCGCTGATCTTCATGCCGGCATCGAGGTGTGTGACGCCGTACCGGATGCCGGGTCGGACGGCGGGGGAGACGCCGGCTGGCCCGGCTGCGCCGGACTGTGGCGGCCATGCTCGGCGCACCAGCGCGCCAGCAGGCGTGCTTCGCCGGCCAGCAAGCGCTCGGCGCAGTCGTATTCGGCCAGCTGCATGGTGCCGCAGCAGGCGCGCCGGTCCTGGCGCGCGCCGGGCGCGTCGCAGACCCGCGCCGCCAGGGGCAGGCCGGGGAAGAAGCTCGCCGCGCCGTCGAGGCCGCCGCCATGGCCGGCCTCGACCACCTCGCGCCGGCTGAACTGGGTGCGGATGGCGTCGGCATAGGCGGCCGGCTTGCCGTCGCCCGTGACCAGCTGCAGCATGGCGTTGACCACGTCGGCATAAGTGGCGGCTGCGTCGGGGGCGGCGATCAGGGCGCGCATCAGTACCCCGCTCAGGTAGCCGGCCACCCGGTGCAGGACGGCGGCGTCGTCTTCGCGCTCGGGACTGCGTTCATGGGAAAACAGGTCGGCCAGCACATCGTAGACACCCCCCGTGAACACCTGGGAGATGGCGTGGACCTGGGCGCCGGCCTCGCTCAGTGTCATGTCGTTGTCGGCGTTGCGCAGGCCGGTGCTGTTGCCGAGCGCCAGGCCGAACTGCTCGGCAATGTCGGCCAGGAAGGATTTGTCGTGCAGGTCGGCCTTGGTCTGCGCGATCACGGCGTCGCACTGGTCGAGCTGGGACAGGGCCAGGAAGATGGCGGTGAGGTCGCCGAAGGCTTCGTGCAGGCCGCCGGTCTGGGGCGGGGCGTCGGCCTGCAGCCACAGCGGCTTGATGCCGTCCAGCACGGCGTGCGCGGTCTCGTGCGACACGATGTCGAACGAGCGGCAGGTAAATACCCGGTCGAGGGCGCCGTCGGGGATGAAGTCGCCGAATTTGAGGCAGGCCTGGCTGCGGCTGTAGAAGGCGTTCATGACATTGGGCAGGCCGTGCGGGAAGATCAGCAGCGGCCGGGTGTCGCTGCTGTTGTTCCATTGCCATGGCAGCGGCATCGAGACGCCGGCGGCGGCCAGCGCGCGCGCGTACATGGTGAGGGTCTGGCGCACCACGACGAAGGTGTGGACGGCGTCGAACTGCGGCGTGTCGGGCTGGGTGACGAAGTCGCCGAAGGCGTTCGGCTCGACCGCGGCGATCCCCGGCGCGCCGGGCGCGATGCGGGCGTCGCGCGGGCCGGCCAGCACCACGCCGGGCAGGAAGGCCTGGCGGGTGCCGATCTCGCTCACCGTCGGGTCTTGCTTCCACATGAGGACGCGGGCGCCGAAGGCGTGGGACGGCGGTTCGGAAGCCGGCGGCGGCGCCGGATCGGGGGCGTCGGGGCCGGCGAGCAGGCGCGCGGCGCGCTGCTGCTGGCGGTAGGGTGCGCTCGGGGTGGGGACGTAGCGCGCCGGAGGCGGGGCGGTTGGCGGCGCCTCTGGATCGCTCGGCAACAGGCGGTTCGCTGGCACGACGGGGGTTTCCATGACGACTCCTCGCGTAATGACGGGCTTGCGTCTTCATCGTCGCGCTCCCTGTCGGGCACGCTTTGATATCCGTCAATGAAGATCTTGCGCGATCACGGGTTTTTGGCGAGCTCTGGCACAGGCCGGCCGCAACTGGCATCATGGCGGATTGTTTGCAATCGATTCAGGAAGGATCAGTCAGATGGCGGAAATCAGCATCGTCCAGCAGCACAGCCTGAGCCCGGACGCGGCGCGCTCTGCAGCCGAGCAGGTGGCGCAACGTATCGCGGCCGAATATGGGCTGGAATGCAGGTGGGACGGCGATGTGCTGCGCTTCGAGCGCAGTGGTGTGGAAGGAATGTTGACCCTGGAAGACCAGCGCGCCGCGATGCGCATCCGCCTGGGCTTCTTCATGGGCGCGTTCGCGCCGGCCATCGAGGCCAGGGTGGCGGAGAAGATGCGCAAGACGTTCGCCGCGGCGGCGTAAGCACCGGTGTGGACCGTGGGGTGGACGGCAGAGCTGTCCACCCCACGGTCCAGGCGCATCGCCGTGGGATCAGCCCTTCAGTTCCTCGATCAGATCGATGTACTGCTGCTGCGCGTCCTCTTGCGAGGTACCCTGCAGGCCAGCCCAGGCATCATACTTGGCGCGCGCCACGAAATCGGTCATGCCCGGACGCTCGCCGGTCACGTCGCCGCTCGACCCCTGCTTGAACAGCGCGTAGATCTTGAGCAAGGTCATATTGTCCGGACGCTCCGACAGATTCTTCGAATCGGCCTGGGCCTGGTTGAACTGTTCTTGCAAGCTCATGGAAACTCCTGTGATGGTTGATTGCGGTATTGTCGCTTGGACAATGCGGCAGGCATCTTAGCGTAGAGGACAAGCGGGTACGGGAAATCCGGCCGCGCTTTAGAAGAGATGTTCAAATACCGGCGCCGAGACGGCCGGACCGTGCGCCGCCGCAGGACGGCGCACGGCATGCACGCTTAGACGGCCAGCAGGTCGACGTCGAAGATCAGGGTCGCGTTCGGCGGAATCACGCCGCCGGCGCCGCGTGCGCCATAACCGAGGCTGGCGGGGATGGTCAGGCGGCGCGAACCCCCGACCTTCATGCCTTGCACGCCTTCGTCCCAGCCGCGGATCACGTGGCCGGCGCCGAGCGCGAACTCGAACGGGTCGTTGCGGTCCTTGCTCGAATCGAACTTGGCGCCCAGGCTGCCGTCGTCGTTGCGCAGCCAGCCGGTATAGTGCACGGTGACGTGCTGGCCTGCCTTCGCTTCGGCGCCTTCGCCGGTGACGAGGTCTTCGTATTGCAGGCCGGATTCGGTGGTGATGGTGGACATGGTCTTCCTTGTTGTTCAGATTGAACGGCGATTGTAGTGCATGGGTGTCGAATGTGCCATCCCGTAGAATGGCGGCATCGACGCCCGGCCCGACCTATTACCAGGAGAACCCATGCCGCCAAGGAAAGCCCCATGAACGGTGTATTGACCGCTTGCCGCCGCGCCCTGCGCGCGCAGTTCAGCGGCCGCATGCTGCTGCTGTCGCTGGCGCCGCTGCTGCTCGCGATCACCCTGTGGAGCGTGGGGATGTGGCTGGGCCTGCAGCCATTGCTCGACTGGCTGCACGGCATGTTCGCCGAGTACGGCGGCTTCGAGACCAGCGGCAGCATGCTCGAAATGGTCGGCCTGGGCATGCTGAAAGTGATGGTGGTGCCGCTGCTGGCGATCATGCTGCTGCTACCGCTCAAGATCGGCTCGGCCCTGCTGTTCGTGGGCGTGGTGGCGATGCCGGCCATCGAAACCTATGTCGGCAAGCGCCAGTTTCCGCATCTGGCAAGGAAAGAGGGCGGGTCCTTCTTCGGGAGCGTCGCGATCAACCTGGGCAGCGTCGCCGTGTTCGCCCTGCTGTGGCTGTTTACCCTGCCGCTGTACGCGGTGCCGCCGGTGGCCTGGCTGGTGCAGGCCAGCCTGTGGGCCTGGGTGACCTCGCGCGTGATGAGCTATGACGCGCTGGCCGCCCACGCCACCCAGGCCGAGCGCCTGGCCGTGGTGCGGCGGCGCCGGCCGGCCTTGCTCACGATCGGCTTCCTCACCGGCCTGGCCGGCGCGCTGCCCGGCATTGTCTGGATGGGCGGCGCGGTGCTGTCGATCGTGCTGTTCCCGCTGCTGGCGCTCGTATCGCTGTGGCTGTACGTGATGATCTTCCTGTTCGCGGGGCTCTGGTTCCAGTACTACTGCCTGCAAGCCCTGGAAGAGTTGCGCGCCGAAGAGGTGACCCAGCCTGTTTAAGGCTTGGACAAATACTGGCCTTTGGACGTGGATCAAGCGACGGCTGTGCACCGCAGGCATTTCCAGTGCGTTAAGGATTGGCGGCTAGACCAATAGGTGTGGACAGAATTGCACTTGGTAATGTCACTCAGCCAAGACCACGTTGTTTTTTTGCGAAAATATTCTAAGCACGGCAAATATGTTAAATGGCGCTTCGCGCGGGACGTATTGATGTGGTGGAATATTGCCTATGGACGGTGCGATCTGGAGTGGGATTGCACCAGCAGTGTGCGAACTAACAAAGACCACGATCACTCGAACGGACCAGCAGCAACAGAGATGGCGAGCAGGTTGGCGGGGATTGCTAGCGTTTTGATTCAGACCGGTTAAGCCATCATGGAAAGTATTCGCCGTCTCGGACGGCCAAGTAATGTATCCGGCAAGCGTGCCGCCAATGAACGCAGCGAGCCGAGCTTCGACGAAGCGGACTTGACGTCGGCCTCGGCCGCGCCTTCCACGGCTGCGCCGGCGCCTGCCGCTGCCGCTGCCGCGGCAGGCGCCCCTGCGCTCGCTGCCGGCGGCAACGACGTTCCCCTGTACGAAGCCTTCCCGCACCTGGCGGGCAATGGCGGCATTCCGGGCGGCCCGCAGGGCGAGCCCGGCGGCGACGAGCCGGCGCCGCGCAAGCGCCGCTGGAAGCTGTGGCTGCTGCTGGTCTTGCTGCTGCTGGTCGCGCTATTGGCGGCCTGGGCCGTAACGGAGACGCGCACCTCGCGCCTGCAGGCAAAGATTTTCGCCGACATGGCCAGCGAGCTCACCTATCGCATGGAGAACGGTCCCAGCGATGCGATCCGCTTCCCGGCCGCCAGCCCCTATGATACCCGGCTCGGCTATGCCGGCCTGCCGCACTATCTCGAGCGGCTGCAGACGCGCGACTACGCGATCGCGGCCCAGGCGCGCATCTCTCCGCAGATGGTCAAGATGGCCGACCTCGGCCTGTACGCCACGTATCACGAGAAAACCAAGGTCGGCCTCGAGATCCTCGATTGCCGCTTGCAGCCGATCTATACCTCGCGCTTCCCCGAACGCTACTATGACAAGTTCGACGCCGCGCCGCCGCTGTTGGTGCAGAGCCTGCTGTTCATCGAGAACCGCGAACTGCTCGACGCCAGCCACCCGCGCCGCAATCCGGCGGTCGAATGGGACCGCTTTTCGAAGGCCGTGTTCGACAAGACCCTGTCGAGCATCGGTCTCGGCGGCGACGGCCGCGTGGCCGGCGGCAGCACCCTGGCGACCCAGATCGAGAAATACCGCCATTCACCGGAAGGCCGCACCGCTTCGACCACCGACAAGATCATCCAGATGGCCTCGGCCACCCTGCGCGCCTACCAGGACGGCGAGGACACCACGGGTTCGCGGCGCCAGGTCGTGCTCGACTATCTCAACACGGTGCCGCTGTCGGCCAAGGGCGGCTATGGCGAAGTGAACGGCATCGGCGACGGCCTGTGGGTCTGGTACGGGCGTGATTTCGACCAGGTGACCCGGATGCTGAAGGGGCCGATGACGAGCCCCGACGCCGTGCTGGCCTACAAGGAAGCGCTGTCCCTGATGATCGCCCAGCGCCGCCCGGCGTATTACCTCGGCGCCGGCGAACCGGATCTCGAAGTGCTGACCGACAGCCACCTGCGCGTGCTGGCCCAGGCCGGCGTGATCTCGCCCCAACTGCGCGACGCCGCCCTGGCGGTGAAATTGCAGCCGGCGCTGCACAGCGGCGTGGCGCCGCCGCCGGCCGACGCGTTCGTGTCGCGCAAGGCGGCCAACGCGGTGCGCAACCACCTGGGCTACCTGATCGGCGACACGCGCCTGTACAACGTCGACCGCCTCGACCTGTCGGTGGTGTCGACCCTAGACAAGAATGCCCAGCAGGCCGTGACGGACGCGCTGCGCCAGCTGTCCGACGCCGAACACGCCAAGGCCGCCGGCCTGACCGGCAAGGGCCTGCTCGGCAACGGCGACCCGGCCCAGGTGGTGTACAGCTTCACCTTGATGGAGCGGGGCGAGCACGTCAATTACCTGCGGGTCCAGACCGACAACTACGACCAGCCGCTCGACATCAACGAAGGCGCCAAGCTCGACCTCGGCTCCACCGCCAAGCTGCGCACCCTGGTGACCTATCTCGACATCGTCGACCAGTTGCACAAGCGCTTCGAGCCGCTCGACAGGATCGGCCTGCACGGCGTCGAAGTCGATCCAAAGGACCGCATGTCGCTATGGGCGCTGGAATACTTCCAGACCCTGCCGGATGGCGCCGACCGCGGCTTGAAACCGATGCTCGACGCCGCCATGGCGCGCCGCTACTCGGCCAGCCCGCACGAGCGCTTCATGACCGGCGGTGGCCTGCACACCTTCGGCAACTTCAGCAGGCTCGACGACAGCAGGATCATGGACGTGCACCAGGCGCTGCGCCAGTCGACCAACCTGGTGTTCGTGCGCATGATGCGCGACGTGGTGCGCTACTACATGTTCCAGCTGCCGGGTTCTTCGGCCCAGCTGCTGGCCGACGCCAACGATCCGCGCCGCGCGTCTTACCTGGCGCGCTTCGCCGACAACGAGGGCAAGGATTTCCTGGCCAAGTTCTGGAACAAGTACAAGGGCAAGACCCCCGCCGAGATCGAAGCGCTGCTTTACTCGGGCGTGCGTCCGCTGGCCTCGAAGCTGGCCGCGGCCCACCGCACGGTGGCGCCGAACGCCACGCTCGAACATTTCGCCGCCTTCCTGAACCGGACGCTGCCTTCGGCCAACGAGATCGACCCGGAACGCATCCCCAAGATGTACGAGATGTACGACCCGCGCAATATGTCGCTGGCCGATCGCGGCTACGTGGCCTCGGTCCATCCGCTCGAACTGTGGCTGGTGAGCTACCTGCGCACCCACCCCAAGGCCACCTGGCTTGACGTCACCGCGGCCAGCGTCAAGGAGCGCCAGGAAGTCTACCAGTGGCTGTTCAAGACCAGCCGCAAGAACGCCCAGGACAAGCGCATCGCCGGCCTGCTCGAGGTCGAGGCCTTCCTCAAGATCCACGCCCAATGGAAGAAGATGGGTTACCCGTTCGATTCGCTGGTACCGTCCTATGCGACCACGCTGGGCGCCTCGGCCGACCGGCCGGCCTCGCTGGCCGAGCTGATGGGCATCATCATCAATGGCGGCGTGCGCAAACCCACCGAACGCATCGACTCGCTGCACTTCGCCAAGGACACGCCGTACGAGACCCTGGTCAAGCGCAACAAGGGCGGCGGCAAGGAGCAGGTGCTGGCGCCTGAAGTGGCGCGCACGGTGGCCGACGCCATCCAGGGCGTGGTCTCGGACGGCACCGCCAAGCGCGTCAAGACCGCCTTCGTGCAGGCGGACGGCAGCGTCATCGCGCTGGGCGGCAAGACCGGTACCGGCGACCAGCGCTTCGACGTGTATGCGCGCGGCGGCCGTCTGGTCGAGTCGCGCTACGTGAACCGCTCGGCGACCTTTGTCTTCAATATCGGCGAGCGCTTCTACGGCAGCATGACGGCCTATGTGCACGGTCCGCAGTCCGAGCACTATGACTTCACCAGCGCGCTGCCGGTGCAGCTGCTGGTGACCCTGGCGCCGAGCCTGATGCCGATGATCGAGCCGGCGCCGGCGCCGGCGCCGGGGCCGGGCGCAACCCCGGCAGCGGTGGCGGCGACCCAGCGCCAGTGCGTGCGTTGAAGCCGGCGGGCGACGGAAGCAGCGGCGCGCCGGGCAAGGGTTTGCGCGCGCGCCTGCAGAATTTTTCGATCGTCTCGCTGCGCGACCTGGTCGTGGCTTCCGGTCCCACCATCCTGATGGTGGCGGCGGCCGTGCTGCTGGCCTACTGGTGGGTCGATCCGGCGCCGCCGCGCAGCCTGCGCCTGGCCACCGGCCAGGACAATTCCGCCTACGAGCAGTTCGGCAAGCAGTACGCCGGCGTGCTGGCGCGCGACGACATCCAGGTCACCCTGCAGCCGACGCTCGGCTCGCAGGACAACCTGCAGCGCCTGCTGGCGGGCGAGGCCGACATCGCCTTCGTGCAGGGCGGCTCGACCGACGGCGACACCATGAACGCGCAAGAGGGCGAGGCGGCCGAACGCCGCGAGCTGGTCTCGCTGGGCAGCCTGTTTACCGAACCGGTCTGGCTGTTCCTGCGCGAGGAGGCCAAGGTCACCAGGCTGACCGACCTGCGCGGCAAGCGCATCAACCTGGGTCCGGAAGGCACCGGCGTGCCACGCCTGCTGCGCCAGGTGCTCGACGCCAACGGCATCGCGCCGCAGGAGTTGCAGATCGGCGACCTGGCCAACACGCCGGCCACGGTCGAATTGCTGGCCGGGCGGATCGATGGCCTGGTCTTCAGCTCCGCGCCGGAAGCGCCGCTGATCCAGATGCTGTTGCAGACGCCCGGCGTCAAGCTGTTCGACTTCGCCCAGGCCGAAGCGTATACGCGGCGCCTGCCGTTCCTGACCCACGTGGTGCTGCCGCGCGGGATCGTCGACCTGGGCCGCAACATCCCGGCCCAGGACTACCACTTGATCGCGCCGACCGCGACCCTGGTGGCGCGCGAGGAAATCCATCCGGCCCTGGTCGGGCTCCTGGTGAAGGCGGCCACCCAGATCCATGGCGGGGCCGGCTGGTTCCAGCAGCAGGGCCAGTTCCCGTCGCCGAAATACACCGAGATCCCGGTGGCGCCGGAAGCCGCGCGGTATTACCGCGACGGCCCGCCCTTCATGCAGCGCTACCTGAGCTTCTGGCTGGCCAACCTGGCCGAGCGCCTGTGGGTCGTGGTGGTGGCGCTGACGGCCCTGCTCATTCCCTTGTCGAAGATCGTGCCGCCGATCTATGTGTGGCGCGTGCGTTCGCGCGTCTACCGCTGGTATGGCGAACTGCGCGCGATCGAGCAGGCGTTCGAGGACTGTGGCGCCGACCCGGACGAAGCCGTGCGCAGGGACTTGCAGTGCCGTCTCGACGGCCTGGAGGACCGGGTCAACCATATCTCGGTGCCGCTCGCCTACGCGGACGAGCTGTACCGGTTGCGCAGCCATATCCACCTGGTGCGCGAGCGGGTACGCGGCTGGCAGCAGGCTGCTCTACCCGACGGTCGGCCCCTCGGCGAGCCGCTGCACGGCGGCGCCTGAGCCCGTTTCCAGCGCCTGGCGTCGGGTGCACTCCACGCCGGGCGTGCCGGCGCCGGCGGGCATGGTACAGTCGAATTTCTTCATGAAAACTATCGTGCCAGGGTTTCCCTGCATGCTGTAGCGCTGTCCGCTTCAACGCGATCACGTCCGCCACACCGCAGATCCAGGATCTACAGCCGCTCGAGCGGCGTCCTGAGCACTCCGCTGACGCGCCGCATCGATCGTCCCGATGGCAGCTTCGGCGGGGTGGCGATGGCCTCACTCAGGCTGAGTTTTTTCGGCGAGTTCCATGACAGCTTCGACGTCGGCGAGAGCGGCACCTTGACCCTCGCGATCGACGACGGGGCGCTGCTGTACCGGCGGCCATTCAAGGAAGACATGGTCGGCACGGATAGCCGTGGCGGGCCGATCTTCCAGCTGTACCGCAATAGCGGGCCGGTCGGAACCGCGATGCTGACCTCGAAGATCGACCGCATCGAGCGCGTGTACAGCTACCGGCACCTGGACCGGTTCCCGCTGGTGGTCGCCATCGCCAGCTCGAAGACCGAGTTGCTCGATGGCTGGTGGGTGATGGTGATCAAGATGAGCTGCGTGGTCCTGGTCGCCGTGGCGCACGCCGCCCGCCCGACCTGGCGGCCCGCTACGGCGGCGAGGAGTTCGCGCTGATCCTGCCCGACACCGACACCGACCTCGAAGGCGCGTGCGCCGTCGCCGAGAATATCCGGGCCGCGGTGGCTGGGCTCGCCGTCGCGCATGGCGACAGAGCGCATGGCCGCGTCACGCTCAGCATCGGCGTGGTGGTGGCCCACCCCGCCCATTCGGCCGCCGCCGATGTGCCCGCGCTGTCATGGTTCGAAGCCGCCGACGCCCTGCTGTACCGGGCCAGGGCGCAAGGGCGCGACCGCGTGGTTGCGCGCGAGTTGCAACGGCCGGCCGAACCGCTGTCGGCATAGTCCTTCCTGAAGGAATCGGATTACACTGGCAGCCCCGTGCATCCGCCCCGAAGGAAACCATGATCCGCCGTTCGTTCTCCGCCCTTGTCCTGGGCAGCCTGCTGGCCTGGCCAGCCGCGTCGCCCGTCTGCGCCGCCGGCATGGACGCCGAAGCGCCCGCCGCCAAGCGGCCGGTGCGCGAAGCCTATACCAAGTACGAATACCGGATCCCGATGCGCGACGGCGCGCGCCTGTTCACCGCGGTCTACGTGCCGAAGGATGCCTCGCGCGCCTATCCGTTCCTGATGCAGCGCACGCCTTACAGCGCCGGCGTGCGCGCTGAAGGAGCGCAGCGCTACGGCGTGGACTGGATGCCGGAAATGCTCGGACCCTCGCGCGAGTTCGACGACGCCGGCTATATCTTCGTGGTCCAGGACGTGCGCGGCCGCCATATGTCCGAAGGCGTGTGGCAGGAGATGACGCCGCATGCCAAGGCGGCACTGGGCAAGGGGGAGGGCGTCGAAGCCGAGGACATGCACGACACCGTGAGCTGGCTGCTCAAGCACGTCCCGAACCATAACGGCAGGGTCGGCATCTGGGGGATCAGCTACCCCGGCTTCTACGCCGCCGCCAGCGTGATCGATTCGCATCCGGCGATCAAGGCGGCCTCGCCGCAGGCGCCGATCGCCGACCTGTACATGGGCGACGATTCCTACCACGGCGGCGCGTTCAAGCTGGCCGCCAACTTCGATTTCTACTCATCCTTCGTCGCGGCGCCGAATCCGTCGCCCAAGTCGGCGTCGGGCGGCGGCTTCGACTACGACGAGGCCGATGGCTACGATTTCTTCCTCAAGCACCTGACCCTGGGGGCGATCGCGCGCACGATGAGCGAGCGCCAGCGCGAGCTGTTCATGCCGAACATCGAGCACGACACCTACGACACGTTCTGGCAGTCGCGCGCCATCGGTCCCCACATGAAGAACGTCGGGGCCGCGGTGCTGACCGTGGGCGGCTGGTTCGATGCCGAGGATTTCCAGGGGCCGTTCACGATCCATGACGCGGTCAAGCGCCACAACCCGGGCACGGTGAACGCGCTGGTGGTCGGCCCATGGGTGCACGGCGGCTGGATGCGTGGCGACGGCGCGCGGCTGGGCCATGTGCGCTTCGATGCGAACACCAGCGACTACTTCCGGCGCACGATCCAGTTTCCGTTCTTCGAGCAGCACCTGAAGGGCATCAAGCCGAAGCGGGCGCTGGCGCCGGTGACCATGTTCGAGACGGGCACCAATGTCTGGCGCAGCTACGATGCCTGGCCGCCGAAGCCGGCGCAGGCGCGCACGCTGTACTTCAACGCCAACGGCAGCCTCACCTGGCAGCAGCCGGCCGGGGAAGGCGCAAGCAGCGCCTATGACGAATACGTGGCCGACCCCAAGCGCCCGGTGCCCTATATCGGCTACCCGGCGCAGGGCGTGCCGCGCGAATACATGGTGTCCGACCAGCGCTTCGCCGCGACCCGGCCCGACGTGCTGGTGTACCAGAGCGAGGTGCTGGAAGAAGACGTGACGGTTGCCGGCCCCGTGCTGCCGAAGCTGTTCGTGTCGACCACGGGTACCGACGCCGACTGGGTGGTGAAACTGATCGATGTGTATCCGGCCGACTATCCGACGCCGGCGCCGCCGCGCGCGGGCAATGACGTGGGCCCGCCGGCCCTGAAGCTGGGCGGCTTCCAGCAGCTGGTGCGCGGCAATCCGCTACGCGGCAAGTTCCGCAACAGCTACGAGAAGCCCGAGCCCTTCGTGCCGGGCAAGGTGGAGGCGCTCAGCTATGCGCTGGGCCAGGTGAACCACACCTTCCGCCGCGGCCACCGGATCATGGTGCAGGTGCAGAGTTCATGGTTCCCGCTGATCGACTTGAATCCGCAGACCTTCATGCGCATTCCGGAGGCGAAGCCGGAAGACTTCAGGAAGGCGACCCAGCGCGTGTACCGCGCGCCGGGTAGCGCTTCTGGGCTGCAGTTGATGGTGATGCCGCCGGCACCGTAAATGATATCCGGTACCGCGCCGGCGGGGGGCGGCGTAGCCGCCAACCCTAGCGTGGCGTGCCGCGCTCGAACCACGCTCGCGCGCCGGGCGCGAGCGAAGCGCGCACCTCGCGTCGCAGGGTCGTGGCGGGAATCGCGTCGACCGCCAACTGGCGCAAACGCCGCACCTCGGCCTGCCTGCCGCGCGCGGCGAACACACCCAGCACCGCGTTCACATCCTGCACATAATTGTGGATCTCGGCCGGGATGCTCGGTGCACTGGTAAAGCGCTTGCGGCGCTCGCGGAACGCATCCATCAGGTAGTCGGCGTGCTGGCGGATCGTCTCGTCCGGATTCGGCATCAGGCGCTCGGCCAGCTCGGCGTCGCCGGCGGCGATCACCTGCGGCAGCACGACCCGGATGCAGGACGCGGCCAGCGCCGGCGCCACGCCTTCCAGTTGCAAAAACAGGTCGCGCGTGCGCACCGGCTGGTCAAGCGCATGGTCGATCGAGACGACATCGAGCAGGTTGTCGCGCTTGCCCTGGCCGGCCAGCAGCAGCGTGACATTGCGCTCGCGCACCGCCTCGAGCGCCGCCGCGGCCGGCGGATGGGCTTCGGCCAGCACCGCCCAATCGGCCAGGGCATAGGAACGGCGCACGCCGTACAACGAGGGATTCTGTTCCAGCGCATGTTCGTGGAACCAGACCAGTTCTTCCAGCGCCGCATCGTACCGGCCCTGGTCGGCCAGCTCACGCGCCGTCACCAGGCGCTCGATGGCGTCGCTCATGCGCCCACCCACGGCAATCCTGCCTTGCACCAGCCGCCGAGCGTCTTGCGATGGCCGTCGCCATCCTTGTCGCCCTCGAAGCCTTCCAGGATGTCGAACGCGTTCGCATAGCCCAGTTCGGTCGCCACGCGCGCGCTGTGGCGCGAGCGCACGCCCGAGCGGCACAGGAACAACAGCGTCTCGTCTTTCTGCGCGACGCGTTCGAGCTGGGCGCCGAAGTCCGGGTTCGGCGCGCCGCCAGGATAGGTGGCCCACTGCACGGCCGCATGCTGGCCATCGGGAACGGCCACCCGGCCCACCCAGTCGCGTTCGGCATTAGTGCGCACGTCGACCAGCTTGACCTTGGGGTCGCTTTGCAGCAGCTCGAACGCTTCTTGGGGCGTCACCGCACCTGCATAGGGCTGACCTGCGCCCCGCTGGCGCGCCAGCGCGAGAATGTTTTCTGTCGTCATTTGTCTTGTTCCGTTTTTGGGCATGCATCGCTGCTGCACCAGGATGGATCAGTGTATCCTGCGCCTAAATGGTGCGCTTATGCCGGTTTGCACCGAACTGGTGCATTTGAGCTGAGCATAAATCTTTCGCCAGCCCTGCCGGTCGATGCGATTTTATGGGTAAACTGGCTCGCTTCCCAAGAACGATTTGCGCATGCCCCCATGCGACAGCATCGCAGATAACTTGGCACGCTTTATGCTTCATGATGATGCAAGTTGTCGATTCTCATGACTCGACTTCCTTTTTTCAATTAGGAGATTCCGAATGGCAAAGTCCGCCGCAGATGTAATGCAACTGGTCAAGGACAACGAAGTCAAATTCGTTGATTTACGCTTCGCCGATACCCGCGGCAAGGAACAGCACGTCACGGTCCCGGTGTCGCACTTCGATGAAGACAAATTCGAATCCGGCCACGCCTTCGACGGCTCGTCGATCGCCGGCTGGAAAGGCATCGAAGCCTCGGACATGCTCCTGCTGCCGGACCCGAACACCGCCAACCTCGACCCGTTCATGGAAGAGACCACGCTGTTCATGCAGTGCGACGTGATCGAACCGTCGGACGGCAAGGGCTATGACCGCGACCCGCGCTCGATCGCCAAGCGCGCCGAAGCCTACCTGAAATCGTCGGGCATCGGCGACACCGCCTACTTCGGCCCGGAACCGGAATTCTTCATCTTCGACGCGATCCGCTGGAAGATCGACATGTCGGGCTGCTTCGTCAAGATCGACTCGGACGAGTCGTCGTGGGCGACCGACAAGGAAATCGAAGGCGGCAACAGCGGCCACCGTCCGACCGTCAAGGGCGGCTACTTCCCGGTGCCACCAGTCGATTCGTTCCAGGACATGCGCTCGGAAATGTCGCTGATCCTCGAATCGATGGGCATCCCGGTCGAAGTGCACCACCACGAAGTGGCCGGCGCCGGCCAGAATGAAATCGGCACCAGGTTCTCGACTCTGGTCGAGCGCGCCGACTGGACCCAGAACATGAAGTACGTGATCTGGAACGTGGCCCACAGCTATGGCAAGACCGCGACCTTCATGCCGAAGCCGATCAACGGCGACAATGGCTCGGGCATGCACGTGCACCAGTCGATCTGGAAAGAGGGCAAGAACCTGTTCGCAGGCGACGGCTATGCCGGCCTGTCCGAAACCGCGCTGTTCTACATCGGCGGCATCATCAAGCACGCACGCGCGCTGAACGCCATCACCAATCCAGGCACCAATTCGTACAAGCGCCTGGTGCCTGGCTACGAAGCCCCGGTCAAGCTGGCCTATTCGGCCCGCAACCGCTCGGCCTCGATCCGTATCCCGCACGTGGCGAACCCGAAAGGCCGCCGCATCGAGACCCGCTTCCCGGATCCGCTGGCCAACGTCTACCTGTGCTTCGCCGCGCTGCTGATGGCGGGCCTGGACGGCATCCAGAACAAGATCCACCCGGGCGAAGCCGCGACCAAGGACCTGTACCACCTGCCGCCGGAAGAAGACAAGCTGATCCCGACGGTGTGCGCCTCGCTCGAAGAAGCGCTCGAAGCGCTGGACCAGGACCGCGAATTCCTGACCCGCGGCGGCGTGTTCAGCGACGGCATGATCGACGCCTACATCGAGCTGAAGATGAACGAAGTGCAGCGTCTGCGCATGACCCCGCACCCAGCCGAATTCGATATGTACTATTCGTCGTAATCGCTTAGCAATACTGTTGTGTCTGCGCATCGCCAGCGTTGACGGCGATGCCATGAAACGCGGGGAAAGCCATGGCTTTCCCCGCGTTTTTTGTTGCTTCGGGTATAGTCGGGCGCGACTACAATGCATCTTTCGTCGATGCAAGCCACCGAGTGATAGGAATGACAAACATCGTTTTCCAGCCTGCTGTCGCGCTCTTCGCCTTGATGCTGTGCGCGTCCGCGCAGGCCCAGATCTACCGTTGCACGGACGCCAACGGCCGCCCGCTGTACACCGATACCAAGGTCGGCAAGTGCCAGCTGATCGACATCGGCTACAGTTCGCCGCCGGCCGCTTCGGCGCCGATCCCGGCCCCGCGTTCGTCCGGCGGGGCGGGCGCATCGAGCGCCCCTGGCCCGGCCGCAGGCAGTACGCCGTCGAGCTTCCCGCGCGTGGACAACGTCGTGCAGCGCGCGCGCGACGACGAGCGACGCGAGATCCTGGGCGACGAACTGCGCATCGAGGAGCGCAAGCTGGCCGACCTCAGGAAGGTGTTCAACAACGGCGAGCCCGAACGCCAGGGCAACGAGCGTAACTACGCCAAATACCAGGAGCGGGTGGCCTCGATGCGCGAGGAGATCAGCCGTACCGAACGCAATATCGAGGCGCTGCGGCGCGAGATCGGCAATATCAGATGACCCTGCCACCATTGAACGACGCTCCCGCCTTCGAGGCGGGCGACCCGGCCCGCTACGCCGGCCTGGACTTGCTGGCTTCGGCCGTGCTGCTGACCGGCGCCGACGGCGAGGTGCGCTATGCGAACGCCGCCGCCGAGAACCTGATGGAGCTGTCGCTCAAGTCGCTGCAGCGCCACCGCCTGCACGAGCTGTTCGTCAACGGCGCCGAGCTGGCCTCGCTGATCGGCCAGGCGCTGGCCCACCAGTACGCCGACCTGCGCCAGGACCTGACGCTGCAAAGGAGCGGGCGCGAGCCGCTGCACGTCAACAGCATCGTCAGCGCGCTGGGCGACGGCACCCTCTTGATCGAGCTGCGCGAGAACGTGCAGCAACTCAAGCTCGACCGCGAAGAGCGCCTGATCGACCAGAGCCAGGCCAACAAGGAACTCATCCGCAACCTGGCGCACGAGATCAAGAATCCGCTGGGCGGCATCCGCGGCGCGGCCCAGCTGCTCGAGCTCGAGCTGCCCCCGCACCACCTGGCCGACCTGCAGGAATACACGCAGGTGATCATCAAGGAAGCCGACCGCCTGCAAACCCTGGTCGACCGCCTGCTGGCGCCCCACCGCAAGCCGCACATCGTCGGCGATGTGAACATCCACGAAGTGTGCGAGCGGGTGCGCAGCCTGATCCTGGCCGAATTCCCGCAAGGGATCACCATCCGGCGCGACTACGATGCCTCGATTCCCGAGTTTCGCGGTGACTTCGAGCAGCTGATCCAGGTGGTGCTCAACATCGCCCACAACGCCGCCCAGGCGCTGGCCAGCCGCATGGCCGAAGGCGACGCGGAGATTATTTTACGCACCCGGGTAGCGCGCCAGGTCACCCTGGCGAAGGTCCGTTACGGGCTGGCATTAGACTTGCATATCATCGACAATGGACCGGGCATCGCGCCCGATATCCGCGACCGCATTTTCTATCCGCTCGTATCCGGGCGCGACGGCGGGAGCGGCCTCGGGCTGACGCTGGCGCAAACCTTCGTGCAGCAGCACCTGGGGGTGATCGAGTGCGAAAGCCGGCCTGGACTGACGGATTTCCGTATCCTGCTGCCCCTGCCATAAGCGCGGGCGGGCGGGGCGCCGGCCAGTCCTTTATTGAATCCATGTTGCGGGAAGCACGAATACATGAAACCAATCTGGATTGTCGACGACGACGCATCGATTCGCTGGGTGCTGGAAAAAGCCCTGGCGCGCGAAAGCCTGGAGACCCGCAGCTTCGCCAACGCGCGCGAGGCCCTGACCGCTTTTGAAACCGATACCCCGCAGGTGCTGGTATCGGACATCCGCATGCCGGGCGAATCCGGCATCGACCTGCTGCAAGCCGTCAAGGCCCGCCATCCCGGCCTGCCGGTCATCATCATCACCGCCTTCTCGGACCTCGATTCGGCCGTGTCCTCGTTCCAGGGCGGGGCCTTCGACTACCTGGCCAAGCCGTTCGATATCGACAAGGCAGTGGCGCTGATCCGGCGCGCGCTGGAAGAAAGCCTGCGCGAAGCCAGCGTCGAAGCGCCGCCGGCCGAAACGCCCGAGATCCTGGGCCATGCGCCGGCGATGCAAGAGGTCTTTCGCGCCATCGGCCGCCTGTCGCAGTCGAATGTGACGGTCTTGATCACGGGCGAATCGGGCACCGGCAAGGAACTCGTGGCGCGCGCCCTGCACAAGCACAGCCCGCGCGCGGCGCAGCCCTTCATCGCCCTGAACACGGCCGCGATCCCGAAGGACCTGCTGGAGTCGGAACTGTTCGGCCACGAGCGCGGCGCCTTCACCGGCGCCCAGGCCATGCGGCGCGGCCGTTTCGAGCAGGCCGAGGACGGCACGCTGTTCCTCGACGAGATCGGGGACATGCCGTTCGACCTGCAGACGCGCCTGCTGCGGGTGCTGTCCGACGGCCACTTCTACCGCGTCGGCGGCCACCAGCCTGTGAAAGCCAATGTGCGCGTGATCGCGGCGACCCACCAGAACCTCGAGCAGCGCGTGCGCGACGGCCTGTTCCGCGAAGACTTGTACCACCGCCTGAACGTGATCCGCCTGCGCCTGCCTTCCCTGCGCGAGCGCAGCGACGACATTCCGATCCTCACGCGCCACTTCCTGGTGCAGAGCGCACACCAATTGGGCGTCGAACCGAAGCGCATGAGCGAGCAGGCGATGCGTTTCCTGTCCGGTCTGGAGTTGCCCGGCAATGTGCGCCAGCTGGAAAACCTGTGCAACTGGATCACCGTGATGGCGCCCGGCCAGACGGTCGAGGTCAAGGACCTGCCGCGCGACCTGACCCAGGGCCAGGCCGGGCCGGGGACCAATCCGGTGCCGCTGTCCGATGGCATGGTGGGGGCGGGTGCGCTGCCGGTAGTGAATGCCGGCGGCATCGTGATGCAGGCCGCGGCGCCCCAGGCGAGCGCGCTGCCCGAGGGCTGGGTCGGTCTGCTGGAGCTGCAGGCCGCCGGCATGCTCAGCGCCGGCCAGATGGACGTGATGGACATCCTCGGACGCCAGTTCGAATCGGCGCTGATCCGCACGGCCCTCAAGCACACGCACGGGCGCAAGAACGACGCCGCGATGCGGCTCGGGATCGGCCGCAACACGATCACGCGCAAGATCGTGGAACTGGGGATCGACGGCGCGCGCGAAGAGTAGGTGGTGTACCGGGCGGGCGGTGGTGTAAGCTCTCGCATCGCCCGTTCTACTCTTCACCACATGCTCATCAACTGCGTCGCCTACCAGGAAGGCAAGAAGCTGTCCGATATCCCGGTCGCGGATATCAGCGAATACCTGAAACAGGATGACACTTTCGTCTGGGTCGCCCTGCGCGACCCGGCCCCCGCCGACATCACCCTGATGCAGGAAGAATTCGGCCTGCACGAACTGGCGGTCGAAGACGCGCTGCGCGGCCACCAGCGGCCCAAGCTCGAGGAATACGGCGATTCGCTGTTCGTCGTGGTCCAGATCGTGGAGCTGGCGGGTGACGAATTGAACGTCGGCCAGCTGGCCGTGTTCGCGGGCGAGAACTACGTGCTGTCGGTGCGGCGCGACGCCAACCAGGGCTTCCTGGGCGTGCGCGCGCGCGCCGAGCGCGAGCCGCACCAGCTGAAAAAAGGCGCAGGCTTCGTGCTGTACGCACTGGTCGACGCCGTGGTCGACCGCTATTTTCCAGTGGTCGACATGCTCGAATCCGATCTCGAATCGATCGAAGACCACATCTTCGGCATGCAGGGCAAGCAGCGCGCCAACGTCGAGCGCCTGTATGAACTCAAGCGCAAGGCGCAAACCCTGCGCCACGCCGTGGTGCCGCTGATGGACGCGGTCGGGCGCCTGTACGGCGGCCGGGTGCCGGGCGTGGTGGTCGAGACCCAGGATTATTTCCGCGACGTGCACGACCACCTGTACCGCATCGCCGGTCGCCTGGATGCGGTGCGCGACACGATCAATACCGCGATCCAGGTGACGCTGTCGATGGTGGCGATCGAGGAGAACGAGGTCAGCAAGAAACTGGCGTCGTACGCCGCGATCTTCGCCGTGTTCACAGCGTTCGCCGGGGTATGGGGCATGAACTTCGAGTTCATGCCGGAGCTGAAGTGGAAGTGGGGCTATCCGCTGGCGCTGCTCACCATGGTCGGCGTGTGCGCCTACCTGTACCGGCGCTTCAAGAAGGCCGGCTGGCTGTAGCGTTCAACGCTTGCCGGCGGTCGCCGCAGCGCCGCCGCAGGCCAGCGTCACCAGGCCGATCGCCAGCCATTGCAGCGTCGTCAGCCGCTCGCCCAGCAAGAGAAACCCCGCCAGCGCCGCCACCGCCGGCCCGGCGCTGACCAGGATCCCGAACACCCGCCGCGGCAGGCGCTTGAGCGCCTTCATCTCGAGCGTGTAGGGCAGGGCCGACGACAGCAGCGCCACCGCCAGCCCGCCACCGAGCACCGCGGGCGCCAGCAGGCCAGCGCCGGCCTGCGCCACGCCGAACGGCACCACCAGCACGCAGGCAGCCAGCAGTCCGAGGGACACCGCCTGGCCGCCGTCCAGCGACGACACCCGCTTGCCGAACACGATATACATCGCCCAGCAGAACGCCGCCGCCAGCGCGTAGGCCACGCCGACCGGATCGAGGGCCGCCGCGGCCGGATTGGCTGCAACGGGCAGGAGCAGCCACAGTCCGACGCCGGCGCATACCACCCACAGGAAATCGCGCGCATGGCGCGACGACAGGATCACCACCGCCAGCGGCCCGGTGACCTCGATCGCCACCGCGATCCCGAGCGGGATGCGTTCGAACGAACGATAGATGCACAGGTTCATCGCCCCCAGCATCACGCCGTAGATGACGACGTTCGGGATGTCGGAGCGGCGCAGGATAAAGCGCCAGGGCCGCACCAGCGCCAGCAGGATCAGGGCCGACAGCCCGACCCGCAGCGCGACCACGCCGGCGCTGCCGACTGCCGGGAACAGGCCCTTGGCCCAGGCCGCGCCGGCATTGACCGACACCAGCGAACCGAGGATTGCCAGCGCCGGCGCGGCAACGCCGCCCGTGTCGATCGCATCGGCCGCGGCGCGGTTGCTCACCTGGCCGCCATCGCCATGGCCATCGCCTCGGCCACGCGGATGCCGTCCACCGCCGCCGACATGATGCCGCCCGCGTAGCCGGCGCCTTCGCCGGCCGGGAACAGGCCGCGCGTGTTCAGGCTTTGCAGGTCGTCGTTGTTGCGGCGGATGCGGATCGGCGACGAGGTGCGGGTCTCGACGCCGGTGAGCACCGCGTCTTCCTTGTAGTAGCCCTTGATCTGCTTGTCGAAGGCGACGAAGGCTTCGCGCATCGCCACGATCGCGTACTCGGGCAGCGAGGTCGCCAGGTCGGTCAGGTGCACGGCCGGGCGGAACGACGGCGTCACCGATCCGAACTCGGTCGAGGCCACCCCGCGCACGAAGTCGCCCATCAGCTGGCCCGGCGCGTCATAGGTGCCGCCGCCCAGGACGAAGGCGCGCGATTCGAGCTCGCGCTGGAAGTCGATGCCGGCCAGCGGATGGCCCGGGTAGTCGCTCGGTTCGATGCCGACCACGATCGCGCTGTTGGCGTTGCGCTCGGCGCGCGAGTACTGGCTCATGCCGTTGGTGACGACGCGGCCTTCTTCGCTCGAGGCGGCGACCACGGTGCCGCCCGGGCACATGCAGAAACTGTACACCGAGCGCCCATTGGAGGCGTGGTGCACGATCTTGTAGTCGGCCGCGCCGAGCAGCTTGTTGCCGGCGTTGGGGCCGAAGCGGCAGACGTCGATCAGCGACTGCGGATGCTCGACCCGGAAGCCGATCGAGAACGGCTTGGCCTCGACGTACACGCCGCGGTCGTACAGCATCTGGAAGGTGTCGCGCGCGCTGTGGCCGACCGCCATCGCCAGGTGGCGGGTCGCGATCTCTTCGCCCGAGGCCAGGCGCACGCCGACCACCTGGCGCACGCCGCCGGTTTCCTCGATCAGCACGTCGTCGACGCGGGTTTCAAACCGGATTTCGCCGCCCAGGCGGATGATCTCGGCGCGCATCTGCTCGACCATCTTGACCAGGCGGAAGGTGCCGATGTGCGGCTTGCTGACATACATGATTTCCTCGGGTGCACCGAAGCGTACGAACTCGGTCAGCACCTTGCGGCCATGGAAGTTGCTGTCCTTGATCTGGCTGTACAGCTTGCCGTCCGAGAAGGTGCCGGCGCCGCCCTCGCCGAACTGCACGTTCGACTCGGTATTGAGCTTGCGCTTGCGCCAGAAGCCGAAAGTGTCGACGGTGCGCTCACGCACGATCTTGCCGCGCTCCAGGATGATCGGGTTCAGGCCCATCTGGGCCAGGATCAACGCCACGAACAGGCCGCAAGGACCGGTGCCGACCACCACCGGACGCGGGGTGCCCGGCGCCGGCTTGTTCACCTGCACGAACTTGTAGTCGACGTCGGGCGCAGGCATGACGTGCTGGTCGCGCTGCAGGCGCGCCAGGACCGCCGCCTCGTTGCGCACCTCGGCATCGATCGAATAGATCAGCACAATGGCGGTCTTCTTGCGCGCATCGTAGCTGCGCTTGTAGACGCTGAAATCGACCAGGTCGGCGTCGGCGACACCGAGGCGCGCCAGGATGGCGTCGCGCAGGGCCGGTTCGGGGTGGTTCAGGGGGAGTTTGAGTTCGTTAATACGGAGCATGGAAGGTGGTTGCTGGTGAGGCAACAATAGGGAGCGGACAAAGCGCTATTTTACTTGGCGCCATCCCAGCCGTGTGCGCAATGCGCCGGTATGCCGTGGAACTTGGCGCTGTTCGCGTTAATTATGCGAACCTTTCCCGTTCGCACCGGTCTCAGCCACTATCGAGTTAACTCATCAGGTGGCAATGATGCAAGGCTTGGTCTTCGAAGAAGTATTTGCCGCGCTGACCTCCCTGCACCTGCATACCGATGAGGTGGCCAGGCTGCGCGCCTGGATCGCTGCGATCGTTCATCCTGGCGCGTGCCTGCACCTCGTCGCCCAGGCGGCGGGCACACCGTGCTGCCCGCATTGCCAGTGTCCCCGTGTCCATCGCTGTGGTGCGGCCAGCAGCCTGCAGCGCTGGCGCTGCCTGGCTTGCCGGCGCAGCTTCAATGCGCTGACGAACACGCCGCTGGCGCGCCTGCGCAAGAAGGCCGCCTGGCTACCGTACCTGCAATGCGTGCTCGATTCGCGCACGGTCCGCGCAGCAGCCGGGCTCGTCGGCGTGCACCGCAGCACCAGCTTCCGCTGGCGCCACCGTTTCGTGCCAGGGGCGGCGTGCAAGCGTCCAGATCGCCTTGAAGGCATGGTCGAGGCGGACGAAACCTATCTGCTCGAATCGCAGAAGGGCTCGCGCCACCTGACGCGTCCCGCGCGGCGGCGCGGCGGCGTGGCGACGCGGCGCGGCATCAGCCGCGAACACGAGTGCCTGCTCGTCGCACGCGACCGGGGCCGGCGGACACTGGACTTTCACACTGGCCGCGGGCCGGTCAGCGCCGTGAAGCTCATCGCCTGCCTGCGGCCGGTGCTCGCGCCGGACGCGGTGTTGATCAGCGATTCGGCGGCCGCTTACCGGGCCTTTGCCGCCGACGCCGGGGTTGCGCACGAGGCGGTCAACCTGCGCGCCGGGATCAAGGCCCGGGGCGCGATCCACCTGAATAACGTCAATGGCTGGCATGCCCGCTTCAAGAACTGGCTGAAACGTTTCAATGGCGTCGCCAGTCGCTACCTGGTGAACTATTCGGGCTGGCAGCGCTTCCTGGATGACGGCGCTTTGCGTACGCCAGCGCAATTGCTGGTCGCAATCATCCAGTGCGCAACGTGCCGTCGGAAAGAACTGAATTAACGCGCACAGCGCCTAGAACTTTCATGCACCTCAGCACGACGTATCGTTGCATATCGCCAACATTGGCGGCATTGCGTGCGTAGAGCGCGCTTTTATTGCGATAGATCAATAGACCACTGCTTCACGCTTGCCATTTCGCGCGCCTTCCACGGCTGAAATGCCGATTCGGGCAGCAAGTAAATGTTTGCTCCACAGGCGACTATCAATAGCGCAAACATGCTTGCCTACCCTGATTGGATGAGGTCGAATTATATTCAAGAAATGATTCTTAAATGCAAATTAAATTTGCATTTGAATGTGAAATCACATGAAGATTTTGTTTTACGGGTTATTCATGAGACATATGGCATGAAGCGGATAGAGCGTCCTTATCGGTGCGCGGAGGGCGCGTTATGGTGCGAGCCTTCCCTGTTTTGGGGATGTTTATTCGCTATGCGTCAGTAGCGCAAAAGAACGGTGAATAAAACTTGGGGTGCGAAGTCCGTGTCGTTGACACATGAACTTTCTCCATGATTGTATGTACAGGTCTCTCCCGGCCGAATCTTCTCTTAAATGAATATTCTGCCATTGGGTCGGAGCGAGGAAAAACTGCGAACCCAGTTGCAGACGTGATGCGTACATAAACCCTTCCCGGCCAGTCCACGCGACGGGCCGCAAGTCCAAGACACAGGAAATCACCATGTTCAAGAAAACCGTTCTAGTCCACGCCTTGACGTTGGCCTTCGGCAGCGCCGTCCTGGCCGTCGGCACGATGGCGCCGGCCCAGGCGCAGTCGAACGCCACTTCGGTCGTATATGGCGCCGTCGCCCCCGGCGCCGATGTGCGCGTCGTGCTGGAAAACCCGGCGACCGGTTTGCGCCGCACCGTCACGCCCGATGCCCAGGGCCGCTTCCAGGCCACCGCGCTGCCGACCGGTTCCTATACGGTGACCCAGTTCCGGGGCGACACCGTGGTAGGCACGACCAGGGTCGAAACCAGCATCGGCCAGAACGCCGAAGCGGTGTTTGCCCCGGCCGGACTGCAGACGGTCGAAGTGACCGGCCAGCGCCGCAATATCGACGTCACCTCGACGTCTTCCGGCGCCACCTTCAGCGCGCGCCAGCTGTCCGCGCTGCCGGTGACGCGCGACATCCAGGGCATCATCCAGCTGGCGCCGAACACGACGCGCGTGGACTCGCGCTTCGCCGGCGGCGCCTCGTTCGGCGGCGGCGCGGCGTCCGAAAACTCGTACTACATCAACGGTTTCCCGGTCACCAATCCACTGACCGGCCTGGGCGCGTCCCAGCTGCCGTTCAACGCGATCGCCGAAGCGCAGGTGCTGGTCGGCGGCTTCGGCGCCGAGTTCGGCCGCTCGATCGGCGGCGTGGTCAACGTCATCACCAAGAGCGGCACCAATACCTGGGAGGCGGGCGCCCAGGTCACCTTCGAGCCGAAGAGCTGGCGCGCCAGCGAGGACGACATCTATTACGCCAACACCGGCTACAACCCGCTGACCGACGGCACCCTGCGCCGCGCCCAGCGCGAGAACACGCGCGAGCAAAAGACCTATGGCGCCTATGTCGGCGGTCCGATCGTCAAGGACAAGCTGTTCATGTACGTGGCCGCCGAGATGCTCGAGAACGATCGCGGCTACGTCGAGGGCTTCCGCACCAGTACCTCGAACGCCCAGAACGGCTGGCGCGACGACGAGCGCGAAGTCGCGCGCTACATGGGCAAGATCGACTGGAACATCAGCGACGACCACCGCCTCGAACTGACGGCCATGGGCGACAACCCGAAGCGCACCTTCAAGGATAGCGGGTACGATTACGCCACCCGCACCCGTAGTGGCGTCGTCACCTCGACCGCGACCCGCCGCAATGTGGACGACAACGGCGGCCGCTCCGCCATGCTGCGCTACACCGGCAACCTCACCGACGACCTGACCCTGACCGCGCTCTATGGCCGCAGCGAGCTGAAACACGAGAACGCCTTCAGCAACTACCAGGCCACCATCTTCTCCACGACCTCGTCGCCGGAAAACCGCGCG
This sequence comes from Telluria sp. RT2P19, assembly GCF_059685725.1. NCBI lineage: Bacteria > Pseudomonadati > Pseudomonadota > Betaproteobacteria > Burkholderiales > Oxalobacteraceae > Telluria > Telluria sp. RT2P19. The sequence goes on from NZ_JCASIL010000001.1 coordinate 44,307, forward strand.
CCGGGCTTCACTTATGCCAATCCGCAGGCGATCACCGGCAATATCCTGGCGCCGGACGCGAAGGACAAGGTCGATTCGGGCCGGCTGGACATCGAATACCGCCTTGGCGACCACAATCTGCGCGCAGGCTACGACCGCACCGACGTCGAATCGCTCAATGCCGGCGTCTTCAAGGCAGGTGGCGGCACCTGGGCTTATTTCCGCACGGCGAATCCGAACCGGCCGATCGGCGTGAGCGGCGGCACGGTGCCGGCGACCGCCAGCGGTGGCGGCCTGGGCAACCAGGGTTACTATGTCTCGAAGCGCCTGTTCTCGACCGTGACCGATTCGTACGCCGAACAAAGCGCCTTCTATGTCGAGGACCGCTGGCAGGCCACCAAGAACCTGCTGCTGACCATCGGCGTGCGCAGCGAGTCGTTCGAGAACCAGAACGACTCCAAGGTGACCTTCCTCGACATGGACAACCAGATCCAGCCGCGCCTGGCGGCGGCCTGGGACGTCAATGGCGACGGCCAGACCAAGGTGTTCGCCACCCTTGGCCGCTATTCGGTGCCGATCCCGACCCATATCTCGGTGCGCGGCGCGGGCCGTTCGACCTTTACCGACCAGTATTTCACGTATACCGGCGTCGACGCCAACGGCGCCCCGACCGGCCTGGTGCAGCTGACCGATCCGCTGTCGGGCAATAACGAGTTCGGCCAGGACAAGGTGGTGGCGACCCTCGCCGCGCTCGACATGAAGCCGGCCTACCAGGACGAAATCACCATCGGTTTCGAGCGCGCCATCACCCCGCGCCTGACCTTCGGCGGCAAGGCGAGCTACCGTGAGCTGAAGGAAACCATCGACGACTTCTGCGACGTGCGTCCGTTCGAGCGCTATGCCAGGGCGAACGGCATCGCGATCACCAATCCGTACTGGGGCAATACCTGCCAGACGTTCAACCCGGGCCGCAACAATACCTTCATGGTCGACTTCTCGGGCGATCCGTCGAGGCTGACCACCGTGCCCCTGACCGCCGCCGAGCAGGGCTTCACGAAGCCGAAACGGACCTACGCCGCGGTCGACCTGTTCCTGGAGCACCCGTACCGCAACGGCTTCTACGGCAAGATGAACTACACCTGGTCGCGCAACAAGGGCAATACCGAGGGCCAGGTGCGATCCGACAATGGCCAGGCCGACGTCGCCGTGACCTCGACCTGGGACTATCCGGAACTGATGGAAGGCGCCTACGGCCTGCTGCCGAACGACCGCAAACACCAGCTCAAGGCCTTCGGCTTCTATGAAATCACCCCGGAAATCGCGGTCGGCGGCAATGTGCTGTTCGCCGCGGGCCGTCCGCGCAGCTGCATCGGCACCTCGGCCAATCCGGGCGATTCGCCGAACTATGCGAACCAGAGCTTCTGGTGCGGCGGCGCCGACGTCCCGCAAAACCACATCGTGCAGCGCGGCAGCGTTGGCAACCTGCCGTGGGACAAGCGCCTGGACCTGAACGTGGCCTATCGGCCGACCGTGCTCAAGGGCTTGCAGCTGCGCCTCGACGTGTTCAACGTGAGCAACGAGCAGGCGGTGCAGAACGTGACCGAAGCCTATAACAGCGGTGATGCGGTCTCGAGCCTGTACGGCACCCCGTTGTCGCTGACCCCGCCGCGCTATGCGCGCGTGTCGGTGTCCTACGATCACAAGTTCTGATCGTTGGAGGTGGTGGGCGGCGGTGCCGTCCACTCAAGAAAATGGTCGCCGGTTGATTTGTCGCAATAAGTGTAAATATTCTGGATTGTCGTCGTTTCTGCGCAACTATCCCGAACGTCAACTACATTTTTTATACATCTGTTAGTGATACATACAATGTATGTAGATTTTTCAGACAGGAGAGTGCTTTTTGCTGAGGCAAATCAAAAATATTTTCTTGAAACTATCGTAAATACAATAACTTAGCGTTTTTTTCGGCTGTCGTTTCCTGCTTGGACAGCGTGCCAGGCGCGCCTGCATGGCGTCTCTTCCGCGCAATCGAGACCACACCGAGCCCCGATTTAGCAGGATTTCACAATATGCACATCTCCTCGCACTGTTGACGCTTTTCGTTTTGATATGGTTTTATGGAATGAGTCATATGACGTTTGATTCGTGAATCAACGCATATCGAGGATGTTCGTCCCTATTACACGTCTGTATATGAAAAGCATGGCCTGCAAGGCGGCGATATATAGACGAATCTGTATTGGCGGAAACATTTGCGCGCGGACCGGTACGTGCGTCTACATAAAACCCCAAAAGAACAGCAAGGAGAAACACAATGTTGAAAATTAAGTCGATGCCGTTTGCGATTGCCTGCGCAGTCGCCAGTGGCGCGCTGGCAGGCGCTGCGCCGGCCATGGCCCAGTCCCAGCCAGCCGGCGCCGAGCCAGGCGCACAGCGCGTGGTGGTGACTGGTTCGCTGATCAGCCGTACCAATACCGAAACACCGACTCCGGTGCAGGTGCTGACCGCGGCCGACATCCAGAAGAGCGGCAAGACGTCGGTCGCCGAACTGCTGACCGACCTGGCCGCCAACGGCGCCGGCACGCTGGGCACCGGTTTTGCCGGTGCCTTCGCCAATGGCGCTTCGGGGATCTCGCTGCGCGGCCTGACCGTCGGCGCCACCCTGGTGCTGATCGACGGCCACCGCATGGCCCCGTATCCGCTGTCGGACGACTCCCAGCGCTCCTTCGTCGACGTGTCGTCGATCCCGTTCGACGCCATCGAGAGCATCGAAGTGCTGAAAAGCGGCGCCTCGTCGCTGTACGGCTCCGACGCGATCGCGGGCGTGATCAACATCAAGCTCAAGAAGAACCTGAACGGCACCCGCCTGTCGGCCGAAGTGGGCGACACCCAGCACGGCGGCGGCAAGACCAAGCGCGCCTCGATCAGCACCGGCATCGGCGACCTTGGCGCCGACGGCTACAACGCCTTCATCACCGCCGAATACCGCAAGCAGGACGCGATCAAGGTCGCCGACCGTGACACCTTCGGCTATGCGAACCGTGACTGGCGCGCACGTGGCGGCAACGACTTGACCCTGGGCGTGCCGACCAACCTGAACGCCTTCCTGACGCCGTCCAGCAGCCCGTTCCTGTACAACCCGACCAACCCGAACAATCCCGCTGGTGTGACGAACGTCAACAACCCGGCGAACTATCTGTTCCTGGACCCGAACTGCAACTTCATCAAGTATCGTGCAGGTGGCTGCTCCGTGCGCGATGAAGTCTCGTTCATCCAGCCGGAAACCGAGAACGTCAACCTCATGGTCGGCATGACCAAGAAGTTGAGCGAAGACTGGGAAGTGCGTTTCAATGGTTCGGTATTCCAGCGCGAGAGCACCAATAACCGCGGTGCGACGCCGCAAGCCTTCAACCCGATCAGCTTCAACGGCACCACCACCCTGGTCAACGGCGTACTGACCCCGCGCGTGGGCGCGGTTCCGAACACTACCTTCGCACCGGGCGCCCAGGTCGGCGCCAACGTGACCAATCCCTTCGGTCAAGCGGCCCGCCTGTACGGCTACATCCCGGACGTCGGCGCCAACCTGACCACCAAGAACAAGTCGACGGCGACCCGCGTGTCCGCCGACCTGATGGGCAGCGCATACGGCTGGGACGTCACCGCCGCCATCGGCGCTACCGAAGTCAAGAGCGATCTGGACTACAGCGGCTATGTGAACCGCACCAACCTGTACAACGCACTGCGCAACGGCACGTTCAATGTGCTGGGCAACAATTCGCCGGCTGTCCTGAATGCTGTGTCGCCGCAGTTCAGCAACAAGATCCGCTCCACCCTGAACTATGCCGACCTGGTCGGGTCGCGCGAACTGCTGCCGCAGTTCGGTGCCGGCCCGCTGGCATTTGCAGCCGGCGTGCACTGGCATGAGCGCAAGCAGAATGCGCCACCGTCGAGCCTGACACTGAACGGTTCGGTCGCCAATACCTCGGCCTTCACGATCGGCGACGAGACCAATAGCGCCGTGTTCGCCGAGTTGCAGGCGACGCCGATCAAGAACGTCGAGATCGGCCTTGCCGGCCGTTACGACCACTACGATACCTACGGCAATTCGTTTACGCCGTCGGCCAACTTCAAGTGGACCCCGATCCAGCAGTTCGGCGTGCGCGGCACGTTCGCCCGCGGCTTCCGCGCCCCGAATCCGGCCGAAGTGGGTAACGCAGGGTCGTTCTTCACCTTCAACGCGATCAATGATCCGATCCTGTGCGCCAATGGCAGCCAGACCACGGCCGGCAACGTGCCGACCGCCTGCGGGGTCAACCCACCGTATGTGCAGACCACCAACCCCGACCTGCAGCCCGAGAAATCGAAGTCGTACACCTTCGGTATCATCGTCGAGCCGATGCGTGGCCTGAACATGACCCTGGACTACTACAAGATCCAGATCAAGAACCTGATCGTCACGCAGGCAGGCAATGACCCGTCCTTCGTGCCTACCTGGGTTCGTGGTCCTGCGGCGACGGTCGATATCGCTACCGGCTCGGGCAACACCACCGCGCCGGGCATCCCATCGGCCGGTCCGATCCTGTACGCGACTTCGCCATACATCAATGCCGGCAGCACCGAGACCCACGGCATCGAAGCGGATGTGCGCTACCGCTGGCGCCTGGGCGACATGGGCACCATCACCGCCAACCTGAGTGCGGCGCACGTGTTCGGCTACGAGACCGCGGTTGCCGGCAGCTCGTACCAGCTGGCCGGCACGCAGGGGCCGTCGTCGGTCGGCGGCGCCACCGGCAATCCGAAGGACCGTGCCCAGTTCACCCTCGGCTATGCCCGTGGCCCGCTGGACGTGACCGCCACCGTGAACTACACGAGCGGCTTCTCGACCATCGACCCGGCGCTGGGCGCAACCGACTGCGATTCGACCGCACTGGACGTCGGTGGCCGTACCTACTTCCAGGGACTGGTCCAGCCTGCGAACTACTGCAACGTGTCGTCGTTCACCGCGACCAACCTCAACGTGGCCTATAAGGTCACCGAGAACCTGACCATCCGCGGCGCGATCCTGAACCTGTTCGACAAGGAAGCCCCGTATGACGTCGCCACCTACGGCAACGCCGGTGCGCAAACCTCGTACAACGCCTCGCTGCACCAGCCTGGCGCAGTGGGACGGTTCTTCAGCCTGGGCGCCAACTACACGTTCTAAGTATTAACGCCCAGTAAAAAGCCCGCCGGCAGCGATGCCGGCGGGCTTTCTTCATATGAATGGTGCGCCCCGCGCCTACATACCGCCCCAGGCGCCGGCCAGCACGGCCAGCGCGGCCAGCCCGGCCGTCTCGGTGCGCAGCACGCGCGGTCCCATCGACAGCGACAGGGCGCCGGCGGCGACGGCCGCGTCTTCCTCTTGCTGCGTGAGGCCGCCTTCAGGGCCGATCAGGAAGGTCACCGGCCGCGGCGCAGTAGCGCGCGCCCAGCCGGCCAGCGACTCGGTGGCGCGCGGGCTGAGCAGGATGCACACGCCTTCGGGCGGCGCCGCCAGCCACGGCTGCACATCGGCGAGCGGATGCAGCCGCGCCAGCTGGTTGCGGCCGCATTGTTCGGAAGCGGCCACGATCACCCCGTGCCAGTGGGCTTGCCGCTTATCGCGCCGCTCGCCGGCCAGGCGCACCACGCTGCGCTGCGCCGCCAGCGGCTGGATCGCCGCCACGCCCAATTCGACCGCCTTTTCCACGATCCAGTCCATCTTCGTCCCTTCCGGCAGGCCCTGGGCCAGGGTGACGGAATAGGGCGCCTCGGCCTCGACGTCTTCGAAGGCGTCGACCGTGGCGGTGGCGCGGCGCTTGCCGGTCTCTTGCAGGGTGGCGCGGTACTGGCCGCCCTCGCCATTGAACAGGGTCAGGCTGGCGCCTGGCTGCAGGCGCACGACGTGCAGGTGATGGGCGACGGCTTCCGGCAGGTCGACGGTGGCGCCGGCGGCGAGTGGCTGGGGGCAGTAAAAACGGGGCATTCTGTGTGGTGGCAGCGGGGGCTTGCGTTAAAGGAAACAAGCTGCATTTTAAATCGGCAGCACCCCGGTCTGGTAGAATAACGGGCTACGGCCTCGCAGGCCATCAGCTTTCCAATCCCTGATCCTCGATCTCCATGAAATCTACGCAAACCACCACCCTGATGGCCAACGCGATCCGCGCGCTGGCGATGGACGCTGTCCAGAAAGCCAACTCGGGCCACCCGGGCATGCCGATGGGCATGGCCGAGATTGCCGTTGCGCTGTGGGACAAGCACTACCGTCACAATCCGGCCAATCCGGGCTGGATGAACCGCGACCGCTTCCTGCTCTCGAACGGCCACGGCTCGATGCTGCATTATGCGCTGCTGCACCTGGCCGGCTACGACCTGTCGATGGATGACCTGCGCGCCTTCCGCCAGATGCACTCGAAGACCCCGGGCCACCCGGAAGTCGGCATCACACCGGGCGTGGAGACGACCACCGGTCCGCTGGGCCAGGGCATTGCGAATTCGGTCGGCATGGCGCTGGCTGAGTGGCTGCTGGGCAACGAATTCAACCGCCCGGGCTACGATGTTGTGGATCACTACACCTACGCCTTCCTGGGCGACGGCTGCCTGATGGAAGGCATCTCGCACGAAGTGGCGTCGCTGGCCGGCACCCTGCGCCTGAACAAGCTGATCTGGCTGTACGACGACAACGGCATCTCGATCGACGGCCGCGTCGAAGGCTGGTTCACCGACGATACGCAAAAGCGCTTCGAAGCCTATGGCTGGAACGTGATCCCGAAGGTCGACGGCCACAGCGTCGCCGACATCGATGCGGCCATCGAAAAGGCCAAGCAATCGGATCGTCCGACCCTGATCTGCTGCAAGACCATCATCGGCAAGGGCGCCCCGAACCTGGAAGGCGGCGACAAGGTCCATGGCGCGCCACTGGGCGACGCCGAGATCGCGGCCGTGCGCAAGCACCTGATCTGGGATCCGATCCCGTTCGACATCCCGGCCGACCTGTACGAGGCATGGGACGCGAAAGAGCGCGGCGCGCAAGCCGAAGGTGAATGGAACACGCTGTTCGCGGCCTACCGCGGCGCCCACCCCGAACTGGCCGCCGAATTCGAGCGCCGCATGAAGGGCGAGCTTCCGGGCAACTTCCAGCAAACGCTGGACGCTGCCATTGCCGCCTGCATCGACAAGGCCGAGACCATCGCCACCCGCAAGGCGTCGCAGAACGCGATCCAGGCCCTGGCCCCGGCGCTGCCCGAATTCCTGGGCGGCTCGGCCGACCTGACCGGCTCGAACCTGACCAACTGGAAGGAATCGGTGCCGGTGCGGTCGGGCATCGCCGGCAACCACATCAACTACGGCGTGCGCGAATTCGGCATGTCGGCGATCCAGAACGGCGTGGCGCTGCACGGCGGCTTCATCCCGTTCGGCGCGACTTTCCTGACCTTCTCGGACTACAGCCGCAATGCGCTGCGCATGGCTTCCCTGATGAAGATCCGCTCGATCTCGGTGTTCACCCACGACTCGATCGGCCTGGGCGAAGACGGCCCGACCCACCAGTCGATCGAGCACGTCTCGTCGCTGCGCCTGATCCCGGGCCTCGACAACTGGCGTCCATGCGACACCGTCGAGTCAAGCGTGGCGTGGGGCGCGGCGGTCCAGCGCAAGGATGGCCCATCGACCCTGATCTTCTCGCGCCAGAACCTGCCGTTCATGGCCCGTGAAGCGGCGCAGGTGGCCGACATCGCCAAGGGCGGCTACGTGCTGCGCGATGCGGCTGACGCGAAAGTCATCCTGATCGCCACCGGTTCCGAAGTCGAGCTGGCAGTCAAGGCTTTCGACGCGCTGGCAGCCGAGGGCATCGCCGCGCGCGTGGTCTCGATGCCGTCGACCGACGTGTTCGACCGCCAGGAGCCGAGCTACAAGGCAAGTGTGCTGACCAAAGGCATTCCTCGTGTGGCGATCGAAGCCGGCGTGACCGCCTTCTGGTACAAGTACGTGGGCCTGGAAGGCGCCGTGGTCGGCATCGACACCTTCGGCGAATCGGCGCCGGCGCCGGTGCTGTTCAAGCACTTCGGCTTCACCGTCGAGAACGTCGTCGCGAAAGCAAAAGAAGTTATCGCAGCATAAGCATTCGCTGGACGCGGGTCGCCCTTGCCGGGGCGGCCCGTTTTACTATGTTCGTTACGAAAAAAGTTTTTTTCTAATCAGGAGCACAGCATGACGATCAAAGTTGCAATCAATGGTTATGGCCGTATCGGCCGCAATGTCCTGCGCGCCTTCTACGAAGGCGGCAAGAAACAGGATATCGAGATCGTGGCGATCAACGACCTCGGCAATGCCGAGTCGAACGCCCACCTGACCCGCTACGACACCGCCCACGGCAAGTTCCCGGGCACCGTCACGGTCGAAGGCGACAATATGATCGTCAACGGCGACAAGATCCGCGTGTTCGCGCAGCGTAACCCGGCCGAAATCCCTTGGGGCGAGTTGCAGGTGGACGTCGTCCTGGAGTGCACGGGCTTCTTCACCACCAAAGAAAAAGCCTCGGCCCACCTGAAGGGCGGCGCCAAGAAGGTCATCATCTCGGCCCCGGGCGGCAAGGATGTCGATGCGACCGTCGTGTTCGGCGTGAACCAGGACGTGCTCAAGAGCTCGGATACGGTGATTTCGAACGCGTCGTGCACCACCAACTGCCTGGCCCCGCTGGTCAAGCCGCTGCATGACGCGATCGGCCTGGAAACCGGCCTGATGACCACCGTGCACGCCTACACCAACGACCAGGTGCTGACCGACGTGATGCACGAAGACCTGCGCCGCGCCCGTTCGGCCACCCAGTCGATGATCCCGACCAAGACCGGCGCCGCCGCCGCGGTCGGCCTGGTGCTGCCGGAACTGAACGGCAAGCTGGATGGCTTCGCGATCCGTGTGCCGACCATCAATGTGTCGATCGTCGACCTGTCGTTCATCGCCAAGCGCGACACGACGGTCGAAGAAATCAACGACATCATGAAGAAGGCCGCGTCGGAAGGCGCCCTGCAGGGCATCCTGACCTACAACACCGATCCACTGGTCTCGGTCGACTTCAACCACAACCCGGCATCGTCGAACTTCGACGCGACGCTCACCAAGGTCTCGGGCCGCCTGGTGAAAGTCACCTCTTGGTACGACAACGAGTGGGGCTTCTCGAACCGCATGCTCGACACCACCGTCGCGCTGATGAACGCCAAGTAATCGGCGGCATGCAGCAAAAAGAAAAGCGCCTTCGGGCGCTTTTCTTTTTTGACGTCGCCCCCGCGAAAGCGGGGGCAAGGTAGCCCGGTGCAGCCGCGATCTAGGCGTCCGGCCAGGGCGTCAGGATCTCGAAACCGTTCCTGGTCACCACGATCATGTGCTCCCACTGCGCGGAGAGCGAGCCGTCGCGCGTCATGACGGTCCAGCCGTCGTCCAGCTGGATCACGTCTTCCTGGCCAATATTGATCATGGGCTCGACCGTGAAGGTCATGCCTTCCTTCAGCAGCAGTCCGGTATTCGGGCGGCCATAGTGCAGCACCTGCGGCTCTTCGTGGTAGACGCGGCCGATGCCGTGGCCGCAATAGTCGCGCACCACCGAATAGCCGGCGCCTTCGGCCAGCTTCTGGATCGCGTGGCCGACGTCGCCCAGGCGCGCGCCGGGACGCACGGCGCGGATGCCGGCCATCATCGCCGCATAGGTCGTATCGACCAGTTTCTGCGCTTCAGGACGCGGCGTGCCGGCGAAGTACATGCGGCTGGTGTCGCCGTGCCAGCCGTCCTTGATCACGGTGACGTCGATGTTGACGATGTCGCCGTCGTTCAGCACGTCCTTCTCGCTGGGAATGCCGTGGCAGACGACGCCGTTGATCGAGGTGCACAGGGTCTTGGGAAAGCCGTGGTAGCCGACGTTGGCCGGCGTAGCCTTCTGCACCTTGCGGATGTAGTCGTGGCAGCGGCGGTCGAGTTCTTTGGTGGAGACGCCGGGGACGACGTATTCCTTGATCATTGCCAGGACTTCGGCGGCCAGGCGGCCGGCGATGCGCATCTTGGCGATGTCCTTGTCGTTCTTGAGTTTGATGGTCATACGGTGATGGTTCAGCGGCGCGTGGCGCGGGCAAACCGCCATGATACCCCGTCGGGGGCGGCAGCGTAGGGAAGCACCAGTAAAAATGCCCGCGCGGCGCAGCCGGGCGGGCATTCGGTCATGTCCTCAGGACAGGGCCTGGCGGCCCCGAACCATTAGAACGACTGGTTGTAGCGGACGTAGAAGAAGCGGTCCAGCGACGTGTCGGCGTCGACCGACGACGAGCTAGCCTGGGTCACGTACACGATGCGTGGCGACTTGTCGAAGATGTTGTTGATACCAGCCAGGATACGGCCGTTCCACGAGGTCTTGTAACCAACGCTCAGGTCATGAATGACGACCGAACCCAGTTTGCGGGCGCCGGTGCCCCAGCTTGGGCTGTCGTAGTCAGGCAGCGTGCACAGGGTGGTGTCTTCCGGATCCCAGCACTGGTCCTTGACCGGGCTGTAGTAACGGAAGCCCCAGGTGGCGCTCCAGTTGCCCAGGTTCCAGTCGAGGTTGGTGTTCGACTTCACGCGGTTGTAGAAGTACTCGCCAGCGTAGTTGTTCCACTCGCCGGTACCGCTGCGGGTACGGAACTTGTCGACGTACGAGGTTTCGTTACGCACGCTGAACTGGCCGTAGGCGGTGCGTGGCAGGCGATACGAGATCGACATGTCCAGGCCTTCGGTTTCCATCTCGCCCAGGTTGGCGTTGCCGCGCGCCAGGGTGGTGATCTGACCGGTGGTCTGGTCACGACGGATCACGCTGCAGAAGTTAGGATCGTTCTCGATGTAGCACTGGTTGGCCACATAGCTTGCGCTGATGCCGGTGATACGGTTTTCGATGGCGATGTTGTACCAGTCGAAGCCGACGGTCAGGCCTTGCACGTACGATGGGCTGTACACGAAGCCGATGGTCTTGGTGGTCGCCGTTTCCGGGGTCAGGAAGGCATTGCCTGCGCCGGCATTGAACGCCACCAGCGACTGCGTGCCGCCGCTGCCGGCGATCGGGGTGCCTGCCTGTTGCAGCTGGCGGTAGTTGGCATTGGTGCCCGCTGCCACGCAACGTGCCTGGACTGCCGGGTTGCGCGCTGCCTCGCCGAAGCGGGTGTCGCATGGGTCCAGGAAGGTGTCGAAGGTCTGGGTGCCGCCGCCGAAGGTATCACCCAGGGTCGGTGCACGGAAGCCTTCAGCCCAGGTACCACGTACCAGCACGTCCTTGTGCGGCTTGTACATGAAGCTGGCCTTGCTGTTGTTGGTCACGCCGAAGTTGCTGTAGTCCGAGTGGCGGGTTGCCAGGTTGAAGCTCAGCAGTTCTGCGAACGGCATGTCCTTCAGGACCGGGATGTTCACTTCAGCGAACGCTTCGCGCACGGTGTAGCGGCCGTAGGTCGGGTCGCCTGCCAGTTCGGTCGAGTAGCCCGACTGTTCGAATTGGCCGGGAACGTCCGAGCCCTTGACTTCACGGTGCTCGAAGCCGACTGCCACGCCCAGCGCGCCGGCTGGCAGCTGGAACAGTTCACCCGCGATGTTGGCGGTGGCGCTGTTGATGGTCGAGCCGTAGGTCGATTGCGCGGTCGAGTTGACGTAGGCCAGCGCTTCCGGGGTCGAAGCCGATGGGCCGCCCAGGATGTTGAACGGCGTGCACGACGACAGGCCGATCGGCGCGTCAGGGGTGCCGCACTGGACGACGCCCGATGCGTTCATGAACGATGGGCCCAGGGCGCGCTTCAGGTTCAGCAGGTTGATGTTGCCGGTACCGAATTTCGAGCCCGAAACCTTGTTATGGTTGTAGCCGATATCCCAGTTCCACGCCAGGTCCTTGACGGTGAATTCACCTTCCAGGGTAGCGTCGATGTGCAGCGTGTTGTTCTCGATCTCGGTGATACGCGGGATCTCGATGGTACGACGCTGGAAGTACAGGTCCTGGCCAAGGCCGGCGCCAGCCACCGAATTGCCGTACGGGTTGTAGTAGCTATCCTTGTCGATGTAGACCGGGAAGTTGGCCTGCGAGGTCGACTGCAGCGGATAGCCGGCGGCCTGCTGGGTCGCCTTGCGCTGCGAGTACATCGCGGTGGTCTTGAAGCGCATGTCCTTCGGCAGCGCGATCTCGCCCTTGACGAACAGGGTGTCGAGCTTGCTTGGGATCAGCAGGTTCATGTCCTGCGTCGAGTTGTACTTGTCTTCGTTGGCGCCCACGTAGTCGTGGTAGTTGGCCGGGTTGCGCGCGTCGGTGCCGACGCCCCTGCCGTCCCAGCTGCCCGACTGGTTCAGGTAGCGGTTGAAGCCGCCCTGGGCCGGGTTGGTCAGCGCACCGCCAGTGGCAGGGTTGACCGGGGTAATGCGGCCCCATGGACCGGCGCCGAGGCCGTCGGTCGGCATGTCGGGACCGTAGGTGGTCGCGGAGATGGCGCGGGTCGATGGCCACACGACGCCTTGCTCGGTGTGCGACAGGCCGAACATCAGCGAGGCCTTGTCGTCGCCTGCGCCGTAGCTCAGCGAGAAGTCCTTGTTCTTGCCGTCGTTCTTTTCGTTCTGGCCGGTGTACAGGGACAGTTCGCCGCCCTGCATATTGCGCTTCAGGATGATGTTGACCACGCCTGCGATCGCGTCCGAGCCGTAGATCGACGAAGCGCCATCCTTCAGGATTTCCATGCGTTCGATCATCGATGCCGGGATGGTCGACAGGTCGGTGTAACCGTCCACGGACTGGGTCCAGCGCTTGCCGTCAACCAGCACCAGCAGGCGATTCGCGCCCAGGTTGCGCAGGCTGACGTACTGGCCGCCGATTTCGCTGTTCGAGGTCAGCGAGCCCGAACGGCTGAAGTCCGGCGCGCCGGCCGACGACAGGTTGTTCAGGACGTCGCCGACGGTGACCAGGCCAGATTTCTGGATCTGTTCCTGGTTCATGATCTGGATTGGCTGAGCGGTTTCCAGGTCGACTTGGCGGATACGGGAACCGGTCACTTCGACGCGCTGCAGGTTTTGCGGCTGCGAAGCTTCCTGTGCGACCGCTGCGGTCATGCCGAGGGTCATACCGCCGAGGCAGATCGCGCGGACCGACCGGGACAAGAGTGTTTCCATCATGTTGCAAACTCCTAGGGGTGAAAACGCGGCGGCACCATGGGAAGGGCACTGCCACCGAAAATGTCGCGAAGCGACTACCTGAAAAACGCCAACTGAGTGGTTTAACGAGTTTTCAAGTCAGCAATAAAAACATTTGGGGTAGTCGACTGTCAATGCATATACGCATGTGCGACGAATGTGTTGCGGAAATGTGTATTTACTCATTGATAATTTTACAAGTTGTTGACTACCCAGTCAATTATTGATCTAAATTTGGCAATACGAAAAAAAACCCGCCCGGCTTGCGCCGGACGGGTTTTTTGAGCAATTAAATTGCTTGAAACTTGAAATTGAAACTTGAAACTTAGAACGACTGGTTATAGCGCACGTAGAAGAAGCGGTCGATCGGCAGTTCGGGCGACACCGCCGACGACGACGAGTTGCCACCGGTCGAGGATGCTGCGCTGTAGTTGATCTCCGGTTTCTTGTCGAACACATTGTTCGCGCCAAGCAGGATCTTCGCATTCCACGGCAGGGCGTAACCGACCGACAGGTCGCCGTACCAGAGCTCGCCGTGGCGGTTATAGCCGGTACCCCAGCTGGTCGATGCGGTCGGATCCGAGCACTGGACGGCCGGGTTGGTGGTCCAGCAACGGTTCTTCTGGCTGCTGTAGAAGCGCGCGGTCAGGGTGGCGCTCCAGTTGCCCAGGCTCCAGTCCAGCGAGGTGTTCGACTTCACCCGGAAGATATCATATTCGCCGGCATATTCGACCCATTCGGTGTCCAGGGTCGATTGCTGCTTGTACGAATCGGTGTAGGTCGTTTCGCTACGGATGCCGAACTGGCCGAAGCGGGTGCGTGGCAGACGGTAGTTGATCGCCACGTCGACACCTTCGGTCTCGACCTTGCCGCGGTTGGTATTGCCGATCTGCAGGTCAACCACCTGGCCGGTCACGTCACGCTTGATCAGCGAGCAGAAATTCTGCACGTTGTTGACGTAGCACTCTTCCAGGGTATCGGTCGCCGAGACACCGGTGATCAGGTTCTCGATCCGGATGTTGAACCAGTCCACGGACACCGACAGGCCCGGCACGCTCGCCGGGCTGATGACCAGGCCCAGGGTGCGGGTCTTGGCCGATTCCGGCTCCAGGAAGGCATTGCCGGCGCCGGTCGTGAACGGGAACGGCGTCTGGGCACCGGTTGCGCTCACATTGGCGCCGGTCTGGTTCTTCTGGCGGAAACCGGCCGGGACGCCGGCGGCCGCGCAGCGGGCTGCAACGGTCGCATTGCGCGACGCTTCGCCGAAGGCGCTGTCGCACACGTCGAGGTAGCTGGCGAAGGTCTGCGAGCCGCCGCCGAAGGTGTCGCCCAGGGTCGGCGAGCGGAAGCCTTCGGCGTAGGTACCGCGGGCCAGCACGTCGCGCACCGGTTTCCACATGAAGCTGAACTTGCTGTTGGTGGTCGAACCGAAGTTCGAGTAGTCCGAGTAACGGGTCGCCGCGTTCAGGCTCAGCAGCTCAGCGAACGGCACGCCTTTCAGCAGCGGCACATTGGCTTCCAGGTAGGCTTCGCGCACGGTGTAGCGGCCATAGGTCGCGTTACCGGCCAGGCTGGACGAATAGCCCGACTGCTCGAACTGGCCCGGCACGTCGTTGCCGCGCACTTCGCGGTGCTCGATACCGGCCGCGACGCCCAGGCCGCCGGCTGGCAGCTGGAACAGTTCGCCGGTGATATCGGCGGTGGCGCTGTTGACGACCGAGCTGTAGGTCGCCTGGGCGGTCGACATCACGTAATCCAGCGCTTCCTGGGTCGAGGCCGATGGGCCGCCCAGGATGTTGAACGGCACGCAGGCGGCAAGGCCGATCGGTGCTGCCGGGGTGCCGCACTGCACGACGCCCGAGGCGTTCATGAACGATGGGCCGAGCGCTTTTTTCAGGTTCAGCAGGTTGAGGTCACCGTAGCCGCGCACGGCGCCGTCGACCCTGCTGTGGTTGTAGCCGACACTCCAGTTCCATGGATTGGTGGCGATCGCGAATTCGCCTTCCAGCACGGCGTCGATGTGCAGGGTGCGGTTGTTGTTGTCGGTCACGCGCGGCACGTCGATCGTGCGGCGGTAGAAGAACAGGTCTTGCCCGTTGCCGGCGCCGGCCACCGAGTTGCCGTACGGATTGTAGTAGCTGGCCTTGTCGACATACACCGGGAACGCGGCCTGGGCCGTCGAGCTCAACGGATAGCCCGCGACCGTACGGTTCGACTGGCGGTCGGCGTACATCGCGGTGGTCTTGAAGTTCATATTCCACGGCAGCGCGACTTCGCCCTTGACGAAGATCGAGGTCAGCTTGCTCGGGGTCAGGAAGTGCATCTGGCTGGTCGAGTTGAACAGATCGGCCGGTGCATTGGTGAACGGGTGGTAATTGGCCGGATTGCGCGAGTCGGCGCCCACGCCATCACCCTGTTGGGCGCCGGTGTGGTTCAGGACCTGGTCGAAGCCGGTCGGGCCGCCGGTCGCGCTGACCTGGCGGATACGGCCCCATGGGCCGCTGCCCAGTGCCGAGTTCGGACGATCAGGACCATTCGAGGTCGCGGTGATGTCGCGCGTCTTGGCCCAGACCGGGCCCTGCTCGGTGTAGGTCAGGCCGAACAGCAGCGACGCCTTGTCGTCACCGGCGCCGTAGGCGAGCGAATAATCCTTGGTCTTGCCGTCGTTCTTTTCGTTCTGACCGTGGTACACACTGGCCTGGCCACCCTGCATGGTTTTCTTCAGGATGATGTTGACCACGCCCGAGATCGCGTCCGAACCGTAGATCGACGAGGCGCCATCCTTCAGGATCTCGACCCGTTCGATCAGTGCCGACGGGATGGTCGACATGTCGGTATAGCCGTTGACCGACTGGCTCCAGCGCTTGCCGTCGACCAGCACCAGCAGGCGCTGCGAGCCGAGGTTGCGCATGTCGAGGAACTGGCCGCCCTGTTCACGGCCCGCGCCCAGCGCGGTGCCCTTGCTGAACGCCGGAACGCCCGCCGAGGACATGCTGTTGATGATGTCACCGACGGTGACCAGGCCGCTCTTCTGGATCTGTTCCTGGCTCATCACCTGGACCGGCTGCGCGGTCTCGAGGTCGACCTGGCGAATACGGGAACCGGTAACCTCGACGCGTTGCAGTGCCTCCTGCGCGATGGCGCTCAGTGAAGGCAGCGCGAGGGCGACGGCCAATGCGATCTTCGTTCGTTGTTGCATGTGCTCTCCATCCTGCGTTCCACGGGGGTGAAACGACTTTTTATGATTAATAATTGCAACCCGTGCGCATGCGGATGCCCGTGGGTAACGGGTGTTCCGTTGTGCATACACATCTATATAAAACCATTCGGTGTTGACCAGTGTCAACGCGCTGGCAGGCTGTTTTTGTGGCAAAAACAACAGTTCACAAAAAGAAATTAACTGACTAAAAAGTCAGCAGTAAAGACGTTCTTTTTGGGTGCAAGAATGCCTGCCAGCCCATGGCATCTGCACATGGGACGTGCATGCGCACCGGGGTGGTGCGCATGGAATAAATACGGTGAGAACGAGGAGTCTGGAGTAAGCGTCAAGCGCCGAAACAGGCTTGCCACAGCGCTAGCACGCTGTCGGGATGGTGGTCGACCAGGCTCGGTTCGACCCGGGTCTTGTCGTGGCCTTGCAGGCGCACGCTGTGCTGCAGCTTGCGCATGGCGCGGTAGGCGTCGGCGACGCGGGCGGCCAATCCGGCGTCGATCAGGCCCAAGTCGCCGCAGCGGCGCAGCAGGGCGATATTGCCGGCATTCGCCGTCAGCTGCGGATAGCTTGCCGCATGGCGCAGCACCAGGTATTGCACGATGAACTCGATGTCGATCATGCCGCCCAGGTCGTGCTTGAGGTCGAACTGCGTGCTACGGTTGATGTTGGCGTTACGCATGCGTTCGCGCATGCGCACCACCTCTTCGCGCAGCCGGGGCTCTTGCGCGCTGCGGTCCTTGCGCAGCACCTGTTCGCGGATCGCCTCGAAGCGTGCGCCGATGCCGGGTTCGCCGGCGCAGAAGCGGGCCCGGGTCAAGGCCTGGTGTTCCCACAGCCAGGCGGCGTCGTTCTGGTAGCGCTCGAAGGCGGCGACGGACGAGACCAGCATGCCGCTGGCGCCGTCCGGGCGCAGGGCGATGTCGACGTCGAACAGGATGCCGGCCGCGGTATGGGCCGTCATCCAGGTGATGAAGCGCTGGGCCAAGCGCGCATACAGCGGCGGCGCGTCCTGGTCGTCGTCGTCGTACAGGAAGATGACGTCGAGGTCGGAGACATAGCCCAGCTCCTTGCCGCCCAGCTTGCCGTAGGCGATGACGGCGAACGACGGCTCCTCGCGGTGCCGCCCGTTCACCGTGCGCCAGGCGTGCCTGACCACGGCGCCGACGATCATGTCCGCCAGGGCCGACAGATGGTCGGCCAGGTGTTCGACCGACAATTCTCCGGCCAGGTCCAGGGCGAGCAGGCGAAACAGCTGGGCGTGGTGGGCTTCGCGCAGGATGTCGAGCTGGCGCTCGGTGTCGCCGGCCGCTTCAAGCAGGTGTTCGTCGAGCAGCAGGGCCAGTTGCGCCAGGTCGCCGGCGCCGGCGTTGCGGTCGTCCAGCAGTTCGTCGAGCAGGATCGGGTGCTGGGTGAGGAAGGTCGCGGACCAGCCGCTGGCGTTGATCATGCGGATCACGCGCTCGAGCGTGTGCGGGTATTCCGTCAGCAGGGACAGGTAGGCCGAGCGGCGCGCGATCGCCTCGAACAGGTCGAGCAGGCAGCCCAGGGTGGCGGCGTGGCTCCCGATCCCCGCTTCGCGCACCACGGTCGCGACCAGGGGCAGGGCGGCGTCCACCAGCGCCAGCAGCCTGCCCCGGCTGGCGTCCGGCAGGCTGGCCAGGCGCGGCCCTTGCAGGGTGGCGGCCAGGCGGCTGCCCGCCGTGCGGGCGTCGTCGAAGCCGAGCGCGGCGAGGCGGGCGGCGACCGCGTCCAGGTTGTCCAGCTCGTCGGCCAGCGCGGGGGCGTCGGGGTCGTCGTCCGGTTTTTCCTTGTCGGCGAAGATGGCGTCGAACTGCTGGGCCACATAACGCCGCTGTTCGTCCAGCGCGTGCAGCAGCGCGGCTTCGTCGGCGTAGCCCATCATGCGCGCCACCGCGAGCCGGTCTTCCTCGCCCACCGGCAGGGTATGGGTCTGGGCGTCTTCCAGGTATTGCACCCGGTGCTCGAGATTGCGCAGGAATGTGTAGGCGTGCAGCAGGCGCTCGACCGTCTCTTGCGGCAGCAGCTCGCGCTCGGCCAGCAGACCCAGGGTCTTGCGGGTCGAGCGCTCGCGCAGGGCCGGGTCGCGCCCGCCCCGGATCAGCTGGAACACCTGGGCCAGGAACTCGATCTCGCGGATGCCGCCGCGGCCCAGCTTGACGTTGTGGCTGCGTTCGGGATGCAGGCGCTCCTGGCGTTTCACTTCGGCGCGGATCTGGGCGTGCATATTGCGGATCGCGTCGATCACGCCGAAGTCGAGGTAGCGCCGGAACACGAAAGGCCGCACGATGGCGTCGAGCGCGGCGATATCCTCGGGCTCGCCGGTGACGGCGCGCGCCTTGACCCAGGCATAGCGTTCCCATTCGCGGCCCTGGACGATCAGGTATTCCTCGACCATGCCGAGGCTGGCCGCCAGCGGACCCGACTTGCCGTTGGGCCGCAGCGCCATGTCGACGCGGAACGTGAAGCCGTCCTCGATCACCTCGGACAGGGCCGCGTTCAGGCGCCGTCCCAGGCGCACGAAGAACTCGTGGTTCGACAACTGTCGCTGGCCGGGGCCGGCCGCGGTCTCGCCGTCTTCGGGATAGACGAAGATCAGGTCGATGTCCGACGACACATTCAGTTCGCCGCCACCCTGCTTGCCCATGGCCAGCACCATCAGGTGCTGCGCCCGGCCGGATTCCTCGCCGGTGGGCATGCCGTGGCTGGCCACCAGCTCGGCGGTGAGGCTGGCGACATGGGTCTGGATCGCGAAGTCGGCGAACGCCGTCATGGCCGTGACCACTTCGTCGAGCCCGGCCTGGCCGCCCAGGTCGCGCGCCACGATGGCCGACACCAGCAGGTTGCGCACGCGGCGCATGGCGCGTTCGAGCGGCAGCCCCTTGCCCAGTTCAACCTCCAACAGCGCGCGGAAATCGGCGCACCCCAGCGATAATGATGACAATTCGGCCAATTGTGCGGTCCGCTCCGGCGCGGCGTCGAGCCAGCGCTGGACAAAGCGCGAAGCGCAGGCGGGGGAAGGTGGGGTCATCGTCGATCCTGGTAGATGAGGGCGTTTTAAGGTCGGGTTCATTTGCGATGCGGTAGAATGGCCCGCTGCATGGGCATGGCCACGCGTCGTCCGCGACCTGGGCCTGGTTGGGCCATCGATGCCCGGGGTTGCACCGATGGTAAGGTAGACGCCGCGACTGTTGCAAGCGACCTGTTTTATTCAAGAGTTAAATTTACGGCGAGCCTTTGTTATTAGCACCTTGATGCACAACCCGGATCCGCAGGCGCCCACTGCGGCATCGCCGCTTGCCGTGCGCTGGCGGCGGCTGCGTGCGGCCTATCGGGTCGCGAACCTGGCATCGCACCACGTGCTGGGCTTCACCATCAAGCTCGTACTGCTGGTGTATTTCTCGCTCGCCGTGCTGTTCCTGGTGCTGCGCTACGCCATCCTCCCGAATATTGACCTGTATAAAAGCGACATCGAGCGCGTGGCCGGCAACGCCCTCGGCAGCCGGGTCACCATCGCGCGCCTGGCTGCTTCCTGGCACGGCGTGCGGCCGGCGCTGTCGCTGGCCGAGGTGCGCCTGCACGACCGCGAAGGGCGCGAGGTGCTGGCGCTGCCCCAGGTCGAGGCGACCCTGGGCTGGTGGAGCGTGGCCGCGTTCGAGCCGCGCTTCGCCTCGCTCGAGATCGTGGCGCCGCGGCTGGCCGTGCGGCGCGGGCTCGACGGCGTGATCGAGGTCGCCGGCATCCGGCTCGATCCGAGCAAGAGCGAGGGCGGTGGCGCCGACTGGCTGTTCCGCCAGCGCGAGATCGTGATCCGCGACGGCCGGGTCGACTGGACCGACCAGCTGCGCGGCACGCCGCCTTTGGCGCTGGAGGGCGTGACGCTGGCGCTATTGAATCGCTGGGGCAGCCACCACTTCGCCCTGCAGGCCACGCCGCCGCGCACGCTGGGCAGCCCGATCGACGTGCGCGCGCAGTTCCGCCACCGCTTCGGCGAACGGCCGTCGGACATGCGGCGCTGGAAGGGCGAGCTGTATGCCGACCTGCGCGACGTCGACCTCGGCGCCTGGAAGCGCTTCGTCGACTACCCGATCCAGCTCGAGCGCGGCCGCGGCTCGCTGCGCGCCTGGGTCAGCTTCGACCAGGCGCGCCTGGCCGGTTTCACGGCGGACCTCGCCCTGGCCGGCGTGAATGCGCGCCTGGGCAAGGACATCGCGCCCCTGCAGCTGGCGCGCGTCAGCGGCCGCCTGTCGGCGCGCGAGGAAATGCTGCCGGACGCGGCCGACGGCAAGCCGACCTTCGGCGCCCACGGCCACACGATCAGGCTCGACAATTTCGCGGTGGTCGCGCGCGACGGCCGCGCGCTGCCGCCGGCCACGCTGGAAGAAACCTGGCGTCCGGCCAGGGGCGGCCAGCCCGAGCGCGGCGCCCTGCGCGCGCGCCAGCTCGACATCGGCGCGCTGGCCGCGCTGGCCCAGTACCTGCCGATCACGCCGGTGCAGCGCCAGCTGCTGGCCGACTATGCGCCGCGCGGCATGCTGCAGGACGTCAGCGCCGAGTGGGATGGCCGCTATCCGAACGTGAGCGGCTGGCGCATCCGGGGCAACGTCGCCGACCTTGCGCTGAACGCGGTCGCGGCGCGTCCGGCGCGCCCCGCCCAGGGCGGTATCCCGGCGCTGCCGGCGCGGCCCGGCACGCCCGGCTTCGAGCACTTGAGCGGCCACATCGACGCCAACGACCGCGGCGGCCAGGTGGCGCTGGAATCGAAGGGGCTGGCGCTGTTCATGCCGGCCTGGTTCGCCGAGCCGCGCATGCCTTTCGACCAGCTGGCCCTGGCGGCGAACTGGACGTTCGAGCCGGGCAGGGAGTTGCAGGTCGAGGTCGACGACCTGCGCTTCCGCCAGGGCGAGCTGACGGGTGAGATCTCGGGGCGCCACGTGCTGCCGCTCACGCCCGGTCACGGCCCCGGCACGGCCGATTTCACGGGCAGACTAGATGGCTTCGCGATCGACCGGATCGGCCGCTACCTGCCGCTGGCCACCCCGCACAGCCTGCACGACTGGCTGGTCGGCGCGCTGCAGGGCGGGCGCTTGAGGGATGCTACGCTGCGCCTGCGCGGCGACCTGGCCCACTTCCCGTTCCATGCCGGGGATTCGGCCCCCCATGCGGCCGAGCGCGCACGCGGCGAATTCAATGTGGCGGGGCGGCTCGAACAGGCGCGCCTCGAATACGCGCCAGGCCACCGCCATCCGGACGGTACCCCACTGTGGCCGCTGGCCGAGGCGATCGACGGCCGCATCGAGTTCGACCGCGCGCGCATGGAAATCAACGGCAAGACCCTGCGCACGCTGGGCGTGGCGCTGTCGAACGTGAAGGCGGTAATCCCCGACCTGACGGCCCACGAGAAGATGGCGCTGGAGATCGACGGCAGCGGCGCCGGACCGCTGCAGGAATTGCTGCGCTATGTGGCGGCCACGCCGGTGCTGGACTGGATCGGCCACTTTACCGAAGACACGCGCGCCAGCGGCAGCGCGAAGCTGGGCCTCGCGCTGCGCATGCCGCTCTCGCACCTGCACGACACGAAAGTGCAGGGCAGCCTGCAACTGCAGAACAACGACGTCAGCCTCTTCCCCGAACTGCCGACCCTGCAGGCGGCCCAGGGCCGGATCGATTTCCACGACCACGGCTTTGGGCTCGAAGGAATCAGGGCCAGTTTCCTGGGTGAGCCGGTCATGGTGGCCGGCGGCACCCAGCGCGACGGCAGCACGCGCGTGCTGCTCGACGGCGTGTTGTCGGCCGAGGGGATGCGCCGCACCGCGCCGGCGCCGGCGCTGGGTCGCCTGGCCGAACGCCTGTCGGGCAGCGCCCACTACACCGGCACGATCGTGGTGCGCGAGGGTCGCCGCACGATCGCGATCGACTCCACCCTGGCGGGTCTCGGCGTCGAATTGCCGCATCCGCTGAACAAGGTGGCCGACGCCAGCCTGCCGCTGAGCTTCGTGCTGGAAGGCGCCCCGACCATGGCCGGCCTGGCGCGCGACGAGATCCGCGTCGGCGTCGGCCCGAATCTGTCGGCGCGCTACCTGCGCGAAAAGCAGGGCAAGGGCCCATGGCGCGTGAGCCAGGGAGGCATCGGCGTCAACGTGCCGGCGCCGCTGCCCGACGAAGGCATGATGATCCACGTCGATTCGAAGGTGCTCAATATCGACCAGTGGCTGGCCGCCGGTCGCGCCATCGCCGGCAGCGACGGGGCGCCCGCCGGCGCGCCAGCGGCGCCGGGCGGCATGGGCGCCAGCGCGCCAGGCGCGGGCGCCGACTTCACCCAGTACATCCTGCCGACCGTGCTGGCCGGGCGCATCAGCGAGCTCACGATCGGCGAGCGCCGCGTGGCCGACGTGGTGGTCGGCGCCACGCACCTGCGCGACACCTGGCAGGCCAACCTGCATTCGCGCCAGGCCAGCGGCTACCTCACCTGGGCCGAGACCCCGAGCGGCCTGGGCAAGGTGACGGCGCGCCTGGCCTCGCTCACGATCCCCGAATCGGCCGAGGCCGAGGTCAAGGACTTGCTGGAGTCGAACCAGGGAGCGACCGCCACCATCCCGTCGCTCGACATCGTGGCCGAGCAGTTCGAACTGTTCGACAAGCCCCTGGGTCGGCTGGAGCTGCGCGCCAGCAATGTGCGCGCGCTGGCGGGCCGCGAATGGCGCATCGACCGCATTGCCCTGGCCAATCCGGACGGCCAGCTCAAGGCCAACGGCCGCTGGCTGACCAAGGACGGCAAGAGCAATACCAGCCTGAACTTCGCGCTCGACATCGACGACGCCGGCAAGCTGCTCGACCGCCTGGGCTTCCCCGGCACCATCGGACGCGGCAAGGGCGTCTTGCGCGGCGACGTGTCCTGGGCCGGCCTGCCGTACGCGATGGACATCCCGAGCCTGTCGGGCCAGATCGAGATGAACGTGGAATCGGGCCAGTTCCTCAAGCAGGACCCGGGCGCCGCCAAGCTGCTCGGCGTGCTCAGCCTGCAAGCGCTGCCGCGCCTGCTCAAGCTCGATTTCCACGACGTGTTCTCGGAAGGCCTGGCCTTCGACGGCATCAGCGCCAACGCCATGATCGCGCGCGGGGTGGTACGCACCGACAACCTTAAAATGCATGGGGTGGCGGCCACGGTGCTGATGAGCGGCAGCGCCGATATCGCCAATGAATCGACCAATCTGCGGGTGGTGGTGATCCCGGAATTCAACCTCGGCACCGGGCCGCTGGTATATGGCCTGGCGGTCAATCCCGTGATCGGCCTGGGAAGCTACCTGGCCCAGTTGTTCCTGCGCGCACCGGTGATGAAGGCGCTGACCTATGAAATGCAGGTGACGGGGCCGTGGAAGGCGCCCATCATTACCAAGATCGATAACCCGGCGGCGTCCGCCGCCAGAACGCCAGCGAAGAAGGACTGATATGACGACCGTAGCCGCGATCCAGATGGTATCCACCCCGAACGTCAGCGAGAACCTGGCCATCGTGCGCCGCCTGGTGGCCGCCGCCGCCGGCCGCGGCGCGACGCTGGTGGCCTTGCCCGAGTACTGGCCGATCATGGGCATGAGCGACGCAGACAAGGTCGCGCACGCCGAGGCGCCGGGCAGCGGCCCGATCCAGCAGTGCATGGCGCAGCTGGCGCGCGAGCACGGCATCTGGCTGGTGGGCGGGACGCTGCCGATGGTGTCCCCGAGCGAAGGCAAGGTGCTCAACACGACCCTGGTCTACGATCCGCAAGGCGAATCGATGAGCCGCTACGACAAGATCCACCTGTTCGGCTTCAACAAGGGAACGGAATCCTACGACGAGGCGCGCACCATCGTGCCGGGCGAGACCGTCGGCGTGTTCGACGCGCCTTTCGGTCGGGTCGGCCTGTCGGTGTGCTATGACCTGCGTTTCCCCGAGCTGTACCGCGCGATGGGCGAGTGTTCGCTCATCATCGTGCCGGCCGCCTTCACCCACACCACCGGCCGCGCGCACTGGGAAGTGCTGCTGCGCGCCCGCGCGATCGAGAACCAGTGCTATGTGCTGGCGTCGGCCCAGGGCGGGATGCACGTCAACGGCCGCCGCACCTATGGCCACAGCATGCTGGTCGATCCATGGGGCGAGGTCAAGGCGCTGCTGCCGGAAGGCGAGGGCGTGATCACTGGCGAACTCGACCCGGCCTTCCTGGCTGGCGTGCGCGAAAGCTTGCCGGCATTGCGTCACCGCAAGATGTAAGACGAAGCCGCCTGGACGCGCCAAGCGCGCGTCCAGTATGAAAGAACTGGATATGGCACAATGACCTATCCCAGAAAATACCGAACGCAACCATGACTCCATTCGAACCGAACCTTTCCTCCATCGCCGTCGCCCGCGACGTGCTGTTGACGCCATTCGGCCTCGACGAGGGCAAGCTGCTGCGCGCGCTGGGGACGATGTTCACGCACAAGGTCGACTACGCCGACCTGTACTTCCAGTTCACCAAGAGCGAAGGCTGGAGCCTGGAAGAAGGCATCGTCAAGACCGGCAGCTTCTCGATCGACCAGGGCGTCGGCGTGCGCGCCATCTCGGGCGACAAGACGGCGTTCGCCTATTCCGACGAGATTTCCGAACAGGCGCTGCTGGACGCCGCCTCGGCCACCCGCACCATCGCGCGCGCCGGTGCCGGCCGCATCAAGGTGGCCGGCAGCGCGCTGCCGACCGGCGGCCGTTCGCTATACCTGCCCAACGATCCGTTGGCCTCGCTCGATGCGACCGCCAAGGTAAAACTGCTCGAGCGCGTTGAAAAAATGGCGCGCGCCAAAGATCCGCGCGTGGTGCAGGTGATGGCCGGCCTGGCCGGCGAATACGACGTGGTGCTGGTCGTGCGCAGCGACGGCGTGCTGGCGGCCGACATCCGTCCGCTGGTGCGCGTGTCGGTGACCGTGATCGCCGAACAGAACGGCCGGCGCGAAGTCGGTTCCTCGGGCGGCGGCGGCCGTTACGACTATGCTTACTTCAGCGATGAAGTGCTGGACCGCTACGCCACCGAGGCCGTGAAATCGGCCTGCGTCAACCTGGAGGCGCGTCCGGCCCCGGCCGGTCCGATGACCATCGTGCTGGGACCGGGCTGGCCCGGCGTGCTGCTGCACGAAGCGGTGGGCCACGGCCTGGAAGGCGACTTCAACCGCAAAGGCTCGTCCTCGTATGCCGGCATGATCGGCCAGCGCGTGGCGGCCAAGGGCGTAACCGTGGTCGACGACGGCACGTTGCAGGATCGCCGTGGTTCGCTGAACATGGACGACGAGGGCAACCCGACGCAGTGCACCACGCTGATCGAGGACGGCATTCTGAAAGGCTATATCCAGGATACGATGAATGCACGCCTGATGAAGATGCCGATCACGGGCAATGCGCGCCGCGAGTCGTTCGCCCACCTGCCGATGCCACGCATGACCAACACCTATATGCTGGGCGGCGACAAGGACCCGCAAGAAATCCTTGCCTCGGTCAAGAACGGCCTGTACGCGGCGAACTTCGGCGGCGGCCAGGTCGACATCACCAACGGCAAGTTCGTGTTCTCGGCCAGCGAGGCCTATATGATCGAGGACGGCAAGATCACCTATCCGGTAAAGGGCGCGACCCTGATCGGCAACGGTCCGGACGTGATGAACCGCATCTCGATGATCGGCAACGACATGCGCCTGGATTCGGGCGTGGGCGTGTGCGGTAAAGAGGGCCAGAGCGTGCCGGTGGGCGTCGGCCAGCCGACGCTGCGCATCGATGGTGTGACGGTGGGCGGTACGGCCTGATCCGTTTCGGAGGCCCCGCCAAACCTGCTGCGCGTTGCACTGTCGGCCTGGCTGCGCAGGTCTGCGATGCGCGCAGTACGCCCGTACGGCTCGCTTCTCGACCGACATTGCTGCCGTTCGCGACGGTGACCGAGGTCGCCTGCCGCTCACGACGCCCGGCCTTGCGCCGGGCGTCGTCGTTCCAGGAGCCGGTCAGTAAGAATAGCGCGCGCCCAAGGTGAAGTACCGCCCGATCGCCCCGTAGTAATCCAGCGGGTTGTACGACACCGCCCCATACGTCAGCGGATCGAGCGGCGCCTGCTTGTCGAACACGTTCTGGATCGAGCCATAGATTTCCCAGCGTGGCTGCGGTTTCCAGCGCAGCACCAGGTCGACCGTGGTGAACGAGGCCAGCTCGCAATCGGTCGGCGCATCCATGCCATTGGCGAAGTGGCTGGCGCAGCCGTCGGGATCGTCCTTGAAGAAGGTGTTGTCGATCGGCCCGCGGTAGTTGACGTTGGCCGACAGGCGCCAGTTCTCGCGGTCCCAGGTCGCGCGCAGGTTGACCTTGTGGTCGGGCGTGCCCATGCAATTGCTGACGTCGCAGTTGCCATGGGTGCCGGCGTAGTCGCGCGTCGTGCCGTCCTGCTCGGTGCGCTCCCATTTGTCGAGGTAGGTGTACTTGGCGTCGAAGGTCAGCGTGCCCCAGCCGCGCGGCAGGCCGACGCTCTGGCGCGCATCGAGGTCGATGCCGCGTACCTCGGTCTCGGCCGAGTTCACGTAGCGCGCCAGCACCGCCGTGATCGCGCCCGGGTCGCCCGGGATCGTCGGCACCGCCGTGCTCGGATCGCGCGCCACGTTGCCGGCGTCGATCGCGGCGTCGATCTGTTCCTGGTTGATCTCGTTCTTGCGCCTGATCTGCCAGAAGTCGAGCGAGAAGCTGGTGCGCGGCAGCGGGTCCCAGATCACGCCCACGTTCCAGCTCTTCGAGCGCTCGGGGCTCAGGTCCTGGTTGGGCGAGGTGATGACCGCCACCGAGGCCGGGCTGCAGGCGACCTCGACTCCCAGCGCGCAGCGCACCGGGTCGTCGGTATTCGAGAAGGCGGCCAGGCCGCCGACGCCGTTCTCGGCCGGGCTCGGCGCCCGGAAACCCTTGGCCCAGGTGGCGCGCAACGCCAGTTCGCGGCGCGGGTTCCACTTGACGCCGACCTTCGGCGTCCAGGCGTCGCCCACGTCGGTGAAGTGGTCGTAGCGCATGGCGCCGGTGAGCTCGACGCCGGGCAGCACCGGGGCCAGCACCTCGCCGTACAGCGCCGTCACGTTGCGCTGGCCGTCGTAGGCCGAATAGCCCAGGCCGATGATGTTGCCGCGTTCGGTGCCCGCGGTCGGGTCCAGGCGCGCCGATTCGTGGCGGTGTTCCAGGCCCAGCGCCACGCCCACCGGCCCGCCTGCCAGCTTGCCGATCTCGCGCGTGGCCTTGAAGTCGATTTGCGCGATCTCGGTCTCGGCGTCGTTCGCGATGGTCGGCGACAGGGCGGCATACACGGCCGGTGAATTCAGGCCCGCATTCTCGGCGATGCGCCAATAGGCGCCGGGCGGCAGCGCGCGGTAGCCGGGATTGGCCTGGGCCGCGGCCACGTTCGCGGGCGATGGGTCGAGCAGGGCAAAGGTGGCGTCGCGCTGCAGGTAGCCGCGCCGGTCGTTGTCGACCTTGCTGCGCGAATACAGCAGTGAGGTATCCCAGTCCCAGGCGCCGTGGGTACCGCGCGCGCCGAACAGTGCGCGGATGAAGGTCGACGAGATGTCGGACTCGCGCGGGCCGACGTCGAAGGGCAGGTAGCGCAGCCGCGCCGCGCTGCCGAAATACGGGTTGTCGGGATGCTCGGCGCCGAACTGGACGCCGGCGTTGCTGACCGGGCCGCCAGGGTAGCCGACGCTGCCGGCAAGCGGGTTCGGCGTGGTGCTGGATTGTGCCAGGCTGTTGTACAGATTGAGCTCGGCATAGGCCTCGGTCTCGCCCTGCAGCTTGAGCGTGCCGCGGCTGTAGAGCGACAGGTATTCGCTGTCGGGCTGGATCTGGTTGTACAGGAAGGACGAATCGACCACGCAGCCGCCGCCCGGATCGCCCTGCGGATGGTTGGTGAAGTTGCCGCAGGCCGCGCCCGGGAAGGTGCGGGTGAAGCCGGGGCCGGCCAGGTCGCCGCGGTTGTGGTAGTCGAGCGTGGCGGGATTGCGCACATTGCCGTTGATGGCGTTGCCGGACTGGTTGTTGCCGGTGATGGCGCCGGTGCCGCCGAAACCCTGCTGGGCCGAATAGCCCCAGGGCCGCAGGTCGACCTTGCCGATGTAGTCGCGGTTGCCGCGGTCGCGGTACCAGATTTCTTGCGTGTGCTTGTACTCGACGTTGAACAGCACATTGTAGCGGTCGGTGTCGAGGTCGCCGATGCCCCAGGCCAGGGCCAGGTTGTGCTGCTGGCCGTCGCCGGCCTCGCCGGTTCCGATCAGGGCGCGCGCACTGGTGCCCTGGAAGTTGCGGCGCAAGATGATGTTGATCACGCCGGCGATGGCGTCGGAACCGTAGATGGCCGAGGCGCCGTCCTTGAGGATCTCGATGCGCTCGACGGCGTCGGTCGGGATCACGTTGAGGTCGGCGAATACCTTCTGGCCGTCGTCGGCCAGGCCGTAGGGCGCCATGCGGCGGCCGTTGAGCAGCACCAGGGTCGAGGCCGTGCCCAGGCCGCGTAGCGAGATGCCGGAAGCGCCGGAGGCGAAGCCGCTGCCAAAGCTCATCGGTACCGAGCCCTGGTTGTCGACCGCCAGCGTCTGCAGCAGTTCGGCGACCGTGGTCTTGCCTGAACGCTCGATGTCGTTGCGATTCACGGTGAGCACGCTGGACGCGGTCTCGGCTTGGGCGCGACGGATGTTCGAGCCGGTGATCTCGACCCGGGCCACGGGAGCGGCTTCTTGCGCGGCGGCAGGGTGGGCAACCGCCAGCAGCACGGGACCGGCAAGCGCCAGGCCGGCGGCGGCGGCGCCGCCGCCCGCGAACAGGCGGCGCACGGAACGGGAAAGCAGGGTTTCAGTCATGGTTCGACACTCCAGTGAGTGAAATGATCCGGATGCCGTGCGCTTGAAAGGTTGATCCTTAATTCTGATCAATTTCCTTGGGGCCTGTGTATGTCTACAATCAAACCGCGCGGCAGGCGGGCTTGAATCGACTGTTGCATTGGTGGCATCGGCGAGGCTGATGTAGCGCAAAGTACGACCCAAGCCCGCAAGGCGACGTCTGTTTGTCGCAACCGATTGTTGTCTGTACAAGCTTGCAAGCGGCGACAAAAGGCTTGCCAACGTTCACGCCTTGTTGTTATAGTCAATTCGACCAATACGGACGACACCATGCGCCACGCTTTCTTTACCCGCTTTTTTTACTTTAGCCATTCCAGCCTCAGGCGGTGGAGTAGCGGCGGGCACGCGGAGTAAACGTCCCGGCAGCATCCAGACAAACCGCCAGCGATGGCGGTTTTTTTATTTCCAGTCCTGAACGAATACCGCATAGAACAGCACGAAAGGGAATCCCAGCATGCCCCGTACCGACGATTTACGCATCCGTGAAATGAAGGAACTGACGCCGCCCTCGCATCTGATCCGCGAGTTCCCGGTGACGCCGCAGGCCGAGCAGACCGCGGCCGGCGCGCGCATCGACCTGCACCGCATCCTGCACGGCCAGGACGACCGCCTGATGGTGGTGATCGGACCGTGCTCGATCCACGATCCCAGGGCCGCGCTCGAGTACGCGCGCCGGCTGGTACAGGAACGCCAGCGCTTCGCCGGCGAGCTCGAGATCGTGATGCGCGTCTATTTCGAGAAGCCGCGCACCACCGTCGGCTGGAAGGGCCTGATCAACGATCCGTACATGGACAACAGCTTCCGCATCAACGACGGCCTGCGCATGGCGCGCGAACTGCTGCGCGACATCAACGAGATGGGCTTGCCGGCTGGCACCGAATTCCTCGACGTGATCAGCCCGCAATACATCGCCGACCTGGTCAGCTGGGGCGCGATCGGCGCCCGCACCACCGAATCACAGGTGCACCGCGAGCTGGCTTCCGGCCTGTCGTGCCCGGTCGGGTTCAAGAACGGCACCGACGGCAATATCAAGATCGCGACCGAGGCGATCAAGGCCGCCTCGCAGCCACACCACTTCCTGTCGGTGACCAAGGGCGGCCACTCGGCGATCGTGTCGACCTCGGGCAACGAGGATTGCCACATCATCCTGCGCGGCGGCAAGACGCCGAACTACGATGCGGCAAGCGTCGACGAGGCCTGCAAGCAGATCGCCGCGCTGGGCCTGGCCAGCCGCCTGATGATCGACGCCTCGCATGCGAACAGCTCGAAGAAGCCCGAGAACCAGGTGCCCGTATGCGCCGATATCGCGCAGCAGATCGCGGGCGGCGACGACCGTATCGTCGGCGTGATGATCGAATCGCACCTGGTGGCCGGCCGCCAGGACCTGGTCCCGGGCAAGGAATTGACCTACGGCCAGTCGGTGACCGACGGCTGCATCGACTGGGACACCAGCGTGGGCGTGCTGGAAGGCTTGGCCGGAGCGGTGCGCCAGCGCCGCCTGCGCCAGGAATGATCCGGTCCGTGGGGCCAGATCAACAAGAATCAGTTGAATGAAGAAGGGCGCACCGAGGTGCGCCCTTCTTGTTTCAGCTCATGACGATCAGAACTTGGCGGTCACGTTCAGGAAGATATGACGGCCCAGGGTGTCATACACCTGCGGATAGGTATTGCCGTTGCCGAACACGGCCGCGACGACGCCCGACACCGGTGGATCCTTGTCCAGCGCATTGTTCATGCCGGCGCGGAAGGTGAAGTTGTCGTTGATGCGGTAGTTGCCCACCAGGTCCAGGTAGCTGCGCGCGCCCAGGCTTTCGTCGGCTGGCTCGAAGTCGCCGGCCAGGATCGGATTGCTGCTCGACTGGTCGAGCTTGGTGCCGCGGACGTAGCGCCAGGTCGCGCCCAGTTCCAGGCCGCGCCATGGGGTTGCCCACACCGCGCGCAGCTTGTGGCGCCACTTCGGCATCGGGGTGCCGCACGAGGTGCCATGGAAGCCCGAGCAGTCGTACTCGCCCGAACCCGGGAAGTCTTCCTGGATGAATTCCTTCAGGTAGGTGCCCATCAGCGACAGGTCGAGGCCGCCCCAGGCGCCCATCTTCATGCGGTAGTTGGCGCCCAGGTCGATGCCCTTGGTCGACATCTGGCCCAGGTTCTGGTTGGTCGCGATCACCTGTGCGGCTGGCAGCGCCCACAGGGTGCCCAGGCGGTCACGGGTGATCAGCGAGCAGAAGGTCGGATCGCCCGTGTTCAGGCACTGGGTCAGGGTAGTCGAGGCCGGCAAGCCGCCGATCGTGCCCTCGACCTTCATGTCGAAGGCGTCGATGGTGATCGAGCTGTTGCGGGTCGGGGTCAGCACCAGGCCCAGGGTGTAGGAATCCGAGGTTTCCGGTTCCAGGTTCGGGTTGCCGCCGCTGATCTGGTTGTACTGCAGGGCAGGGCTGTCCTGGATGGTGCCGTACTGGGCGGCGGTGACGCCGGTCAGCTGGCACTGCGCCAGGGTGGCGCTCGGGTTGGCGCCGGCGCAGGGGTCGTTCGACATGCCGAACAGGCTCAGGCCGAAGGGGCTGAACAGCTCGACGACGTTGGCCGCGCGTGCCGCGCGCTGGTAGCTGAAGCGGAACTTCGCTTCTTCGACCGGCGCCCACTCGAAGCCCACGCCATACGAATTGGTCTTGTGGCCGGTCGAGTAGTCCGATTTGCGGTAGCTGGCGGTGGCGGTCAGCTGGTCGGCGAACGGCACGTCCTGCAGGATCGGGATGCGGGTCTCGGCGAAGTAGTCGCGCACGCTGAACTGGCCGGCCACGCTCTGGGTCGGTCCGCCCTGACCGGCCAGGTCGCCGGTGGAGAAGGCCGCGTCGGCGTTCAGGTCGAGTTTCTCGGTGCGGTGTTCCCAGCCGAAGGCGACGCCCACGCCTTCCTTGCTGCCAGGGATGGTCAGGCCATACTCGCCCAGGTCGGACGACAGGTTGATGCCCTGCACGGTCTGCGAGGTGCTGCCGCGCTGGAAGCCCGGGGTCTGCAGGTAGCTCAGCGCTTCCGGGGTCACGCCGCCGAGGCGCCAGATATTGTACGGAACGCAGTTCGGGTCGGTGCCGTTGACGACGCTGCGGCACACCGGGTTGCCGCCGGCGTCGGCCACGACGTCCAGGGCGCGCGCGCTGCGGGCGATCGAGAAGTCGTTGTAATAGGTTTCCGAGTACAGCACCTTGCCGACCTGGGCGAAGGCGTCGTAGCGCCAGTTGCCGATGTCGCCCTTGATGCCGATCACGCCGCGGTAGGACGTATGACGCTGGTCATCCTGGCGGCCGCCGCCTTCGACGTTGCGGCGGAAGATCAGCGCGTCGGCGGTGTCGCCGGGGCCGGTCATGCCGAGTGCGCTGCGCCAGGCGTCGGTCAGCAGCGGGTTTTCCCAGCGGATCGCATTCGGGCCGGAGGCATCCAGGCCGAACAGGCCGGACGGGGCGATCTGGGCCACGGTGCTGTCATCGTGGAAGCTGGCCTCGGTGTACAGGCGCGCCTTGTCGTTGATGTCGTAGTGGCTGAAGGCGCTGAAGGTGTAGCGTTCGGTAGGACGGCGGTAGTAGTTCAGCGGACCGAAGTTGTACTGGTCGGTGGCGGCGACATATGGACGGACGTTGCCCGCGGCATCGGCCACGGTGCGGTCGCCGTTGGCGGTGATGAAGCGGCCAGGGAAGCTGGTGCCCGAACCGCCGCAGTTGAACTGGTTGCCCGAGCTGAAGCCGTCCAGCGAGCACGACGAGAAGTCGCGCTGCGACTGCAGGACCGGGTCTTCCTTCTTGTAGCCGAAGTACAGCGTGGCGTTGCCCCTGCCGTCGGCGAAGTTACCGCCCAGCAGCAGGCTGATGTCCTTGATCTTGGCGTCGGCGCCGACGTCGTCCGGCAGCGGATAATTGCGGCGCCGGGCCGCCTCGGCCGCCAGGCCGCCATTCTGGTCGTGGTTGTAGAACTGATAGTTGGCGTCGATCTGCACGCCCTGGAAGGTGTCGTTCATGATGAAGTTGACGACACCGGCGACCGCGTCCGAACCGTAGATCGCGCCGGCGCCGCCGGTCAGCACTTCGACGCGCTTGATCAGCGCGGCCGGGATCTGGTTCAAGTCGGCTGCGGTATTGCGCGGGCTGCCGGCCGGCAGACGGCGGCCATTGACCAGCACCAGGGTGCGGTCGGCGCCGAAGTTGCGCAGGTTGACGGTGGCCGTGCCGGACGAGCCGTTCGAGATCGAACCGCCCTGGTCGGCGAACACCTGGGGCAGGTTGTTCAGCAGGCTCTCCACCGACTTCACGCCTTCGAGCGCGATGTCCTTGGCGCCGACCACGGTGACCGGGCTGACGCTTTCCAGGTTGGCGGTGGCGATGCGCGAACCCGTCACTTCCACGCGCTGGGCCGATTCGACGGCAGGTGGCGCTTCCTGCGCCTGGACCCCCGTGACGGCGACCACAAGGCCACCGGCGCAGATCAGGCGTATCGATCGAGATAACACAGTTTCAACCATCATAGTCAGTCTTCCCCGTAAGACCTGGCGGCGGGTGGCGCCGGCCAGTAAAGTCAGTGAATCGCCACGTCATTTGGCCGCAGCATGTTTTTTACTACTTGGCAATAAAAACATTGACAGCAAGACAGTGTCAATCAGTAAAGTAAGTACGAACAAAAATACAACTACGCAATAACTTGTGTTTACAACTTGCATCTTTAGTGATAGCCACCGGAAAGTCACCAGACGCAAAATGAGATAGATCATGCGGAAAATATAGTTTGATTTAGAATTTAATCTAACGAAACTATATTTTATCGGCAGTTAATTGCTGTGATGTCTCTATGCATATATGATGCTCGAAGCAAGCTTCTTATATGAATCCGTGATGGTAGTGTCATGACTTTGCAATAACCTGCAACTATCGGGGCATAAGATTGCGCGTCTGTCGGCGCTTGCGGATATGCGCTATCGTGTCGTTTTTTGCTGGCGATGATTTGCCTCGGCGGCAAGCCTGGGGGCGTTCCATTCGCCCAATCCGCAGATTCGGGAGTGCAATGTTTGCTTATGTGGTGCGCCGGTTGTGGCAGACGCTGCCGACAATGGCCGGGGTCGTGCTGCTGGTCTTTTTCTTGTTCAACTGGGTCGGCGGCGATCCAGCCTATCTGCTCGCCGGCAAGATGGCCGACGCACAGGCGATCGAGAACATCCGGCGCCAGCTCGGCACCGACCAGCCGTATACCGTGCAGCTATGGATCTTCGTCAAGCAGATCCTGACCTTCGATTTCGGCAATGCCTGGAGCACGGGCGAACCGGTGTCGCGCATCATTGCCAGCCGCCTGGGGCCGTCGCTCACGGTGCTGGTCCCGCTCACCGTGCTGGAGACCCTGTTCGGCATCGCGCTGGCGCTGGCGATCGCCTTCGTGCGCGGCTCGTTGACCGACCGCGCGGTGATGGTGGCCTGCACGGTCGGGATGTCGATCTCGATCCTGGTCTATATCATCGTGTTCCAGTACGTGTTCGCCTACCAGTGGGGTGTGTTCCCGGTCCAGGGCTGGGGCAGCAGCCTCGGAGAGAACCTGCTGAGGTATGCGCTGCTGCCGATTATCATCGGCCTTGCGGTCTCGATCGCGCCGACCCTGCGCCTGTACCGCAGCTTCGTGCTCGACGAAGCCGGGCAGGATTACGTGCGCACCGCGCGCGCCAAGGGGTTGGGCGAGGGGCGCATCGTCTGGGTCCATGTGCTGCGCAATGCCGCGATCCCGATCATTACCCATGTGATGGCCAACCTGCCGGCGCTGCTGATCGGCGCCTTCCTGCTCGAGCGCTTCTTCGGCATTCCCGGCATCGGCCGCGAAGTGATCCTGGCCGTCGAGCGCAGCGACTTCCCGGTGATCAAGGCGATCACGGTCTACGTGGCCGCCGCGACCATGGTGTTCAACCTGCTGGCCGACTTGCTGTACCAGGCGGTCGATCCACGCGTGCAGCTCAAATAGGCCATGACGACCACCCTCGATTCGAGCACGTACATGCATTCTCCCGGCCTGTGGACGCTGGCCTGGCGGCGCCTGCGCGCCGACCGCATCGCGATGGCGGCCCTGGCCGTCGTCGGCGCATTCCTGTTGCTGGTGCTGCTGTCCGCCTCCGGGCTGGTGGCTGCCGACTGGGAAGACGAGGTCGCGGTCAACTACGCGCCGCCGTCGTTCATCGGCGCCGACGCCACGGCGCGCGCACTGGCCCAGGCGCAATCGCCGCGCGCGACGCCCCCGAACGCCTTTGATCCGCTGGCGGCCGAACTGGCCGAACTCCAGGCGCAGGTGGCGCAAGCGCATCCGCCGGTCGCGAAGCGCACGACCATGCCCTTCGGCGCCGATAAATGGGGCCACGACATCGTCAGGAAGACGATCAAGGGTGGCGAGACCTCGATCGTGGTGGGCCTGGTGGCAGCCCTGCTGGCGGTCGCCCTCGGCACGCTGTTCGGGGCCGTGTCGGGCTTTTATGGCGGCTGGGTCGACGACCTGTTCAACTGGTTCTACAGCATCTTCACGGCGATTCCCTCGATCCTGATGATCCTGACCGTGGCCGCCGTGCTCCAGCACAAGGGCGTGACCACCATCGTGCTGATCCTGGGGCTGACCGGGTGGACCGGGCCTTATCGCCTGATGCGCGCCGAGTACATCAAGCACGCCGCGCGCGAATACGTGATGGCGGCCAATGCCATCGGCGCATCGAGCTGGCAGCGCATGTTCGGCCACATCCTGCCCAATGTCTCGCACGTGGCGCTGGTGCAGATGTCGATCCTGGTGGTGGGCTTCATCAAGGCCGAAGTCATTCTCTCTTTCCTGGGTTTCGGCGTACCGGTCGGCACGGTCTCGTGGGGCAGCATGTTGAACGAGGCGCAAAACGAGCTCATCCTGGGTAAGTGGTGGCAGCTGGCGGCCGCGGCCAGTGCGATGGCGCTGCTGGTGACGAGCTTCTCGCTGTTTGCCGACGCCTTGCGCGATGCGCTCGATCCCAAGATCAAATGAAACAGGACATGACCGACGACACCGAACCCCTGCTGCGGGTGCGCAACCTGCGCATCGCTTTCCGCACCGACAAGCGCCTCACCTTCGAAGCGCTGAAGGGCATCTCGTTCGACGTGCCCGACGACAGTACGGTGGCGCTGGTAGGCGAGTCCGGCAGCGGCAAGTCGGTCAGCTCGCTGGCCGTGATGGGCTTGCTGCCGCCGGAGACCACGATCGTCGATCCCGGCTCCAGCATCCAATTCGCCGGGCGCGAACTGCTCGGCCTGCCCTTGCGCGCGCGGCGCGCGCTGTGCGGCAAGGACATCGCGATGATCTTCCAGGAACCGATGTCCTCGCTCAATCCCGTGTTCACGGTCGGCTTCCAGATCGGCGAAGTGCTGCGCCTGCACATGGGCATGAGCAAGCGCGCGGCGCGCGCGCGCACCCTGGAGCTGCTGGACGAAGTCGGCATTCCCGAACCGCGGCAGAAAATCGACGCCTACCCGAGCCAGATGTCGGGTGGCCAGCAGCAGCGGGTGATGATCGCGATGGCGATCGCCTGCGAACCGAGGCTGCTGATCGCCGACGAGCCGACCACGGCCCTTGACGTGACGATCCAGAAGCAGATCATGGAGCTGATCGCGCGCCTGCAGCGGGCGCGTCGCATGGCGGTGCTGTTCATCACCCACGACCTGGCCCTGGTGGGCGAATTCGCCGACCGCGTGATCGTGATGCGCCACGGCGAAGTGCGCGAGGAGGGCGCGGCGGCCCAGGTGTTCGGCGCGCCCGCCGACGCCTACACCCGGGCCCTGCTGCATTGCCGGCCTTCGCTCGATGCGCGACCGCTGCGCCTGCCCGTGATCGACGATTACCTGAGCGGGCGGGTCGCGCCGGACCAGGCGCCGAAACAGCGCATGCGCGGCACTACGCCCGACGACGAGCCGGTGCTGGTGGTCCGGCACCTTGCCAAGAGCTTCTGGCTGCGCGAAGGCCTGTTCGGCAAGCGCGAATTCCGGGCGGTCAAGGATGTCTCGTTCACCCTGGGGCGCGGCAAGACCCTGGGTGTGGTGGGCGAGTCGGGGTCCGGCAAGACCACGGTGGGCCTCACGCTGCTGCGCCTGCACCGGGCGACCGGCGGCTCGGCGCTGTTCGAGGGGCGCGACCTGGTGACCATGTCGGACCGCGACTACCAGGCGTACAAGCGCCGGATCCAGATCATCTTCCAGAATCCGTACGCCTCGCTCAATCCGCGCTTCACGGTCGGCCAGATCTTGCTGGAACCGATGCGCATCCACGGCATCGGCGCCAGCGACATGGAGCGCAGCCTGCTGGCGCGCCAACTGCTGGGGAGGGTGGGGCTGCCGGACGCCGCCTATGGCCGCTACCCGCACGAGTTCTCGGGCGGCCAGCGCCAGCGCATCGCGATCGCGCGCTGCCTGACCATGAAGCCGGAGATCCTGGTGTGCGACGAATCGGTGTCGGCGCTCGACGTCTCGGTCCAGGCCCAGGTGCTGAACCTGCTGCAGGACCTGCAGGACGAATACGGCATGAGCTACATCTTCATCTCGCACGACCTGTCGGTGGTCAAGTACATTTCCGACCAGGTGATGGTGATGCACCAGGGCAGCGTGGTCGAGATGGCCGATGCGGACGAGCTGTATCGCAACCCGCAGCATCCGTATACGCGCGCGCTGCTGGCGGCGATTCCGCGCGGCGTGTTGCACGACGTCCCGCACGGTGTCCAGTAAGAACGGCGCATCGGTGGCAAGCGTTGCGCGCACGCCAAAAGGAATATGGGGCCCCACGGTGCCGGCCATACAATTGCGCTAATATACAAAAATGTCCCAGCTAGCCGAACTCCTTCAGGTCTATGGCGTGCTGATCGTGTTCGGCATCGTCCTCGTCGAACAGTTCGGCCTGCCCATTCCTGCCTACCCGATCCTGATCGTGGCCGGCGCGCTGTCGGTCGACGCCGACCTCAGCTGGCACACCGTGTGGCTGGCGGCCATCGTGGCCTGCCTGATCTGCGACGCCTTCTGGTTTCGCGCCGGCCGCTTCTATGGCAAGCGCATCCTGCGCCTGCTGTGCAAGATTTCGCTATCGCCCGATTCCTGTGTCAACCAGACCGAAGACCGCTTCCGTAAATTCGGCGTCAAGTCGCTGCTGGTGTCCAAATTCGTCCCCGGTTTCAATACCATCGCGGCCCCGCTGTCGGGCGCGATGGGCGTCAGCGCGCGGCCCTTCCTGCTGTACGCGGTCACCGGCGCGGCGCTCTGGAGCGGCACCGGCATCCTGCTGGGCATCTGGTTCCACGACAGTGTCGACGGCGTGCTCGATACGCTCTCGACCATGGGCAGCACGGCGCTGACCATCGTCGCCGGCCTGCTGGCGCTGTTCATCGCCTTCAAGTATGCCGAGCGTCGCCGTCACCGCTCGCGCAGCGCGATCGAGCGCATCGAGATCGACGAGCTGCTGGCCCTGATCGACGCCGGTCACGATCCGGTCATCATCGATGCGCGCAGCATCAGCGCGCAGCAAATGGAGGCCGCAATCCCCGGCGCCCTCGTATTCCGCGCCTGCCAGCCCGAGCACCTGATGGCCACGCTCGACCGCAACCGCCACATCGTCGTCTATTGCAGCTGCCCGAACGATGTCACGGCCGCCGAGGTGGCGCGCCAGTTCATGGCCAATGGTTTTCACCGCGCCCGTCCGCTCAGGGGCGGGCTCGATGCCTGGAATGCGCAGCGCGGCGGCGATCCCGCGCTCGATCCGGCAACCTGCTGAGCGCCTGAGAGCCTGCAACCACCTTGAAGTAGTTCTACTACTTCGATGGTCGCCCGCTGCGAGGGGTTTCCATTGCAACTGCGTATGGATATGTACCTAAACTACAGAAATGCCTTGTCTTCAGGGCAAAAAATTTAGTAAGCTTGGGGAGTTACATCATATTCTCGCCCCATGACCGCCTCCCAGCTCCTCACCCCGAACGACCGCCTGCACTCCGGTGGCGCCCGCCTGCTTGCCGATATCGGCGGCACCAATTGCCGCTTCGTGCTGGAACTGGGGCCGGGACGGCTCGAAGGTGTCGAGGTGCTGCCCTGCGCCGACTACGCCACCCTGGGCGAGGCCATGCGCGCCTACCTGGGCAGTGCGGCGGTCCAGGCCATCAGCGCCGCACCGATCCGTCATGCGGCCATCGCCATCGCCAATCCGGTGAACGGCGACCGCGTGCGCATGACCAATCACCACTGGGAGTTCTCCACCGAGGCCCTGCGCCAGGAATGCGGTTTCGAGATCCTGATGGTGGTCAATGATTTCTCGGCGCTGGCCCGTTCGCTGCCACACCTGGGAGAGCACAAACGCCAGGTCGGCGGCGGTGCGCCGCAACCGGATGCGGCGCTGGGCCTGCTGGGAGCCGGCACCGGCCTCGGCGTCTCGGGCCTGGTCCCGTGCGGCGGCAGCTGGACGGCGCTGCGCAGCGAGGGCGGCCACGTCAGCTTCGCCCCCGTCAATGAACAAGAAGTCGCCATCCTGCAATATGCCTGGCGCGAGTTCGAGCACGTCTCGTTCGAGCGCTTCTTGTCCGGCGCCGGCGTCGAACTGATCTACCGCGCGCTGGCCGACCGGGCCGGCCGTCCGGACGAACGTCTCGGCGCGGCCGAGATCTCGCGCCGCGCACTGAGCGGCGAATGCGCACTGTGCGACGAGGTGCTGGAAGCCTTCTGCGGCATGCTCGGCACCGTGGCCGGCAACCTCGCCGTGACGCTCGGCGCCCAGGGCGGCGTCTACATCGGTGGCGGCATCGTGCCGCGCCTGGGCGAGCGCTTCGACCGTTCGTCGTTCCGCCGCCGCTTCGAGCAGAAGGGCCGCTTCGCCGCCTACCTGGCCGACGTCCCGACCTATGTGATCACCGCCGAGTACCCTGCATTCCTTGGTGTGTCGGCGATTTTGTCGGAAAAACTGTCCGACTGATGCAAATAGGCGTGGCGCACACCGCCGTCCGCTTGTCCACAGCGGGGTTTTATCGGTTACAATGGCCGCCAGTTGTAAGAAACGACGTCGTCCGCTCGCGTGCCGCACAGGCCGCTCCCTGGCGCCGCCCCGACCGCGGGTGTGCCTGAGGGACATAGTTCAGCCGAGTTCCACCGGGGTTCCGTCGAGTTTGCGTTTCGCAATAATGATCAACACCAGCGGCCTGTCGCGCAGGCGGGTTGCCCCTGGCGGTTTCCTTGTCCGCCATGTAATAGCTCCGGCGCTCAGCGCGCCGGGCCCACGGATTCCGGTTTCAGGCAGCAGATCGCAGGGCGACAAGCCGACGCATGGCACGCAGGCATGCGCGTCACTTGCGCAGATGCTGTCCCGATGCCGCTTGGCCGCGCCGTTTGGCACATTGTTTGATTGACGACATCGCACTATGAATACTGACGAGGCCAAGAGAGTCCTCGAAACCGCCTTGCTGTGCGCCCGCGAGCCAATATCGATCCACGGCATGAAGAAACTCTTCGCCGAGGTCGATACGCAAGGACGGCAGGTCGGCGCCGGTGTCGGCGCTGACACGATCAAGATCTTGCTGGAAGAACTGCGCCAGGACTGGGATGGTCGCGGCATCGAGGTCGTCAGCCTGGCCTCGGGCTGGCGGTTCCAGAGCCGGCCTGAAATGAAGCCCTATCTCGACCGGCTGTCGCCCGAGAAGCCGCCCAAATATTCGCGGGCGACCCTGGAAACGCTGGCGATCATCGCCTACCGCCAGCCGGTGACGCGCGGCGACATCGAAGAGATCCGCGGCGTGGCGGTCAATTCGCAGACCATCAAGATGCTGGAAGACCGCGGCTGGATCGACGTCGTCGGGCACCGCGAAGTGGTGGGGCGGCCGGCGCTGCTGGGTACCACGCGCCAGTTCCTGGACGACCTGGGCCTGGCGTCGCTGTCCCAGTTGCCGCCGCTGCAGCCCTTGGCCGAAGGCCCCGACAGCCGCAGCCTCGAAGCCCTCGAGGCGGCATTGAATGACAATTTTGACAGGGTGGGTGCTTCCGCATCCGCCGCCGAGATAGATTTAGCTACTTCACCCGTTGAAGTTCCGATCCGCGACACGCTTGATGACGGGATTGCCGAGGCGGGTCAGCACAATAAAGACACGAACGATGAACCCAACTGAACAAAACGAGACCAAGCCTGTGGATGCAGGCGAGCCGGCGCCAGCCAAGCCGAAGCGTACGCGCAAGGCGGCTGTCGCTGTCGAGGCTGCACCAGCGGAGGCCGCACCAGCGGAGGCTGCAGCGGCCGATGCGCCGGCCAAGCCGAAGCGTACCCGCAAGGCCGCCCAGCCGGCCATCGCCGAGCCGGCCGCCACCGAGCCGGCTGCTGCGCCCGTCGCTGAAGCGCCTGCGCCGAAGGTCCGCAAGCCGCGCGCCACCAAGGCCGCGAAAGAAGGACAGGCAGCCGCGCCGGATACCGCTCCGGATACCGCTGCGGCCAGCGCGCCGGCAGCCGCAGCTGCAGCGGAAGCGCCGGCCGCCGCGCCGGTCGCTGAGCCTGCAGCCCCGGTCCAGGAGGTGCGCAAGCCGCGCGGTCCGCGCCAGATGCGCGAAAAGCGCGCCGAACGCGAAGCGTTGCAGCAGGCCGCCGCGCCGGCGGTTGTCGAGCAAGCCGCTCCGGCGTCCGAGCCGGATGCCGAAGCAGCCGCGCAAGAAGAAGGCGCGCCGGACGCGCGCGGCCGCGGTCAGCAAAAGCAGGGCAAGCGCGGCCCGCAAGGCGGCCGCCCGGGCCAGCAAAGCGCGCGTCCGACCGAGGGTGGCCGTCCGGCCAAGCAGATCGGCCGTGGCGGCAAGCAGGGCAAGCAGGGCGGCAAGCAGCAGCCGGGCAATGAAGCCGACAATGTGTTCTCCTTTGTCACCTCGGACGCGTTCGATGCCAACGACGGCGCGCGCAGCAATGCCCAGGCAAAACCGGTACGGCGCGACCTGACCGCCGACGACGATGCGCCGAAGCTGCACAAGGTGCTGGCCGAGGCCGGCCTTGGTTCGCGCCGCGACATGGAAGAGCTGATCGTCGCCGGCCGCGTCTCGGTCAACGGCGAACCGGCCCATATCGGCCAGCGCATCCTGCCGACCGATGCGGTCCGCATCAACGGCAAGCTGATCCAGCGCCGCGTGAGCAGCAAGCCGCCGCGCGTGCTGGTCTACCACAAGCCGGCCGGCGAGATCGTCAGCCACGACGACCCGGAAGGCCGTCCATCGGTGTTCGACCGCCTGCCGACCATGAAAGCCGGCAAGTGGCTGGCCGTCGGCCGCCTCGACTTCAACACCGAAGGCTTGCTGCTGTTTACGACCTCGGGCGACCTGGCCAACCGGCTGATGCACCCGCGCTATAACATCGACCGCGAATATGCGGTGCGCACGCTGGGCGAACTCGAAGAGGGCATGCGCCAGAAGCTGCTGTCCGGCGTCGAGCTCGACGACGGCAAGGCCGCGTTCTCCAAGATCCAGAACGGCGGCGGCGAAGGCATCAACCGCTGGTACCGCGTGGTGATCGGCGAAGGCCGCAACCGCGAGGTGCGCCGCATGTTCGAGGCGGTCGGCCTGACCGTCTCGCGCCTGATCCGTACCCGCTACGGCGCCATGACCCTGCCGAGCGGCCTCAAGCGTGGTCGCTGGGAAGAGTTCGAGGAAAACGATGTGCGCGCGCTGATGGCGGCGTTCGGCGTCGAGAAGAAGGGCGCCGCCCCCGACAAGCATGTCAAGGGCGGCCACAAGGGCAAGGGTCCGCGTCCTGACGGCATGCGCGCCGATGGCAACCGTGGCGCCGAGCGTAATGTCGAGCGTGGCAACGACCGCAGCGATGGCAACCGCATCGACCGCGCCGACGCCAACCGCAATGTCGACCCGTTCGGTCCGCCGGTGGCGCGCGTTGGCAGCACCCGCGGCCAGGGCATCCTGAACGGTCCAGTGCCGAGCGGCAAGCCAGTCGGTGGCCGCCAGGGCGGCCAGGGTGCTCAGGGCGGCGGCAAGGGCCGTGGCGCCAATGCGGCCGCGGGCGGCAAGGGCGGCGCCAACAGCAGCCGTCCGCGCCAGCCGGATCCGCTGCAGACCACCTTCGGCTTTGCCGGCACCGGTGGCGGCGGCCGTCGCGGCGGCCAGGGTCCGCGCGGCTCGGAACACGGTCTGCCGCGCCGGGGCCGGCGCGGCTGAGGGTGATTTACAGCCGGCCTGGGCAACCGTGCGCAGGCCGGACGCACCCGCGCGGAACAGCGTAAAATGTTTCGCAGCCCATGGCATACTGCCAACTGTTGTTTAGAAGCTCATTTGTGGTAGGCGATTGCGAGAGCAGTCGAAAAGCAGTATAATTTGCAGCCTAATCGAAGTCCTTCCCGAACGTAGTGTCAGCGAGTCCGCGATACGCGTGAATCTGGTGTAAGTGCTTTCATCTGGTTGGGTTGTAAGTACAAAAAGATGGGCAGATGCCCATTTTTTTTTTGGTAAATCGTTTTAAAGCCCTGGAGAAGTGCCGTGCAGCAGTTTGACTTAATCGCCACGACAGTCAGTGGACTCGGCTATGACCTCGTCGATGTGGAGCGAGGCGAGCGCGGGATCCTGCGTGTATACATCGATTTCCCGGCTGCCGACGCGGACGAAAAGGGCCCGATCACGGTCGAGGACTGCGCCAAGGTGAGTCACCAGCTGTCGCACGTGCTGACCGTGGAAAACGTCGATTACGAACGATTGGAAATTTCTTCGCCAGGCCTTGATCGCCCGGTGCGGACCCTCGCCGATTTCGCGCGCTTCGCCGGCCATGAGTGCACGGTCAAGCTGCGCGTCGCGGTGCCTGGCAGCGATAACCGCAAGACGTTCACCGGTATCCTGCGCGGCGTCGAGAACGACAAGGTCGGTTTGGAATTTGACAGTAAAGATGGCCCGGCGTTGATGGAATTTACGCTGGCCGAATTGGACAAGGCACGTTTGGTGCCGCAGGTGGATTTTAGGAGTCGCAAAGCATGAGTCGCGAAATTTTATTGCTGGTGGATGCGCTTGCGCGCGAAAAGAACGTCGACAAGGAAGTCGTTTTCGGTGCGCTCGAGTTCGCGCTGGCACAGGCCACGAAGAAGCGCTATGAAGGCGAAGTCGACATTCGCGTGTCAATCGATCGCGACACCGGCGAGTTCGAGACTTTCCGCCGCTGGCACGTGGTGCCTGACGAAGCGGGCCTGCAACTGCCTGATCAAGAGATCCTGCATTTCGAAGCCAAGGAACAGATCCCTGACATCGAAGTCGACGAATACATCGAAGAGCCGATCGAATCGGTCGAGTTCGGCCGTCGTTTTGCCCAGGACACCAAGCAGGTCGTGCTGCAGCGCGTGCGCGATGCCGAACGCGAGCAGATCCTGCAAGACTTCCTGGAGCGCGGCGACTCGCTGGTCACCGGCACCATCAAGCGCATGGAACGCGGCGATGCGATCGTCGAGTCGGGCAAGATCGAGGCGCGCCTGCCGCGCGACCAGATGATCCCGAAAGAAAACCTGCGCATCGGCGACCGCGTG
This sequence comes from Telluria sp. RT2P19, assembly GCF_059685725.1. Classification (NCBI taxonomy): domain Bacteria; kingdom Pseudomonadati; phylum Pseudomonadota; class Betaproteobacteria; order Burkholderiales; family Oxalobacteraceae; genus Telluria; species Telluria sp. RT2P19. The sequence goes on from NZ_JCASIL010000001.1 coordinate 89,140, forward strand.
CGTGCTTTCATCCTGCGCGTGGACCGCAATATGCGTGGCCCGCAGGTGATCCTGTCGCGCACCGCGCCAGAATTCATCATGAAGCTGTTCGAACTCGAAGTGCCAGAGATCGAGCAAGGCCTGCTGCAGATCAAATCGGCGGCCCGTGACGCCGGCGTGCGCGCCAAGATCGCCGTGTTCACGGCCGACAAGCGCATCGACCCGATCGGTACCTGCGTCGGCATGCGCGGTTCGCGTGTGCAGGCCGTCACCGGCGAGCTCGGTGGCGAGCGCGTGGACATCGTGCTGTGGTCCGACGATCCGGCCCAGTTCGTGATCGGCGCCCTGGCGCCTGCGAATGTCTCGTCGATCATGGTTGACGAAGAAAAGCACGCGATGGACGTGGTCGTGGACGAAGAAAACCTGGCCATCGCGATCGGCCGTTCGGGCCAGAACGTGCGCCTGGCGTCCGAGCTGACCGGCTGGAAGATCAATATCATGACCGCCGAAGAATCGGCGAACAAGGTGGAACAAGAATCGGCCGCGATCCGCGCGCTGTTCATGGAAAAACTGGACGTCGACCAGGAAGTGGCCGATATCCTGGTTGAAGAAGGCTTCTCGAGCCTGGAAGAAATCGCATACGTGCCAATTTCCGAGATGCTGGAAATTGAATCGTTCGACGAAGACACCGTCAACGAACTGCGCACCCGCGCCCGTGACGCGCTGGTGACTGAGGCGATCGCTTCCGAGGAAGGTCTCGAAGGCATGGAAGAAGCTCTGGTCAATCTGGAAGGCATGGACCGTACCGTTGCCGGCAAGCTTGGCCTGGCTGGCATCAAGACGGTCGAAGCATTCGCGGCACTGGCCTATGACGAATTTGGCGCCATCCTGGCGTTGTCGTCGGACCGTGCACGCGACCTGATCAAGAGTGAATTTAATGATGTGACCGACGACGAGATGAAACTGGTCGATGGCAAGTACGACGACCGGGCGAAAGCACTGCAGGCGAAAGCCTGGAGCCTGGTAGAAACGGCCAAAGCTTGAGCATTTCTTTATCATCTGTCGCGACACGTAGAAAAGAGGACTGAATGGCGAGTAACAACGTAGCCCAATTTGCCACCGAGCTGAAGATGCCTGCAGACCTGCTGCTGACCCAGCTGCGTTCGGCCGGCGTCGAGAAAAGCTCGACGTCAGATCCCTTGTCGAAAGATGATAAGGATAAGCTGCTGAACCACCTGCGCCGTGCCCACGGCGCAGCGGACACTGGCGAAAAGAAGAAAATCACGGTGACACGCAAGGAAACCAGCGAAATCAAGCAGGCTGATTCGTCGGGCAAATCGCGCACCATCCAGGTCGAAGTCCGCAAGAAGCGCACCTTCGTGCAGCGCGACGACCTGGTCACGACCAAGGCCCCTGAGGAGCCGGTGATCGACGCTGCGGAACAGGCGCGCCGCGAGGAAGACGCGCGCCGCCAGACCGAGCTGATCGCCCGTCAAGAGGCCGATCTGCGCGAGAAGCAGGAACGCCTGGCCAAGCTGGAAGCCGAAGAAAAGGCGCAAGCCGCGGCTGCCGAAGAGCAGGCCAAGCGCGAAGCTGCCGAAACGGCCAAGCGCGACGCCGCCGAGAAGGCTGCCGCCGCTGCCGCCGCCAAGGAAGCCGCTGCCGGCAAGGACGCTGCAGGCGCCGACGAAGCCGCCAAGAAGGCCGCCGACGACGCCAAGGCCGCCAAGGAAGCCGCCGCCAAGGAAGCCGCCGAACGCGCTGCCGCCACCGAGCGCGCACGCAAGGCCGTGGCCGACGAGGTCGCACAGATCAAGCTCATGATGAGCCAGCCGCGCCGCGTCATCAAGGCGCCGGAACCGGTCGCCAAGCCTGCCGCACCGGCAGCGCCGGCCGGCACGCTGCACAAGCCTGCCGACAAGAAGCCGGGCGAAGTCAAGAAAGACGACGCCAAGAAGCCGGGCGACAAGAAATCGATCAAGTCGGCCAATGTGTCGTCGACCTGGTCGGACGACAAGAAGCGTGGCGGTCAGGGTCTGAAAACCCGTGGCGCACCTGCCGCCGGCGGCCGTGATGGCTGGCGCAGTGGTGGCCGTGGCGGCCGTCGCGGTCATGGCGACGATCGTGAATCGAACTTCCAGGCGCCGACCGAGGCGATCGTGAAGGACGTCCACGTTCCTGAAACCATCACCGTGGCCGAGCTGGCGCACAAGATGTCGGTCAAGGCATCCGAGGTCATCAAGCAGCTGATGAAGCTGGGCCAGATGTGCACCATCAACCAGGTGCTGGATCAAGAGACTGCGATGATCCTGGTGGAAGAGATGGGCCACAAGGCCTTCGCCGCCGCCGAGGACGATCCCGAGGCACTGCTGGCGGACCAGGGCGAGCACACCGAGTACGAGTCGAGCTCGCGCGCACCGGTGGTCACCGTCATGGGTCACGTCGACCATGGTAAAACCTCGCTGCTGGACTACATCCGTCGCGCCAAGGTCGCCTCGGGCGAAGCCGGCGGGATTACCCAGCACATCGGTGCATACCACGTGGACACCCCGCGCGGCATGATCACCTTCCTGGATACCCCGGGTCACGAAGCGTTCACCGCGATGCGTGCCCGTGGCGCCAAGGCAACCGACATCGTCATCCTGGTGGTGGCGGCGGACGACGGCGTGATGCCGCAAACCAAGGAGGCGATTGCCCACGCAAAAGCCGCCGGTGTGCCGCTGGTCGTCGCGATCAACAAGATCGACAAGCAGGGCGCCAACGCCGACCGCGTGACGCAAGAGCTGGTCGCCGAAGGCGTCGTGCCTGAAGAATACGGTGGCGATTCGCCATTCGTGCCAGTGTCGGCCAAGGTCGGCACCGGTATCGACGATCTGCTGGAGCAGGTGCTGCTGCAGGCCGAAGTGCTGGAGCTGAAGGCCCCGGCCGAAGCCCCGGCCCGTGGCCTGGTGGTCGAAGCCCGTCTGGACAAGGGCCGCGGCCCGGTCGCGACGATCCTGGTGCAGTCGGGCACCCTGAAGCGCGGCGACGTCGTGCTGGCGGGTTCCTCGTTCGGCCGCGTCCGTGCAATGCTGGACGAGAACGGCAAGACGATCGCCGCCGCCGGTCCATCGATCCCGGTCGAGATCCAGGGCCTGACCGAAGTGCCGAGCGCCGGCGAGGAAGTCATGGTCATGGCCGACGAGCGCAAGGCGCGTGAAATCGCCCTGTTCCGTCAAGGTAAGTTCCGTGACGTGAAGCTGGCCAAGCAGCAGGCAGCGAAGCTGGAAAACATGTTCGAGCAGATGGCCGAGGGCGAGGTGAAGAACCTGCCGCTGATCGTCAAGACCGACGTCCAGGGTTCGCAGGAAGCGCTGGTCGGTTCGCTGCAGAAGCTGTCGACGTCCGAAGTGCGGGTGCAGATCGTGCACGCAGCGGTCGGCGGCATCACCGAATCGGACGTCAACCTGGCGACCGCGTCGAAGGCAGTCATCATCGGCTTCAATGCCCGTGCGGACGCCCAGGCGCGCAAGCTGGCCGAAGCGAACGGTATCGATATTCGTTACTACAGCATCATTTACGATGCAATCGACGAGATCAAGACCGCACTGTCGGGCATGCTGGCGCCGGAGAAGCGCGAGACCATCACCGGCCAGGTCGAGATTCGCCAGGTCATCCTGGTGTCGAAGGTCGGCGCGATCGCGGGCTGCCTGGTCACCGATGGCGTGGTCAAGCGTACCTCCTCGGTTCGCCTGCTGCGCAACAACATCGTGATCTGGACTGGCGAGATCGATTCGCTCAAGCGCTTCAAGGACGACGCGAAGGAAGTGCGCGCCGGTCTCGAGTGCGGCCTGTCGCTGAAGGGCAACAACGAAATCCAGGTCGGCGACGTCCTGGAAGTGTTCGAAGTGACCGAAGTGGCGCGTACGCTGTAAGCCACGCCGTTGGCGTACCATGGGGGCCAGGACGCTTCGCGGCAATGCCGCGGAGGGCCTGGCCCTTTTTTCAGCACGTCATCCCGCGAAGGCGGGGACCCAGGTTCGCGCGCTCGACGACTGCCTCGGGCAGCACCACTGAACTCGGAAACCTGGGTTCCCGCCTTCGCGGAACGACGTTGAAGCGAGCAAAAACAAACGAGCAGCAACCATCATGGCTAAACACAGCAAAAGCATTCCACAGCGCGGCCTGCGCGTGGCCGACCAGATCCAGAAAGATCTGTCGGAACTCATCGCCTTCGAACTGAAGGACCCACGCGTCGGCATGGTCACGATCAGCGAAGTCCAGCTGACCCCGGACTACGCCCACGCCAAGATCTATTTCACGCTGCTCAAGGACAGCGCGGAAGAAGTGCGCCAGACCCTGGAAGGCCTGAACAAGGCGTCGGGTTACCTGCGCAATATGCTCGGCAAGCGCCTGCACATCCATACGCTGCCGTCGCTGCACTTCGTGCACGACACCTCGACCGCGCGCGGCATGCAGATGTCGGCCCTGATCGACCAGGCCAACGCCACGCGCGCCAAGGACGATCCCGAATCGCAGGCCGCGGTACAGGGCGGGGCGCCATCGGACGCGGTGGACAAAGAGTGAACGGACGTCCAGCACGAAAGCCGCGCGACCTGGTCGACGGCGTGCTGCTCCTCGACAAGCCGGTCGGCCTGTCGTCGAACGACGCGCTCATCAAGGCCAAGCGCGTGCTCAACGCCAAGAAGGCCGGCCATACCGGCACGCTCGACCCGTTCGCCACGGGCTTGCTGCCGCTGTGCTTTGGCGAGGCGACCAAGTTCTCGCAGGATTTGCTCGAAGCCGACAAGACCTATGAAGCCACGGTCCACCTGGGCATCATGACGAATACCGGCGACACCGAGGGCGAAGCCATCGAAACCCTGCCCGTCGACGTCACCATGGAGCAGATCGAGGCGGCGCTGGCGCGCTTTCGCGGTCCGATCCAGCAAGTGCCGCCCATGTATTCGGCGCTCAAGCGCGACGGCAAGGCCCTGTATGAATATGCGCGCGAAGGCATCACCCTGGAGCGCGAGGCGCGGCCGGTCACGATCCATGCGCTGTCGCTGATCGACTACCAGGCGCCATTCCTGAAGATCCGCGTCACCTGCAGCAAGGGCACCTATGTACGCGTGCTGGGCGAGGACATCGGCGCCGCGCTCGGCTGCGGCGCGCACCTCAATGCGCTGCGCCGGATCGAGGTCGGCGCGCTGGACGTGGCGGGCATGATCACGCTCGACGAATTGCTGGCCCATCCCGACCCCTTGTCGCTGCTGCGGCCGGTCGATGCGCTGCTGTCGACCTTCCCGTCGATCGCGCTCACGGCCGAGCTGGCGGGGCGCTTCCTGCAGGGCCAGCGCCTGGCGCTCGGCAAGGAAGATGTCGCCGTGCCGGAACAGCAGGGCAGGGTGCGCATCTACCACGATGGCCGATTGCTCGGCACCGGCCAGCTGGGCGAGTATGCGATCTTGGCGCCGGAGCGCCTGATCTCGACCGCGCCGGCAGCCTGATCGTTGCCCAAGCGCTCGCCAGAGCGCTTGCCCGAGGCCATGTCATGCGCCTGTCATTCGCGGCGGCTAAGCTGCCGCAATGACAAGGCGTTGGAATGCCACCGAAAATTCGCGTCTTTGCCGCGCAAGATTCAGACTAGGCGTCTTCCCATGCTATACTAGTCGGTTTCCGAATTCAGTAGTATCGGACCCGCAGTTCCAGTACATCCTGTACACCACGCTACTTTCTAAAAAACATGTCAAACACCAAACGCGCGATTCGTAATATCGCAATCATTGCCCACGTTGACCACGGCAAGACCACGCTCGTCGACCAGCTGCTGCGCCAGTCCGGGACCTTCCGTGAAAACCAGGCGGTGGATACCCGCGTGATGGACTCGAACGACCTCGAGAAAGAGCGCGGTATCACGATCCTGTCGAAGAACTGTGCGGTCGAATACGAAGGCACCCACATCAATATCGTCGACACCCCCGGCCACGCCGACTTCGGCGGCGAAGTGGAACGTGTCCTGTCGATGGTCGACTCGGTGCTGCTGCTGGTCGATGCGCAAGAAGGCCCGATGCCGCAGACCCGCTTCGTGACCCGCAAGGCGCTGGCCCTGGGCCTGAAGCCGATCGTCGTCGTCAACAAGGTCGACCGTCCGGGCGCACGCGCCGACTGGGCCATCAACCAGACCTTCGAACTGTTCGACAAGCTGGGCGCGAACGACGAGCAGCTGGACTTCCCGATCGTCTACGCGTCGGGCCTGAACGGCTACGCCGGCCTGGACGAGAGCGTGCGCGAAGGCGACATGAAGCCGCTGTTCGACGCCATCCTGCAACACGTGCCGGTGCGTGACGACAACCCGGAAGGTCCGCTGCAGATGCAGATCACCTCGCTCGACTACTCGTCGTACGTGGGCAAGATCGGTATCGGCCGCGTGAATCGTGGCACCGTCAAGACCGGCCAGGACGTGATCGTGATGAACGGTCCTGACGGCACGCCGATCAAGGGCCGCATCAACCAGGTGCTGAACTTCAAGGGCCTGGAGCGCGTGCTGGTCGACGAAGCCGTCGCCGGCGATATCTGCCTGATCAATGGTATCGACGAGATCGGTATCGGTTCGACCCTGTGCGCACCGGATACCCCGGAAGCGCTGCCGATGCTGACCGTCGACGAGCCAACGCTGACCATGAACTTCATGGTCAACAACTCGCCGCTGGCGGGCCGCGAAGGCAAGTTCGTCACCAGCCGCCAGCTGCGTGATCGCCTCGAGCGCGAACTGAAGGCCAACGTCGCCCTGCGCGTGGCGCCGACCGACGACGACACGATTTTCGAAGTCTCGGGTCGCGGCGAGCTGCACCTGACGATCCTGATCGAAAACATGCGTCGCGAAGGCTTCGAGCTGGCCGTGTCGCGTCCGCGCGTGGTCTTCAAGATGGTCGATGGCGTCCGCCATGAGCCGTTCGAGAACCTGTCGGTCGACGTCGAAGAAGTCAACCAGGGTGGCGTGATGGAAGAACTGGGCCGTCGTCGCGGCGACCTGCAGAACATGGAATCCGATGGCAAGGGCCGTGTGCGCCTCGAATACCTGATTCCGGCCCGTGGCCTGATCGGTTTCCAGGGCGAATTCATGACCCTGACCCGCGGCACCGGCCTGATGAGCCACGTGTTCCACGAATATGCACCGGTCGACAACAGCCGCGGCGAAATGGCTGGCCGTCGTAACGGCGTGCTGATCTCGCAGGATGACGGCGCCGCCGTCGCCTACGCGATCTGGAAACTGCAAGACCGCGGCCGCATGTTCGTGTCGCACAACGATCCGGTGTACGAAGGCATGATCATCGGCATCCACTCGCGCGACAACGACCTGGTCGTCAACCCGATCAAGGGCAAGCAGCTGACCAACGTGCGTTCGTCGGGTACCGACGAAGCGGTGCGCCTGGTGCCGCCGATCCAGATGTCGCTGGAATACGCCGTCGAGTTCATCGAAGACGACGAACTGGTCGAGATCACCCCGAAATCGATCCGCCTGCGCAAGCGCTACCTGAAAGAGCACGAGCGCAAGAAGGCCAGCCGCGAAGGCGCGTAAGTAATCACTTCCGGGTAGTTCCTTGCCCAGGACGAAAAATCCCGCTGCGTGCAGCGGGATTTTTTTTTGCCGGCGCTGTTCGCGTTACGGTGAAAGCTGTAGAACGGAGGCACGAGCTCATCCCAACCACTGTCAGGTGGTTCTTTACGCCGGCAACGCGCCGGTACAGAGGGTTCAGTCCTTCCATGATGTCACTCCCGTGACCAGACCAAGGCAGTGCACCGGACAGCGATGAACTGGCGCATCCTCAGGTCTAACCAAGGCCTGGACCCTCTTCAGCGAGCCAAGGCCTGGGCCTCTTCACCGTGCGTGCTACGACGAGGGCATCGCACAACAGCCGGGGGCGCGCGCCAGTTCGATGTAGTCTGGTTAGTTGCGGGGGCGGACCCCCATTCGCGCAACGACGTTTGCTGTCCCGTGCACCGCCCGGCATTCTGCGCCTTCCGGCGCTTTCATGTTCGGGGGCGAAGCAGCAAGCCTTCATGACAGCTTGGTTATGCGAACCTTCCCCTTCGCGCCGGCGATGGCCGCAATCATCCAGTGCGCAGCTTGCCGCCGGAAAGAACCGAATTAACGCGCACAGCGCCTTTTTGCCTGTCTTCCCAGCCCATTCACCGGCGTGGAATCAGGCCATGTAATCGAACAAGGACATCGGCCGCCCCGCGCCGCCGCCGAACAGCAGCCCGCCGCCGGTCCCGGCCAGCTGGTATTGCTGGGCCATGAGGCCGGCTTGGCGGGTCACGGTATCGATGACCTTGCTGCGCTGCTCGAGCAGGCGGTCACGCTCGCGCATCACGCTCGCGGCCTCGACACCCAGCGCGCCGCTGGCGCCGATCTGGCGGTCGACCTGGGCCACCAGGCGCTCGGCCAGGCCATCCTTGCCGCTGAATACCGTGTTGGCGCGCACCGGGTCGGCCGCGATAGCCCCCTTGAGCTTGTCTTCGTCCAGCACCAGCGCGCCATCCTTGTGCGTGATGCCGAAGCTGGCCAGGTCGCGCGCGCTGCTACCGCTGACGATGTTGCCGATCTGGGCTTTCATCCGCAGAAGGGCGGTGTCCGAACGGTCGTCGCCCGTTTCCAGCTTGTCCAGCTTGACGTTCAGGTCGTTGAAGGCCTTGACGAAATCCTTCACATTGGCGGCGATCGCGGCCGGATCGCTGCGTACCTCGACCTCGCTCTTGCCGGTTTCCTTCAAGGCCAGGGTCAAGCCGGGAATGGCGTTGGTGATCGAATTGGTCGCCGACGAGATGCGCTTGCCATCGACCACCACGCGCGCATCCTGCGCGGCGACGACTTGCTGCATGCCGCCTTCCTTGCCCGGCTGGTAAGAGAACATCGCTTCCAGGACCGGGTCGCCGGCAACGCTGATGCGCATGCCGTTGGCGGCGCCGTTCTTGCCGTTCAAGTGCAGTGCATAGCCATTGCCATCCTTGGCGACCGCCGCGTCCAGGCCCGCCTCGCGCATGGCCTTGGCGACGCCTTCGAGGGTGTTGTCGCCGGGGTTGATGCGCACCATGGTTCTCCTGGCATCGGCGCCAGATCCGGTGTCGACAGCGATCACGCTGGCTCCGCCACTACCCAGCGCCGCTTTCTGGTCCGCCACCGGCTTGGTCTGCAACTTCTGGCTTTGCGCCAGTTGCTGGACTTCGACGGCGTACTTGCCGGGCGTGGCCGAAACGGCGCTTAGCCTGGCCGCAAGGGCGCTACCGCTCGCATGCGCGAGAATGTCGAGCTTGCCACCGGTGAGGCCGGCCACGACGGTGCGGAAATCGTCCAGCGCGACCGCCGTCTTGCCGATGCTGGACAGGCGCGCATCGTCGCGCTTGACCTGGGCTTCGATGATCTTGAGCCCCGGGTTTTGCGCCAGCAGCGACTGCGCCAGGTTGGTCCGGATGTCGCCGTATTGCCTGGCGGCGGGCTGGGATGCCAGTCCGCTGGTCGAAGTTGTCACCATGGTGTCGATAATCCTGGTTGGGAATGGCGGGCAACCGGTGGTTGCTGCCCTTGCTTTATCGCATGAAAATACGGGGCTGAACAGTCATCGATTGTATCGGTCGTGAACTGCTCGATGGGCTGCACGCGGCATGCGGCGGACCAGGAAGCCAGTAGCGTCAGCGCCGGCCGTGCAGGGCGTGTACCCGCCGTCGGGATTGACCTCAAGTGAACTTGAGGGTTTATAAGGTGACTGTCGGTGCTCGCCACGCATCTGCACATCCTTCCCAACCCTCCAGGAACCACTCTATGAACCAAGCAAACGACATACCTGCCGCACTGCGTCCCGAATTCCAGGCCGGCGACGGCGCCATCGAAGCCGACGCCGTGATCGTCGGCGCCGGCCCGGTGGGGCTGTTCCAGGTCTTCGAGCTGGGCCTGCTGGACATCCGCGCCCACGTGATCGATTCGCTGGGCGTGGCAGGCGGGCAGTGCATGGAGCTGTATCCCGACAAGCCGATCTACGACATCCCGGCGGCGCCGGTGCTGACCGGGCGCGAACTGACCGACAACCTGCTGCGCCAGGGCGCGCCGTTCGCGCCGGTGTTCCACCTGGGGCAGGAGGTGACGACACTGCAGCGCCGCGCCGACGGGCGCTACGACGTCGCGACCTCGCTCGACACGCGCTTCATCGCCACGACGGTCATCATCGCGGCCGGCGTCGGCGCCTTCCAGCCGCGCAAGCTGAAGGTCGCCGGCATCGAGCGATTCGAAGGCAGCCAGCTGTTCTACCGGGTCAAGCACCCCGAGCGTTTCCACGGCCGCCAGCTGGTGATCTGCGGGGGCGGCGATTCGGCGCTGGACTGGGCGCTGGACTTCGTCGGCAAGGCCGCTTCGGTCGTGCTGGTGCACCGCCGCGACAGCTTCCGCGCGGCCCCTGCCTCGATCGCGAAGATGAAGGCGCTGTGCGAGGCGCACGAGATGCAGTCCATATCCGGCCAGGTCACCGGTTTCGACGTGCAGGGCGGCCGGCTGTCCGAAGTCAAGGTGGCGGGCGGCGATGGCGTGACCCGGCGCGTGCCGGTCGACACCCTGATGGCCTTCTTCGGCCTGCTGCCCATGCTGGGGCCGATCGTCGATTGGGGACTGGACATGGAGATGCGCCAGTTGCGGGTGCGTGATACCGCGACCTTCGAGACCAGCGCGCCGGGCATCTTCGCGGTAGGCGACATCAACAGCTATCCGGGCAAGAAAAAGCTGATCCTGTCGGGCTTCCACGAGGCGGCGCTGGCTGCCTTCGGAGCGGCGACGTACGTCTTCCCCGATCGCAAGACGCACATGCTGTATACGACCACGTCGCCGAAGATCCACAAGCTGCTTGGCGTCCGGTCGCCGGTGTTCGACTGAAAGTCATCCAGGCGTGCATCCGATGCCGGCCATGTCCCGTATATCGAATGCGCGCTCTCTTTTCCTGATAGCGCAGACGTGGAGGAGACACGAAAGTGGTCGTCCGTATCGGTCGATCGACCGATACCGGGGTCGGTGCGCAATTCTTATACTGGTTTCACTTACCCAACACCACACAGGAGAACAGCATGACCGTCCGCCACAACCTTCGCTCCCTCGTCATCGCGGCCGCCCTGGCCGCCATCGGCGCCAGCGCCCACGCGGCTGATCCGGCCGCCACCCGCAGCGCCAAGCCATCGGTCGTCATCGTGCACGGCGCCTTCGCCGACGGCTCCGACTGGGCCAGGGTCATTCCCTTGCTCCAGGCCAAGGGCGTGAAGGTCACCGCGGTCCAGAATCCGCTGACCTCGCTGGCTGACGACGTCGCCGCGGCGAAGCGCGCGATCGATACCCAGCCGGGCAAGGTAGTACTGGTCGGACATTCCTGGGGTGGCACCGTGATCACCGAGGCCGGCCAGCACGACAAGGTGGGCAGCCTGGTGTACGTAGCGGCGTTCGCGCCCGAAGCCGGCAAGTCCACCGCCGAGACCGGCGAGGGCTATCCGGCGGCCCCCGGCAGCAAGCGTTTCGTCGCAGACAAGGAAGGTTTCCTGAGCCTGCCGGAAGCGGCGATGCGCGAAGACTTCGCCCAGGACGTGCCGGCCGCCCAGGCCGCCCTGATGACCGCGACCCAGGGGCCGATCCAGGCCAAGGCGTTCAGCGACAAGGTGAGCCACGCGGCCTGGAAAAGCAAGCCGTCCTGGTTCATCGTCAGCGGCCGCGACCGCATGATCGACCCCGGCCTGCAGCGCGCGATGGCCGCCAGGATCGGCGCCAAGACGACCGACCTGCAGGCCAGCCACGTGCCGCAGCAGTCGCGTCCGGCCGAGGTCGCCAAGGTGATCCTGGATGCAGTGGCCGCGACCGGCGCCAACTGAGCGCCGCAGCTCAGGCGGTCGAGACGTCGAGCAAGCCTTCGCCGGCCAGCCGCGATGCCTCGTCGATCAAGGCCCGCATCTTGGGCTGGTGCTGGCTGCGCATCGGGAAGTACAGGTACAAGCCCTGCGTCGGCGGCACATGGGCAGCGAGCACCCGGGCCAGGCGGCCGTGACGCAGGTCGTCGTCGATCTCGATATCCGGCAGGCAGGCGATGCCCAGCCCCTGGCGCGCCAGTTCGGCAATCATCCGGGTGTCGTTGACGCACAGGGCGGCCTCGGGTTCGAGCTGGTATTCGCCCTCGTGCACGCCCTGGTTCGCGTCGTCGCCGGCGCCGTCGCGGAAGGTCCACGGCGGCAGGATGCCGGAGGAAGTGAAGCGGTAGCGGATCGTGCGATGCCGCAGCAGATCGCGCGGGTCGGCCGGTACGCCATGGCGCGCGAAATACTCCGGCGCCGCGACGATCGACCACGCCACGGGGCGGCTGAGGCGGACGGCCACCATGTCCTGGGCCAACGACTGGCCGAGGCGGATGCCGGCGTCGAAGCCGCCCGCCACCAGGTCGACCAGGCCGTCGTCGAGCGACAGGTCGAAGCCGATGTCGGGGTAGGCGGCGCGCATGCGCGGCACCAGCACCCGCGCCAGCAGGTAGCCGAAGGCGCGTGGGGCGGTGATGCGCAGGCGCCCGGCGGGGCGGTCCTGGAACTGTTCGAGTGCCGAGAACGCATCCTGGATCTGGTCTACCGCGGGCCTGAGCATGGCAAACAGGCTGGCGCCGGCTTCGGTGAGCGCCACGCTGCGGGTAGTACGGGTGAACAGCGGCACGCCATGCCGCGCTTCCAGCGCGCGCACGCCCTTGCTCACCGCCGTCGGGCTGACGTCAAGGCGGCGGGCGGCCAGCGTGAAGCTGCGATGCTCGGCGACGGCAAGAAATAGTTGGATCAGTTCCAGCGAGCTCATGGTTCGATTGTGAACTTCAGGTTCATGGAGCATATCGTCTTTGGGTCTTTTTCGCCATGGTGGTGGACTCTACACTGGAAGCACCTACTTTCAAGGAGAAACCAAATGATCAAGCTCCCTACGCCCGTGGCAGATTATGTCGAGGCTGCCAACGCACGGGACCCCGAGCGCGTGGCCGCCGCCTTTTTGACCACCGCTACCGTGCACGACGAAGGCAAGCTGCGTCGTGGCCGCGAAGAAATCGCCGCCTGGGCCAGCGAGACCGCCGTCCAGTACGGCTTTACCATCGCCCCGCGCAGCATCGACGAGACCGACGGCCGCTGCACGGTGCACGCCGAGGTGAGCGGCAACTTCCCCGGCAGCCCGGCGACGCTCGCCTTCCATTTCGCATTGAACGGCGACGCCATCGCCTCGCTGGAGATCAAGCCATGAGCCACTATTCCTTCGAAGGCAAACAGGCCCTGGTCACCGGCGGCACCAAGGGCATGGGCGAAGCCATCGTCCGCGCGCTGGCCTCGCGCGGCGCAACCGTGATCGCCCCGGCGCGCAACAAACCGCACGATCCGGTGCCGTCGGTGCGCTACCTGGAAGCCGACCTGGCCAGCGCCGAAGGCGCCCGGCGCCTGGTCGACAACGTCCATGCCGAGTTCGGCCAGCTGGACTTCCTGGTCAATAACGTCGGCGGATCGACGGCGCCGGGCGGCGGCGCGCTCGCGCTGAGCGACGCCATGTGGGACGAGGCGCTCCAGCTCAACCTGATGAGCGCGGTGCGGGTGGACCGCGCCTTCCTGCCGGCGATGGTGGAGCGGGGCGCCGGCGCCATCGTGCACATCACCTCGATCCAGCGCCGCCTGCCGCTCTACGAATCGACCGTCGCCTATGCCGCGGCAAAGGCCGCCCTGGCCAGCTACAGCAAGTCGCTGGCCAACGAATTCGGGCCGCGTGGCATCCGCGTCAACGCGGTCGCGCCCGGCTTCATCGAAACCACGGCTGCCCACGCGCTGCTCGAGCGCATGGCGGCGCACGACGGCGGCACCATCGAGGCCGCCCGTGCACGGCTGATGGATTCACTTGGCGGCATTCCGATCGGACGGCCCGGCAAGCCGGAGGAAGTCGCTGAACTGGTCGCCTTTTTATTGTCGCCGCTCGCGGCCTCGGTCCACGGCGCCGAGTTCGTGATCGATGGCGGCACCATCCCCACCGTATGACGTCGCGGATGTGAAAACGTTTGCAGGAGGCGCGGTGGCCTCCTGCAAATTTCCATAAAGATCAAGCCATGAATAAGCCACTGTACCTCTCTCGCATCGCGCCTTCCCTGCGCGGCGCCGACTTGCCTCTGCTGCTTTCGCTCAACGTACTGCTCGAGGAGTGCAATGTCACGCGCGCCGCGGCGCGCCTGCACGTGAGCCAGCCGGCCCTCTCGGCGCAACTGTCGCGCCTGCGCCAGCTGTTCAACGATCCGCTGCTGGTGCCGGCCGAGAGCGGCCGCGGCCTGGCGCCGTCGGCGTTCGCGCTCAAGCTCCACCGCCGGCTGCAGCCCGCGCTGGCGGGCCTGAATGCGGCAGTACGTTTCGAGACGGATGACTTCGATCCCGAGAGCGCGGTGCGCACATTCAATATCGTCGCCAATAACACGGGTGCCTCGGTGATCCTGCCGGGCCTGGCCCAACGCATGCAGGCGGTAGGGAACAAGGGCTTGCGCCTGACCCTGGACGGGCCGGACGGGAGCGACCTGGCCAGCAGGCTCGAGAAAGGGGACGTCGACCTGTGCTTCAGCACGGCCTGCCTGCTGCCGTCCGGGCTGTTGAGCCGCGAGCTGATGACGACGCCCTATGTGATGGTGCAGCGCAGGGCTCACCCCCGCGGTAATGTCCCGGTGACGCTGAGCGAATACTGCAAGCTCAACCATGTGAACGTGGCGCGCGACAGCAGCCTGCACGGTTTCATGGACGAACAGCTGTACCGGCTGGGTCATTCACGCCACACGATGGTGGCGGTGCGCGACTTCAGCGCGGTCGCGGCGATCGTCGCGCAGAGCGACCTGGTGTGCACCGTGCCGGCCTTCATCGCCCCCTACGACCATCCCTGCGTCGAGGTGGTCGACCTGGCTTTCCCCTTCCTGACCTACACGCTGTGCATGGCCTGGCATCCGAGCAGCGACGGCGATCCGGGACTGCTGTGGCTGCGAACCCAGATGCAGGAGGTCATGGAAGGTAGTCCGCGGGTCTGGGCCGACCAGCGGGACGTCTGACGTCGGCGCCCTGGCGCCTGCTCGCCGGCGAAGGCTTCGCGCCGCGCCGGCGCGACGCCGGATGCAGGTCGATGGCCCCGCGCCGGAGCGTCGCCGCCATCTGGATCGGCTGCACCTCCACCGGCTCTTCCAGGCAGGCGCGCAGGCGCGCCATGCCGCGCCGCAGCCAGCTTTTCGCCGTACCCAGGGGGACCCCGAGATGGCACGCGATCTCCGCATGCGTCAATTCCTGCCCGAAGGCCAGCGCGATGCTCTGGCGCTGGGCCGGCTCCAGCCTGTCCATCGCCTGGGTCAGGCGCATGCGCGTCAGGACGTCGAAGACCTGGGTGCCAGAGTCGATGTCGTCCCCTTGCGCTACTTCCGCGAGCAGCGCCGGGTCTTCTTCCGACATCAGCGAAGTGATGCCGTTGCGGTTGCTGCGCAGGATGCTGAAGGCGCGGTTCCTGACGATGGCGATCAGCCAGGTCATCGGGCTGGCCTGACCGGGACGGAACGATGCCGCGTGCAGCCAGATGCTCAGGTAGGCGTCCTGCAGCACGTCTTCGGCCAGGCTGGGCCGGCGCAACAGGCGCAGTGCAGTGTGATACAGGTAGTCGTGGGTCAGGGCGTGCAATTCGCCGAATGCCGTATGGTCTCCGCCGGCTGCGGCGGTGATCAGGCCCGCCAGGTGACTGTGTCGATCGTGTGCGTGGTTCATGGACAGGATCGTGCAGGAAACCAAAAGTTACGGCCAATCGTATCTCCTTATGCCAACCTATCGTGTTTACTTATTCGATAGGGATAAACTAATAAAAAGCACAAGTGTAATTTCATTCAGTTAAGAAAACTTGCAATCACGCGCATGGGTGAAGCGGCGCATCCAGCTTTGCGATTCCGACGTAGCTAGACGCATCCCGCGTACCCGGCATGAAGCCGGAAGCGAACGACAACCGACTCTTCACTCAATACGCATATGCTCACTCATACACCGGAAAACCGGCGCCTGGTCGACCTGCTCGCACGCGTCGCGCTGCGCGACCAGCAGGCGTTCAAGGAACTCTACGATCTGACCAGCGCTCACCTGTACGGCGTCGCGCTGCGCTACCTGCGCACGCCGGCCACCGCCGAGGACATCCTGCAGGACGCCTATATCAATGTCTGGCAACAGGCCGGCACCTACGCAGCCACGCTGTCGGCGCCCATGACCTGGCTGATCAGCGTGGTGCGCAACAAGGCGCTCGACCACCTGCGCAAGTTCAAGCGCGAAGTGGAAAGCACCGATTCGGTGGATGCGGCCGGGGAAGGGCAGGTGGAACGCGCCGCCGAACACGCCGATCCGCACGAGTTGTTCAGCGCCGCCACCGAGGCGCTGGTCCTCAGGCGCTGCGTGGCGCAGCTGGACCCGCCCCAGCGCCAGTCGCTGGCGCTGGCTTTCTACGACGGCCTGTCGCATTCGGAATTGGCCGAGCACCTGCGGGTGCCGCTGGGGACGGCCAAGGCCTGGGTACGGCGCGGCCTCGACAAACTCCGGCGCTGCATCGAAGCGGGCCAGCCGCCCGCGGCCGGGAGGACGTCATGAACTACGAGCGGCCCGAATTGCTGGACAAGCTGGCCGGCGCCTATGTGCTGGGCACGATGGGCGCGGGCGCACGGCGGCGCTTCGCGCGCCTGCACGCGGGTTCGGGCGCGGCGCAGCGGGCGGTGGCCGACTGGCACAACCGGCTGGCGCCGCTGTACGGCAGCATCGCCGCCGTGGCCCCGCCGTCTTCCGTGTGGACGCGGATCGCGGGGCGCATCGGTCCCGGCGCCGTTCGCGCCTCCCGTGCCCAGCCGGCACCGTCGATCGTGGAGCGACTCGCGCAACGGTTGCGCCACTGGTTCAAGCCGGCGTTCGGCTTCGCCCTCGGCGCCGTGGTCGCCACCACCTTCGTCTCGCACAACGCGCACATGTTCGGCATGCACCATATGTCGGCGTCGCTGCCCGCGAGCTACGTCGGCATCCTGCACGACGAGGGCGGCAAGAGCGTGCTGACCGTGGGCTCGCACCGGCATGGCGAGACGATGACGATCCGGCTGCTGGCGCCGCTCGCGGTCCCGCCCGGCCGGGTGGCGCGTCTGTGGGCCTTGCCCGCGCATGGCGCGCCGGTGCCGATCGCGAACCTGTCGCTCGGCGACAAGGCGCCGATCCCGCTCGGAGCGTCGGCCGAGGAGCGGTTCAAGGGGATATCGCGGCTGGCGGTGAGCTTCGAGGAAGACCCGCAGGCGATGCTCCCCACCGGAGCGTATATCGTGAGCGGGCCATGCGTCAGGTTCTGGTGACCAGGCGCCTCGGCGGCCGCGCATCCGGGCGCGCCGGACTTGCGTAAGTCTTCTTGTACAACGAGCGCGGGAGGTTGACGACAGCACCCGCCTCGTTCCGATCAACCAACGCGCCATGAGCGGCCATGCCGGCAATCATGCGCGCAGCAGGCAGTGCGGCGCCGATGGCATGCGGCGCTCCTGCATGGAGTCTTATCATGGCCACGAGCAGCAGGCAGAACTACTTTGACGACGACAGCGCCCCGCGCGTGCGGGCCGGCGACGGAACAGCGGATTTTGCGTATCCGGCTAACCTGCACAGCGCAGCGGCGCGGGCGGCACCGTTCACCGTCGTCGGCCAGGACTATGTCGCGCTCGAATTGACCTTCGACAGCCTGGACGACTTCACGCCCGACGCGATCGCACGCAAGATCGATGCGCTGCGCGCCAGGTGCGAGAAAGGCACCCGGCTGGTCGACATGCTGAGCCCTGGCGATGACGACACCCTCGCCGAAGAATTCATGGCGTGGATGATGGGCGAGCCGCCGCCGATGGCCACGGCGATGTTGATGCCCACACCGATGCCGATGCCCACACCGGCCGCGGCGCCGGCGCCGGCCGCATCGCCCGCGCCGCGCGATGCCGACGTGCCGGCCGTCGGTGACGGCCAGCGGCCAAAAGAATGAGCGGCCCGCACCCCATGCCGGCCGGGATCGACGCTTGCCGGCGCCGCATCGCGATCCTGGAAGCGGAGCTCGCGATCATCGAGCGCCAGCACGCGAGCGGCATCGACCCCGGCGAGCGCGAAGGCCACGCCGCGCGCGAACTGGCGCGCCAGCAGGACCAGGCCCGGGCGCTGGCCAAACGTGTCCTGGACCTGTGCGCAGCCGCCGCGCACCTGGGCTGAGGGCAGGCGGGACAGCCCCAATGGATCACTTGCACGATTTCCTGGATCACCCGACCCGCTTCACGCGCAGGCGCCACCTGCGCCATGGCGGCATGCATCCGCCAGCGACGGGGCGCAGCCATGACTTCGTCCTGCCGCACATGCCCGACCAGCAGGCGCGCCGGCGCCGGCGCCTTCTTGGCCTAAACCTGGGCGAGACCGATGCCGGCGTGTTCGAGATACGCTCGGAAACCTCCGGCAACCACTTCGACGACGCGCAGCTGTCCGGCCGCTTCAGCACGGACTGGAGCGGCTATGGCGCCAGGGCGAGCGCATGCTGCTTCCCGCCGGCGGCGTTGGCTGCGACGCCCATGGCCCGATCGTTTCTGGCATCGCGCACCGGCCCGGGGCCGATCCTGCGCCTGCAGGACTGCCGCGAGCGGCCACCGCCGCCCATGCTGGTCTGGCCGCCGTGGATGATGGTGGTGTACGCCGCGGTGTTCCTGCTGCTGCTCCAGCTGACCTGCGCCACACTGCTCGAGCGCAAGGCACGCCGGGTCCAGGAGGCCGATGCGGCGGTGGCCGCCCAAGCGGCATACCGGCGCCAGCTGCGCAGCACGCTCGAAACGCGCATCGAGGCGCGCGTGGAGGAGGTGCTGCGCCGGAGCGATGCCAAAGGCCAGGTGCTGCTGTACGACACCTTGCGTGCCTATCTGATGTTGGGCCAGCGCGCGCGTGTCGACGCCGGGGCGGCGCCGCTGGATGCGGCGCTGGTGGCCCGGGCGCGCCAGGCGCTGGCTGGCATGCCGCTGTCCGCACGCGCCTACAGCCTGGCGAAACACATGGTGGCGCAGGACTCTGCCGGGATCTCCGCGGAGCCGCCGGCACATGGCGTGGACGGCCTGTACAGCGTGGCCGGCTATCGCCGCTTGGCCCAGCTGAGCTGGCGGGCGACGGCCGATCTCGCGCGCGACGACCGGGTGCTGGCGCGCCGGGAAGCCGCCAGCGGCCCCGGGACGGTGGTGCCGGCCCGCATGGCCGTGATGCAACTGTATTTTGCCGACTACATCCGCGCCTGGGATGCCTTCCTGGGCGACTTGCACAGGGCGCCGCCGGCACATGTGCGTGTCCTGCTGACCCGGGCGGCACGCGAGACGAGGCTGGGCGCGGCCAGGGTCGACGCCCTGGCGCCGGGCATGGGCAGGCTGTTGCAGGATCAGCCCGGCCTTGTGCGGCGCCAGCCGCAGCTGGCCCCGGCGCACCCGGTCGACCAGCATTTCGCCGCGCTGCACCGGTTCGTGGCGAACCCGGCGTGCCGCCCGTCCGAGTGGCCGGGCTTGTCGCAGGAAGCGCAACAGCGCGCGCGGCCGGGCTGCGATCAGCGCTGACGCCTGCGGATGCGCCGCGCGATCTCGGCCGATGCCTGCCCGGCCAGCCGGGTCAGGATCTGCGCCTGGACCGGGTCGAGCGCGCGCGCCTGGGTATCGATCACGCACAGGGAGCCGAGCGCGTAACCCTGGTCGTCGACGACCGGCGCTCCGGCGTAGTAGCGAAAATGCGGCGCGCCCGCGACCGCCGGGTTGTCGGCGAAGCGCGGGTCGCGGTCGAGATCGGACAACTGGCAGACGCCGGAGCCCATGAGCGTGTAGTTGCAGAACGCCCAGCTGCGCGGCGACTCGCGCATGTCCAGGCCGACCCGGGCCTTGAACCATTGGCGGTCTTCGCTGAGCACCGTGATCAGGGCGACCGGCGCGTCCAGGCTCAGGGCGGCCAGCTCCACGATATTGTCCAGTGCCGCTTCCGGCGCGCTGTCCAGGATGGCGGCGCGCTCGACCGCCAGCAGGCGCCGGCCTTCGTCGGCGCCGACCGGGAACGGGGCCGCCAGCAGGGCCGGCGGCAGGGGCCGCAGGGCCAGCGGCAGTAGCGCCGTGTGGCGCACCAGTGCGCGCGTGAGCTGCTCGGGCGCGCCATCGAGCAGGATGTGCTTGTAGCGCAGCGCCGGGCCGACGATCGAGGCGATGGTGCTGGCCGGCAGGCGGCCGGCGATCACGATCTGCAGCCGGTTCAGCACCGGCATCTGGTGCAGGGTGGACAGGAAATCGGGACGCAGGTCGCCGAGCTGGTTGACCTGGAGCGCGAACACGTCGGGCACGTTCGCCCCCAGCGCGACGGCGGCGGCGACCGGATTGTCGGTGCAGACGACTTCGGCTACGTCCAGCGCGGCCAGGGCGCGCTCCCAGTCGCCATGGTCGGGCTCGGGCGCCAGCACCAGCACCCGGCGGCTGGCTGGCCGCGCCACGTCGTTGGCGGCCAGCGCCGCGAGTACGTCGGATTCGAACATGCGGCGATGCCCTCCGGGCGTCTTCCAGGAAGGAATGACGCCGCTCTCGATCCAGAGCTGGGCCGTGCGGGAAGAGACGCCGAGTATTTTCGCTGCCTGCGGCGTGGTGAGGATCGGGCTCGAGCTGGGGCTGTTCATTACTGGAACTATATCGGATGTGAGGATGACGCGTGGCGGGCGCGCCGCTTTGACCGGCAAGCCGGGACGACGCGCCATCAGGGAGGGGCCTCGTGGCCGGTGTCGAGCAGCTTGTCGAGCTGCGGCAGGCGCGCCCGGACGCGGGGGAAGCGCATCGGTTCGTAACGCTCGAGCAGCACGCCGTCGGCATCGCGCACGCTGATCGCTATCTGGTGGCCGTGGTGCCGGGTGACCACGTGCCAGGCCATCAGCTCGGCCAGGTCTTCTTGCGGGGCGGCGCTGGCGTAGAAGCTGACGAAGGGGGAGGTCGCGAGTGCATCATAGTGGATGCGTGCACGGCTGGCCGGAATGAGCCCGGCGCCGCGAAAGCGCGAGGCGGCGACCGGCGACGCGGCCAGGTGCGGCGCCAAGGGCGCGCGGCCGCCGTCCTGCGGGGCCTCCCATATCCCGCTGCCGAACACGTTGTCCGGTTGGCCGGTGAGCTCCTGCGCCATGTCGACGATATGGGTTGCCTCGTGCAGCAGCAGGAAGGTCAGGGCGTCGGCGCCGTCCGCCTCGAAGCTTACCGTGTGGCCGGAGCCGTCGTCTTCGAACAGGCGCCGCTCCTTGGTGGTCAGGAACTGCGCCAGCGACTCGTGCAGCGCGCTGGCGCGCACGGTGATGTCGAACTGCATGGTATCGCCGACTTTCGAGGTCAGCGCCGTGCCTTGCCCGGGAACGCCAGCGACGAAACCCAGGTGGCGCAGATTGGCCTCCAGTACCCGCCGGTACAGCGCCGGCAGCCTGGCCAGCGCCGTTTCCACTTGCGCCAGCTCCGCCGGTGTCAGGACGTAGGGACGGACCGCGCGCATGCCGGCTGCTTTGAAGTGACCGACGACATCCGGGCCGGGCGTCGCGATCCGGCTGATGAGCGCTGCGCCAGGAGGGGCGCTGTGCGCTGCGGGAAGCACGACCCAGGACATGGCCAGGGCGGCGCAGATGGTACGTGCCAATAACTGTCTGTGCATGGTCTGCCTTTTTCGTCCCGGAGGCGCCTGGATGGAATAACCAGCCTACTTACGCCCCGGGCATGCCGATGGATGCGTGCCGCGTCCATTCGCCGCCGGCGTGCGTAATTCCTTTGACCGCCGGCATTGACGCCGGCAGAAACCATCGAAGGAGCCACCACCATGAAAACCCCACGCATCTGCGCGCCCCGGTTCACCGCGACCATCGCCGCCCTGTCGTCCGCCTCCGCCCTTGTATTGGCAGCCCCCGTCGCACCGCAGGAAAAGTATCAACTCACGCCGATGCTGCAGGAGGACGGCACCGCGATCGTCACGCGACAAGAAACCGCCGCGATGCACGCGTCGCTCGAGGCCGCAGCGCAGCGCAAGGAGGATGCGGCCCGCGTCGGGTCCGTGGCTGCGCCAAGCCAGGTTGCCACGCATGGCGGGATGGGTGCCGGCGCCGAATGCCGTATCCCATCGAGTAATGCGGCCGACCACGTCTGCCGGGCCCCTTCGGGCGAAATGGCCGGCGCCGCCGGCCCGGCGCCTTACGGAACGGGGCTGCGCTATAGCGTCGGGCGCAAGACCTACATGCTTCCGCTGGAGGACTCGGATCTGCCTGGGCGTTGAAGCGCCGCGCTGCCGGACCATCAGGAAAATCGATGGCCAGCCATCATGACTTTGAATCGATAGATTCGTCATAATCGATATAATCGGAAAGATGCATCGGATGTGAACGGTGCCAACCACCGCGCCGTGAACGCCGATCCGGCCAGGCGCCATCTTCTACAAAGTGAACTACATCATGAACAATATGACGACCAATGACGACCGCGCCTTCGCCGAAGCGGTCCAGCGCAACCAGCAGGCGCTGCGCGAGGCGCTGAAGACCAGCTACGACTTCATCGTGTGCGGCGCCGGTTCGGCCGGCTCGGTGGTGGCGGCCCGCCTGGCCGACAATCCCGACGTCAGGGTGCTGCTGCTCGAAGCGGGCGGCGACGACGAAGTGGCCAGCGTCATGGATCCGGCCCAGTGGCCGCTGAACCTGGGCAGCGAGCGCGACTGGGGCTTCATGGCGGAGCCGAACGAGCACCTGAACGGGCGTGCGATTCCCATGAACATGGGCAAGGTACTGGGCGGCGGTTCGAGCATCAACGTGATGCTGTGGGCGCGCGGCCACCGCGCCGACTGGAACTACTTTGCCGCCGAAGCGGGCGACGACGGGTGGAACTACGAATCGGTGCTCGCCATCTACCGCCGCATCGAAGACTGGGGCGGCGCGTCCGACCCGAGCCGCCGCGGCCAGGGCGGCCCGGTGTACGTGGCACCGGCGCGCGATCCGAAGCCGACCGCGACCCGGATGCTCGAAGCCGCGCGTTCGCTCGGCGTGCCGACCTTCGACAGCCCGAACGGCGCGATGATGGAAGGCGATGGCGGCGCCGCGATCAACGACCTGCGCATCCAGGACGGCAAGCGCCTGTCGGTATTCCGTTCCTATACCTACCCGCGCATGGCCCAGCCGAACCTGACGGTCCTGACCAGCGCCCTGGTGGCCAAGCTGCTGTTCGAGGGCGACAAGGTGGTCGGCGTCGACGTGGTCCTCGACGGCAAGCCGCAGCAATTTCGCGCCGAGCGCGAGGTGGTGCTGTCGCTGGGCGCGGTCAACACGCCCAAGGTGCTGATGCAGTCGGGGATCGGTCCAGAGTGCGAACTTTCGCGCCACGGCATCACGGTGCGCCGGCACCTGCCGGGCGTCGGCCAGAACCACCAGGACCATGTGGCCTTCGGCTGCATCTGGGAATACACCGAGCCGCAGGAAGTCGGTAACGGCGGCTCGGAAGCGACCCTGTACTGGAAGAGCAACCCTTCGCTGGACGCGCCGGACATGCTGCATTGCCAGCTCGAGTTCCCGGTGCCGAGCGCGGAAAACGCCGGGCGCGGCGTGCCGGAGCACGGCTGGACGATGTTTGCCGGCCTGGCGCATCCGAAGAGCCGCGGCCAACTGCTGCTGTCCGGCCCGAATGTCGGCGACGCGATGATCATCCAGGCCAACACCCTGTCGCATCCGGACGACCTCGAAGCGGCCAAGGCCTGCGTGCGCATGTGCCGTGAACTGGGCAATGCCGACGCGTTCAAGCGCATCGTCAAGCGCGAAGCCATGCCCGGCAACCTGAGCGACGACGAGCTCGAAACCTACCTGCGCGATGGCGCGGTGACCTACTGGCACCAGTCGTGCACCGCCAAGATGGGGCGCGACAACATGTCGGTGGTGAACGCGCAGCTGCAAGTGTATGGCGTGCAGAACTTGCGCATCGCCGACGCCTCGATCATGCCGCGCATTACGACCGGGAACACGATGGCGCCGTGCGTCGTGATCGGCGAACGGGCGGCCGACATGATCAAGGCTGCATATGGCATTTGATGTTTCGGCCGGCTGCATTCCTGGATGTTGAGTCGTCGCAGCAGGTAGGCGTCTGCAGCGGCGGGCGGCGGCGTGCCATGTTAGCGATGACAGAGCGAAAGAGGAAAGGACGAAGGCGAGCTGCGCGCGATGCGCGGGCAGCTGCGCAGCTCGCCGGCCTCCGCGCAGCTCGCCGGCCTCTGCGCAGCTCGCCAGCCGCTGCGCAGTCCTGACGCGCGCTACCTTTTGCTCTATCATGTTGGGCTTCGCCCGCGCGGCGCGTTATTTCCAAGCACTCAATGACTCCTGTATCCGCCAAACCAGCGCGCGGGCGCCGTCTGTCCGTGGCCCCCATGATGGACTGGACCGACCGCCACTGCCGCGTCTTCCACCGCCAGATCACCCGTCACACCTGGCTGTACACCGAGATGGTCACCACCGGCGCCCTGGTCTATGGCGACGTCGAGCGCCACCTGCGCCATGACGACGTCGAGCACCCGATCGCCCTGCAGCTGGGCGGCAGCGACCCGGCCGACCTGGCGAAAAGCGCGAAACTGGGCGAGCAGTGGGGCTATGACGAGATCAACCTCAATTGCGGCTGTCCGTCCGAACGGGTGCAGAAGGGCGCGTTCGGTGCCTGCCTGATGAACGAGCCGCAGCTGGTGGCCGATTGTGTGAAAGCGATGCGCGACGCGGTCTCGATCGATGTCACGGTGAAACACCGCATCGGCATCGACTACGATGACGAATACGGTTTCGTGCGCGATTTCGTCGGCACCATCGCCGATGCGGGCTGCAAGACCTTCATCGTGCACGCCCGTAATGCGGTACTAAAAGGCCTGTCGCCCAAGGAAAACCGCGAGATCCCGCCGCTGCGCTACGCCGTGGCCTACCAGCTCAAACGCGAATTCCCGGACCTCGAAATCCTGATCAATGGCGGGATCAAGGGCGACGACGAGATCGCGCTGCACCTGGAACACGTCGACGGCGTGATGCTGGGGCGCGAGGCCTACCACAACCCCTGGACGATGGCCGACTGGGACCGCCGCTTCTATGGCGATGCCGAGGCCGGCCGTCCGCGCTCGCGGGTCGAGGTGCTCGAAGCGATGATTCCGTATATCGAAGAGCAGCTACGGCTGTATGGCCCGCTGGGCCTCAAGCTCAACAGCATCACGCGCCATATGCTGGGCCTGATGCAGGGCTTGCCGGGCGCGCGCGCGTTCCGCCAGACCTTGTCCGACTCCAAGAAGCTGGCGCTGGGCGACCCGCGATTGTTGCTCGAAGCTGCTGCCAGGATGCCTGCCGCGGCCTGAAATACATTCTGTACTGACAAAAAAGCGTGCTGCGGCACGCTTTTTTATTTCCTGTCGGCAAATGGATACATTTCGTTGCCGGAATAACCACATATATTTCAAAATTGCTTGCTGTACGGCAATAGCCATTCCATAATGCATTCCTGTTCTCAATGTTGCACTGTATCAAGCCTGTTGTTGCGCCGAAACAATTCGGTAAAGCAAGAGATTTTCCGGCAAGCTATATGAAATCTTGATTTATCCTGTCGGAAACAACTGAAATCGAGCGGAAACAACGATTCCAGATGCGCTTCGCGCGGCGCTATTCTCTCCGAGCGAGTTTCGATCAATAAGTTACAGGGAAAACACGAATGAATTTGAACAACATGAAGGTCGGTACGCGTCTGGCCCTCGGTTTTGCACTGGTTCTGGTGCTGCTGGTAGCGGTTGCCGTAGTGGGTATCCTGCGCATGGCGCAAATCCAGGACCGGCTCGACCACGTGGTCAGCGTGAGCAATGTGTCGACCGGCCTGGTGATCGACATGCGCAACAACGTCAGCGATCGCCTGCAGTCGCTGCGCGTCCTGACCCTGATGACCGACCCTGCCGACATGGAACCGGAAATCGCCAAGTTCAAGGAACAGACTGCTGTCTACAACGATACCCAGCGCAAACTGACCGCCCTGTTCGCATCGAACGGCAACGACCAGGAAAAAGCGCTGCTGTCCCAGATCAAGGAACACGAAGCCGCCGCCATGCCGGCGATCGCCCGCGCCACTGAACTCTATCTCGCAGCCAATGCGATGGATGCGACCCGCGTGATGGTGCGCGAAGTGCGTCCGGTGCAGCGTAAATGGACCGACGCCCTGAACGCGCTGGCAGCCCAGGAAGAAAAACAGAACGCCCAGACCAAGGCCGATGCCGAAGCGGCGTTCGACAATGCCCGTAACTTCATGCTGGTCCTGCTGGCCCTGGCCGTGGTGATGGGCGTGGCCGCCGCCGTCGTGATCACCCGCAGCCTGCTCAAGCAGCTCGGCGGCGAACCTGGCTACACCGCCAAGATCGCCGGCAGCATCGCCCACGGCGATCTGTCGATCGCGATCGACACCAAGGAATCGGACCGCGGCAGCCTGCTCGTCGAAATGAAGGAAATGCGCAACAGCCTGGTCGACATCGTGGCCCAAGTGCGCCGCGGCACCGAGACCATCGGCACCGCCTCGCGTGAAATCGCCGCCGGCAATATCGACCTGTCCTCGCGTACCGAACTGCAGGCCAGCTCGCTGGAAAAAACCGCCTCGGCCATGGAACAGCTGACCTCGACCGTCAAGCAGAACGCCGACAATGCCCGTGAAGCCAACGCCCTGGCCGCCGCCGCGTCGGACGTGGCCCGCAAGGGTGGCGACGTGGTGTCGCAAGTGGTCGGCACCATGGGTGAGATCAATGGTTCCGCCAGCAAGATCGCCGACATCATCGGCGTGATCGACGGCATCGCCTTCCAGACCAATATCCTGGCCCTCAACGCGGCCGTCGAAGCGGCCCGTGCCGGTGAACAGGGCCGCGGCTTCGCGGTCGTGGCCTCCGAAGTGCGCAACCTGGCCCAGCGCTCGGCTGCGGCGGCAAAAGAAATCAAGACCCTGATCGACGACTCGGTCGCCAAGGTCGAGCGCGGCAGCAAACTGGTCGGCCAGGCCGGCGTGACGATGGACGAAGTGGTGTCCAGCGTCAAGCGCGTGACCGACATCATGAGCGAGATCGCCAACGCCAGCGCCGAACAGAGCGCCGGCATCGCCCAGGTCAATACCTCGATCATCGAAATGGATGGCATGACCCAGCAAAACGCCGCACTGGTCGAAGAGGCCGCCGCGGCCGCCCAGAGCCTGCAAGACCAGGCCGGCGAACTGGCCCGCGTGGTCAGCATCTTCAAGCTGGAAGAGAGCGAACAGTTCCAGTTCGAGGCGCATGCGCCAGTCGCGACCACCACCGCGGTGGTGGTCCGTCCGGCCGCGAAGCGTTCCGTACCGCCGGCGCCGAAACGCCCGGCCGCCGCCGGCGCCGCGGTGAATCCGGAGGCGGCGGAAGTTGCGCCGAAGCCGAAAAAGGCAGCCGCCACCGTCGGCAACGACGAGTGGGAAGAATTCTAAGCACGCATTATCAGCAATCCTGCGCCGGCTGGCATAGCGGCGTCTAGCGAAGCATTACGACATCAACTTTAAAAACCTTATCTGGGGAAATCATGAAAAACCTGTCCGCCAAGCTGTTCGTTGCACTGACCCTCACCGGCGCCGCCTGCGCCAGCTTCGCTGCCGAAACCTCGGCATCGTTCGATCCGAAGAAGTGCACCATCGAATATCCGAAATCGTCGCTGATGAACGAAGAGCAGGGCACGACCTCGGCCTCGTTCCTGGTGAACGCGGACGGCACCGTGGCGGAATCGAAGATCGACAAGTCGAGCGGCTTCAAGAACCTGGACCGCGCGCTGGTCAAGGGCCTGACCTCGTGCAAGTTCAAGCCGGGCACCAAGGACGGCGCACCGGCCCAGACCTGGACCAAGGTCGACTACGCCTTCAAGCTGGACTGATCGCCCCCCCTTTGCACAGCCGGCTTCCATCGCCGGCTGTGTTTTTGCAGCGCCCGCGTTTTCTCCCATCCTTCCGCATTTCCGCTCCGCTGTTACAAGTTTGTAGCAGCATGTATCGGCTGTAAAGACTTCCTTCAGTTCATCTTTTTGGCGCCCCGGCTCGCTATAGTGGTCTCACACCAACCGAAACGGAGAGCACCATGAAAACCATCCTTGCCACCGCCGCCGCCATCCTGATCGGCAGCGCAGCATTCGCGCCAGTGCAGGCCCAGGCCGCTCATCCGCGCGCCGAGGTCATCATCATCAAGAAGGCGCCGCCGGCGCCACGCCGCGAAGCCGTGCCGGCCGCGCGCCGCGGCTACGAATGGGTGTCGGGCTACTGGGACTGGAATGGCCGCCGCCACGACTGGGTCGCCGGTCACTGGGAGAAAGTGCGTCCGGGCTATGCCTACCAGCGTGCGCAATGGCGCCAGGACCGTAACGGCTGGCACCTGGACCGCGGCGGCTGGCAGCAGTCGCGCCAGGTCGCCCACCGTAATCGCGACCGCGACCGCGACCGCGACGGTGTCCCGAACCGCCACGACGACCGCCCGAACAACCCTTATCGTTATTGATGATCGCGGGCCGGCCGCGGCGCGGGCGGCGGCTCAGGATACGGCGAGATCGCCGCCGCACACCTGGTTGCGGCCCGACTGCTTGGCTTGATAGAGCAGGGCGTCGGCCCGCTGCACCAGCGCGGTGGGACTGCCGGCCGCCATGCCCGCCTCCGCACTGCTGGTGTACACGCCGGCGCTGATCGTCACGACCCCGGCGCCGTTGCCGGCATGCGGGATCGCGAGCGCCATTACCGCCTGGCGGATGCGCTCGGCCACCATTCGGGCGCCGGCCGGATCGGTATCCGGCAGCAGCGCCACGAATTCCTCGCCACCATAGCGCGCCGCCAGGTCGGCTGGACGCACAAGCGTGTCCTGCAGGGTTTGCGCCACCTGGCGCAGGCAGGCATCACCCGCCACGTGGCCATAGGTGTCGTTGTAGCGCTTGAAGTAATCGACATCGAACATCAGCAGCGACAGTGGCGCGCCGCTCCTGGCCGTGCGCGCGAATTCGTTGCCCAGGGCTTCCTCGAAGCGGCGCCGGTTGGCGATGCCGGTCAGGCTGTCGTGGTCGGCAAGGGCGGCCAGCGCGCGGTTATGTTCCTGCAGCTTTTGGCGCGCCAGCACCAGCTCGCCCTCGAGCTGGTCGCGGATCTCGATCTGGCGCACCAGGCGCCGGCCGAAATACAGCAGCAAGCCGATGGCGGCCACCGTGATCGCGGCCTGGCCCATCATCGACTTCAGCCATTTTTCCAGGATCTCCTGCTTCGACTGCGCGGTCGCAACGATCAGCGGATACGTCTCGAGGTGGCGGTAGCTGTACAGGCGCTCGACACCGTCGATCCTCGAGCGCAGCATGGCCGTGCCCGCCGGTCCCGAACTGCGGTACATCTGGTGCACCGGGCCACTGCCGGTATCGGCGCCGATCATTTTTTCATCGTGCGGCAGACGGTAGATCAGGGTGCCGTCGTCGAGCGCCAGCATGATCACGCCGGCACTGCCGACGTTGAACGTTTCGTACAGCGTCGAGAAATACGCAATGCGGATCGTGCCGAGCGCGACGCCGCCGAACGTTCCGTCCGGATTATTGAGGCGGCGCGAAATGGGCAGCACCCATTCGCCATTGGAGCGGCTGCGCACCGGCTTGCCCAGGTGGACGAAGCGATCGGGATTTTTCAGGTGATATTGAAAGTATTCCCGATCTTCAACCGTGTACAGGGGAAGGCGGTCCTGCGAGGTCATCAGCCAATGGCCATCGGGACCAAATACGAACAGGCCATGCAGTTCGTCGACCTCGGTCGCCATATTCTTCAGGTGCAGCTGCAGGCGCTGACGGCCGGGGCCGGTCATGCCATCGTTCTCGATGCGTTCGATCACGCCGGCCAGCACCGTATCGACTACCCGCACTGCGCTCTCGGCCTGCGCCGCCAGCGCGTGCGACATATTGGTGGTGGTTACGGCCACTTCCGCCAGGCGCTCCCGGCGGGCGCGCCAGACGTCCGACACCTGGATGGTGAACAGCAGCAGGCACAAGGCGACGACGAACAGTACGGCATTGCGTACTGCCGGGCGCTTTTCTGCGGTCAGGCGTGATATCTCGGGAGCGGTACTCTTGTCTGGCATAAATCAAGGAGTCGCCATTACACGCTGTCCGCGGGGGGCAGCGACATAGTGACTGGACTTTCTTCTGGAAAACTCACCGATTGTCGCATATCGCGTGTTGCCCAGACGCCAAGCTATTGTTTTTTCTACCTCTGTCCCGCGATTGACGCGGAATATAATGCAATTAGGCAACCCGCAGACCGAGTTCGCTCACCAGTTCGGCGGCTTGGCGCGGCGTGATCCATGCGCCCGGGAACAGCTTGACGTCGGCCAGCGTGAGACCGCCAAGGTCGGCCTCGCGCAGGTCGGCATTGTCGAAGCGGGCCTGTTTCAGGTTGGCGCCGCGCAGGCTTCCGCCGTCGAATACGGCATCGCGAAAGTCGCAGGCGGCCAGGTCGGCATCGCCGAAGTCGAGCTGGACGAGTGTCGCCTTCCTGAACGACATGCGGCGCAGGTCGGCGCCGATGAGCAGGCATTCCTCGAACTGCAGGCCGAGATGGGCCACTTCCTCGAAGCTGGCCCCGGTCAGCTTGCAGCTCTTGAAGGAAAGCGAGGCCAGGTGTGCGCGGCGCCAGCTGCTGTTGTTCAGGTCGCAGCTCTGGAAGTGGGCGTCGGTCAGGTCGGCCGCTTCGAAATCGGCTTGCCGGCCGCGGCAGCGTTGCCAGGTGGTTTGGCCCAGCTTGGCGGCGTAGAACGAGGTTTCGGCGAGGCTGCAGCCCGTGAACGTGCAATTGCGCAGGTCGAGGCGCGACAGGTCGGCGCCGTCGAATTCGCAGTCCTGGAAGGCGAGCGGGGCGTGGGCAAGCAGGGCTTGCACGTCGGATCGGGAAAGGGTTTGTGCAACGATCTGCATATCAGGTGGTGTTGTCGGGCGGACTGCCCGAGCCGAATTCAGTCTGGCGGATGATAACAGTTGAGGAACATCTTGCCTTGCGATAGCGGGCGACAGGCCGTCAGCGGTGATGCCTACACCCCAGCGCACGCTCAGTGAAGCTCTCGCGTCCCGGCGATCGAACCTGCGGCGCCGCGCATAAACCGCAGCAGCAATTTTGATAAAAATCGCCGCAGCAGTTTAATAAAGAACCCGCGAAGTTCAAGGTCAGATATGTCAATCACATATTACCCGGAATGCATAGAAAATCCGCTGTGCATAACCCGATTAATCCACCTTGCATAATATTCGGACGTGATTGTGGAATATGCCGGTGATTTTTTTACATTCTCTGCGAAAGGCGAAATTGGAGCGACATATCGAGCCATGTCAACGCACAAAATAATACGGTTTCCAGGTGTTGCGCCTTTGTCGGTATCAGTAAACCGACATTTCCTGTTGGACAAAAAGCAGGTAATATATATATGCCCCTTTGTTTTTTGATAAGAACTTCTTTATGAATAAGCTTATCAAACAAAGTTGAAGGGTAATTGACCTGAAGAGTTTGGAACAACAAGATGGATCATACGAAATCGGCTGACTGGCCCCTCGCTTCCGGCAGTTGGACGGTTATAGCCGATAAGGGCGAGGTTCGCCTGGATCGCACCGCCACGGGTAATCCCATCGCGTCGTCGCTTGATTCCGCCGATATTGCCCAGGTAATGAAGATGCGCCGCGCACCCGGATCGCCGACGCTGTTTCCACCAGAATTCAATTATTCACCGTTCGACGGCGTCGAATTAACGCCCAACGGCGCCGCCGGTGCGGCCTGGGTGGCGCCGAGCGGCGCACGCCCGATCAACGCTGGCGGGATGCCCGAAGCGGTCGGGCTCAAGCGCACACATCGCGCCTTGCCAGCCGAGCGCTTGCGCAGGCATGCAGCCGACAGCGACGCCGACGTCGACATGAAGCTGCCGCCGCCAGGCCACTACGAATTTTTCTCGGGTACCTTCGGCACGGTTGAATCGGTGCTGCTGGCACTCGATACCGGCAAAGGTGCGCTATTCGGCTGGCTGCCGGCATCGAAAGAGTGGCAACCGCTGAACGGCCTGGGGAGCCGTTTGCTCTCCGAATCGACCTTGCCCGTCCACGCGTGGCGCGCCGAAATGGCGGCGGCCTTCCAAAGCCGCATCTTCATCCCCACCGATCACGGCCTGGCCATGCTGGTGCCCGAACTGCCGTCGCTGCAATTCAGGATCGATTACCTGGGCAATGCGCCCGTGGTCGGGGCGCCGATCGCCTTCGATGGGCAGGTGTGGGCGCCGATCCGCCACGAGGATGGCGTGGTGCAGTTTGTATTTGCCAACGCCGACGGCGTGGCCGGCCCGCCGCTGCGCGTCGATGGCCGCTGGGACCTGGGCGAGGTGGGTTCACCCAGCGCCTATGGCAGGATGGCGGTATGGCCTTGCGCCAAGGGGCAATTGCGCCTGCAGAAAACAATGGATGGCAGCGTCAGCGCCTCTTTCCTGCCATGGCCAGCCGGCCTGGCGCCGCATTTCGAGTTCGGCTGCACCCACCGCTCGCGTTCGGGCGCCTTGTGGCAGCTCTGCTTCGACAGCAACCTCGACAGTTATGTCTATGCGCGCCTGGGCGTGGACGTGCACGAACAGGTGCCGGCGCTCAGCCCGCGCATCTGCTCGGGCACGATCAACTACCGCTTCGCCGTCAAGCACAAGTCCGATCCCTGGGTCGAGCCGGAACATGGCGACGATGGCGCGGCCAATACGGTGGTGGTGCCGCTGCTCGAGGTCGGGGAGCGCAGCGCCGTGGTGGCACTACGCATCGACAGCAAGTCTGGCCTGAGCAACCTGCTCAATTCATCCGAGCGCCTGCGCGCGCTGCTGGTGTTCGATGACGAGAACAGTGAAATCGTGTTTCACACGATCGTCGTGCACAAGCCCTGGGAGTTGCGCCTCTTCCTGCACAACGGTTTCTTGTGGGCTTACCACCCGGAGATGTCGCGTATCCTCGGCTGGGATGTGCAGGCATGAGGCCGGCATCGTGGTGCGCGACGTTCGCGAGCGTCGTCCTGTTGCTGTGCGCGGCGCCCGCCAAGGCCGTGCAACATGCCTTCCTGGTACAGAACTCGGGCTGGATGGAGCCTTTCTACGCCGATCCAGCCTCGCAGTTCAAGCCGCTGGTCGCTGCGGTCGCGAGCGCCGCGGCGAAGCCGGGCGACCAGGTCCACGTGCTTGCCTTCAGCCAGACCAGCGGCGCCAATGTGTCGCCGCGCCTGCTGGGCACGAGCACCGGTCCCCAGGCGGTGGCGGGCGCGCTGCAGTCGCTGGCGCTGGCCCGCAAGGCGGGCAATGTTTTGGCCGATACCGATTTCCGCGAGGCGGTGACCAAGGTGATCGGCGAGACGTTCCAGTCGCGGCCGGGCATCATCTGGATCTTCACCAATAACAAGAACAGTCCCGGAAACGATCCCGCGACCGCGGCGCGCAACCGCGACTTCTACCAGCTGCTGCACCTGGAACCATCGATCACCCGGACGGTCGTGTTCCCGCTACGCATGCCCGTGCAGGGAAAACTGTTCGCCGCCAAGGGCTTGATGGTGTATGGCCTGGCCTATGGCAAGGAAGCGGGCGATGCGCTGAACCGCATGGTGGCCGAGGGCCGCCTGTCGAGCATCCTGACCCGGCCACCGGCCCGCCTGAAGCCGGTCGACCAGGAGGGCGTCCGGATCGTGCCCGAAGCCGTGCTGAACACGCCGAACGTGGCCGCTTCGCTGGGCAGCGACAAGCGCACCCTGGTGCTCGACGTGGCGGCCGACAAGCTGGTGCCGGAAGTGCGGCTCAAGGCCTCGCTGCAAAACCTGTTCTATCCCTACCTGATCGCCAACGCCGAGGTCGAGGGCCAGTTGCGCACCACGGCCGGCACGACCGCGCTGACGGTAACCCCGGCGACGGTCGCCGACCTGGCGCCCGGCGCCAGCCAGGCGATCGAAGTACGTTTCATGCTGCCGCTGGCCGAGGTGCCTTCCGCATGGTCGAGCCAGGCGATCGCGGCGATGGGCAAGCAAGTCCTCATGCCCATGTCGGTCAGCCTGGGGCTGCGCGACCAGCGCCTGGCGCTGCCGGACAGCTTCAAGGCCGAGATGGACGAACTGTTCCCCGGCGACCCGCTGTCGGAAGTGTTCGTGCCGCCTGCCAGCGTCCGTTCGTCGAGCGCCAATGTGCCGCTGCTCGTACGCGTGCAATATCCATTGACGCCGGTGCTGGTGATCGTCGGCGCGGTGCTGGCCCTGCTGGCTGCGCTGGTGGCCTTCGGCCTGCTGGCGGCAAAGAGCACGCGCTACCCGATCATGGTCAATGGCGTGCGGCGTCATGTCGTGCTCAAACCGTTCAAGTCGCTCTCGATCCAGGCTGACGACGGCGAGGCGGTCGGCGAAATCAGGCGCGGTATCGGCCGTCCACAGGTGGCCAGCGTCCAGCCGGGCCATACCTTGTCGGTCACCCAGTAACCATTTTTTGACATTCACTAAAAAGCTCAGGAGAACGCGGCATGACGCAACAAGCACAAGACAACGCAGGATTCACCTTGCCGCCACCGGTCGAAGGGGCGCAGGCGCAGGCAGCGTCCCCGGCCGCGACGAGCGCCAGTCTCGGCGCTCCGGAAACGCTGGAGTCGCTGACTGTCGCGCCGGGTAATGGCGTCGATACCTCATCGCGCGATACCCTGATCGGGGGCGGCATCCTGCTGGTGCTGTTCATCGCCTTCTTCTTTGCCAAGAATGCCTACGCCAACACGCTCGTCGGCAAGCGCGTGCAGCCAGGCAAGGCCAACGCCGCCGGCTGGTGGCTGTTCATCTTCCTTGGCAGCCTGTCGACCGGGGTCGTCCTGGCCGCGGTCAATTCCGCCAAGTTCATGGCGCCGCTGATCATCGGACCGCTGGCGCTGGTGGGCCTGATCGCACTGGTCTTGATGCTGCTCTCCGGCCGCAAATAATCCCGCGCGCGACATCACTGAGGACGAAGCACTATGGCAGATAATCTGAACCAGGTCATTGGCGCGGGCGAACGCAAGGTCGAGCAGAGCATCGACCTGCGCCCGACGCTGTTCATCGGCATCGGCGGCACCGGCATGGAAGTGCTGATGCGCGTGCGCCGGCGCATCATGAACACGCTGTGGGCCGGCAACGGCACGCGGACCCGCGTCGACAGCCTGGCCGACTTTCCGGTCGCCCAGTTCATCCAGTTCGACCTGGACACGGGCGCCGTCATCGACAGCGGCCGCGCCCAGGCGGAAGACCTGCAGTACGACCTGGTCAAGTTTACCGACGACGAAAAAATCGTCGAGTCGTTCGACATGGACAAGTACAGCCGTGACGATGACGCACTTGAGAAATATCCTCACATCAAGGAATGGCTGGCGCTGACGCCCAAGAAAATCCGCGAACTGGGCATCGATCCGTCCAAGGGCGCGGGCCAGATCCGCTCGGTGTCGCGCCTGTACCTGTTCGACAAGTACACCAAGGTGCGCGACAAGATCCGCCTCAAGCTCAAGACGCTCAAGGCCGGCCTGTCGCACGAACAGCAACTGCAGCGCCTCGGCCTGCGCATGGAAACCAGCAAGTTCCGCATCGTCGTGGTCGGCTCGGTCGCCGGCGGTACCGGCTCCGGGGCTTTCCTCGACATGGGGCTGCTGGCGCGCTGGCTGGCCAAGGCCGAGGTCGGCGCTGCCGACGTCGAGTTGATGCTGTTCCTGCCGACCGGCTACGCCGGCGCCAACAAGGAACGCACCGAGGCAAACGGCTACGCTGCCCTGATGGAACTCGAATCGGCCATGCTGGGCAACAAGGGCTACGTGGGCCGCTGGGATTCCTACGACCAGCCCGAGTTGCCGCGCGAGCCGTACAGCGAGGTCTACCTGATCGACTCAGGCAACCTGGCGCAGCAGCACACCAACGACGTCAAGGATGTCTACCACATGGTGGCGGACGCGCTGTTCGAAGATTTCGCCTCGGGCGACTTCGCCCGCCGCAAGCGCTCGGTGGCGGTGAACCAGGCGCAGCACAAGAACTTCCTGCACGACGCGCTCGTGCCCAAGAACCGCTTCGCCGACATGCGGCTGTCTTACTCGAAGCGCTTCTCGTCGTTCGGCCAGGCCGTGCTCGACACGCGCCAGGAAGCGCGGCGCGACGAGCGTGCGCACCGCTGGGCGGCCGAGATGCTCAAGGCGTTCTTTGGCGTGGGCGGCAGTGATGCCGGCGCCAACCGCGCCACCGACAAGCAGCGCGACGAATTCATGGCGGCCCAGATGGCGCTGCGCCCGGTGCCTTTCAGCGACTTCCCGACCTTCTCCGACCGCAACGTCGAACTCAAGCGATCGAGCGGCGAGTTCTTCGATTACGCCGTCGTGGAAGACCTGCTGCAGGACAAGCAGGGCCTGTTGCTGGCCGGCGTGGAACAGCGCGTCAACCTGCGCATCGACGGCATTCGCAGCGGCTTTGACCGCGCCGAATGGCCGACCCAGGTGCGCGAGGCGGTCCTGCAGCTCGAACGCGATTCGGTGCGCGACCAGGATTCGACCGCCGACACCACCGAGGACCGGGTCTCGAAACGCCGCCGCGAAGTGCTGGAGCGGATCAAGCAAGCGATCCGCGACCAGCTGTACGCCTACCTCGACAACAAGGACTTCGGCGGCCTCGAATACGTGCTGTCGCTGGTCGAGCAGATCAAGGACCGGCTCGAGGCGCAAGGCCCCGGCCTGATCAGTGCGTTGCGCCTGAATGGCGAACGCTACCGCGAAATCAAGGAGGCCGTGCGCACCCGCGAATACGAGCGCCTGCTGGCCAACCTCGAACAGGCGCGGGGCGGTTTCTTCAGCGGAAATAGCGAAAAGCAGGCGGTCATCGTCATGGACCACCTGCGCACCGAAATTGCCAATGCGCTCAAGTTCCACCTGCGCGCCAAGGCCGCCGACGAAGCCGCGATCCTGATGACCGACCTGTCGGCCTGGCTCGGCAAGAAAACCGGCGTCGATGCGCAGGGGCGCGCCGTCTGGAACGGCCTGGTGGGCGAATTCCAGGCTGGCCGCGAGGCCGTGCTGGCGATGCTGGGCCAGCTGCAGCACGCGAATGCCATCCTCCAGCAGGATTTGCGCAAGGACCATGCGACCCTGATCACCGTGCCGGTGCCCGAACGCAATGTGCCGCTGCCGAGCAACCTGCAACTGCGCGACTGGGCCGACGAAGCCTTCAAGGACCTGGGCGGTTCCAAGGTGCTGTTCGCGATGCTCGCCGAAAACGGCCAGCGCGGCGAGATCCTGGGCAAGGTCAAGCGCATGGCCGAGCGCCAGCTGGCGCTGGCCGGCGCGGTCGACGCCGACGCCGTGGAAAACGATCCCCTGGTCGAGGCGCTGGAGCAGATGACGCCGTCCGAGCGCATGGACCGGTTCCGCAAGCTGCTGGCCTGCGCCATGCCGTGGATCGACGGCAATCTGTCGGGCGACTTCACGGTCAAGGCCGATCAGTTCAAATGCTTCGTCGGTGTCGCCGGCGCGGACCGCTTCACGCGCCTGTTCGGCGCCGAACTCAATGCCAGTATTCCTACCCACGCCAGTATCACCGCGGCCCAGTTGTCAGTGGTCGAGACCGGCGTGGCGGGGCGCATGGTGTGCTATTGCGAACTGTCCGGCATTCCGATGACCATGCTGCGCGGCATGGATGGCTGGCGTACCAGCTATCGCAAGGAAGCCGAGAAGAACCCGACCCATACGCATATCGATTCGACCCAGTTCAGTCACCCGATGGCGCCCAGCACCGATGAAATCAACCGCCTGGCCGAGGACTTCAAGCAGTACCTGCTGGCGATCATGCTGGGTCTGCTGACGCGCTCGACGCTGCGGGTGATTCCGCGCGGGCAGTACCAGTTCGCGGTTGCGCGTGGCGACGTGCGCCGCATCGGCAACGAACGGGCCGTGCGCCAGAACGGCTTGCCATCCACCTACCGCGACGCGATCGTGGAGCGGGTGCAGGAGCGCCTGGCCGAACTCGACGCCAGCCAGACCGCCGCACTGATGGCGCTGGCCAGCTACTACGAGACGGCCGTGTACACCCCCAAGCTGATCGAAGATGCTACCGGGGCGCAAGAAGAGCGCAAGGGCTTCGCCAGCGCGATCGCGGGTGAAGCCAGGCGCGACCTGGCCGACAGGGCGCGGCGCAAGGGCATGACCCAGCGCGACCTCGACCGGGCGGAAGAAAAGCTGCTCGCGCAGCTCGCCGAATGGACCAGCGTCGTGCCCGATTCCGACGAGGACGCCTACGACTGGGAAGTGCGCGAACCGGGCGAAGACGGTCACCTGCGCCTGAAATACGTCATCAAGCCCGACGCCTTCCAGGCCGAGAAACTCGACGCCATCCTGGCGCCGGCGGCCAGTGCCGGCGCCGCTGTCAACGCGGGCGCGATTCCCGCACCGGGCATCATGCCATCGGCGCCCGGCGCCACGCCGCCGCCCCTTGGCGCGATGCCTCCGCCGCTGGTCGAGCACCAGTATCACCTGGGGATCGGTGGGCAGCAATTCGGTCCGTACACGGCGCAGCAGATCGTGCAGATGGTGCAAGTCGGGCAAGTCGTCGTCGCGGGCACCAAAGCGTGGCGCGCGGGACTTGCGGGCTGGAGCGAACTGAACCAGCTTCCCGAATTCGCGCTA
The DNA here is from genome assembly GCF_059685725.1 of Telluria sp. RT2P19. Lineage (NCBI taxonomy): Bacteria > Pseudomonadati > Pseudomonadota > Betaproteobacteria > Burkholderiales > Oxalobacteraceae > Telluria > Telluria sp. RT2P19. The sequence continues at coordinate 127,889 of NZ_JCASIL010000001.1, forward strand.
CTGCTGGCGGCGCCGTCAGCGCCGCCGGCGCTGACCAGTCCACCGTCTTTGCTTTGAGGACTAAGTCTTGAATCAGTGTTCTAAATGCAGCTCCGTCCTCCATGGGAAGGTCAGCTTCTGTCCTTTCTGCGGAGAGGGCACGGGCGCCGGGGGCGGCCGCGCACGGCCGCCCGCCGCCGCCGCGGCGATCCCGCCCGAGCCTGCCGTAGTGCCGGCCGCGGCGCCGGCGCCAGCGCCGACGCCGGTACCTGCCGCACCGGTCGCTGCGCCTGCGCCTGCTTCTGCTTCTGCGCAGGCAGCGCCGGCGGGCACGCAGGACCAGGCCAAGGCAGTGAAGGCGACGGAGGCGGCGTCGCCGGTCCGGCAGGCCACGACCGGAACGCCAGCCTCCCGTGGGGCCGCGGCGGAACCTGCGGCGACGCCTGTCGTCCCTGTGAAGAAAGGCGGGAAGGGCAAGTGGATCCTGGCCGGGATCGTGCTGGCCCTGGTCGTCCTGTACAACATCGGCAAGAACGAGGAGCAGGTCGGCGCACAGGTGGATTGCGACACGGCGTTCGACCTGGGTTCCAAAGCCGTGGCCGCAGGCGAGCTGCCAGAAGCGCGTACTCACGCGCTGCGCGCCGTGGCGGCGTGCGTTGACGGCCAACGTGGCAAGGCCGATGCGCTGCAAGGCGCGATCGCGGCGGCGGAAAAGACCAACGACGCCTGCCTGCGCAGTTTCCGCACGATCGAAGGCCAGGTGCAGGACGGACGCCTCGGTCGCGCACGTACCGGCCTCGACGGGTTGACGGCAACCTGCGCGGCAAAGCCGGCCGCAGCAGACTTGCGCAAGCAGTTGAGCGTGGCGCAGGCGGCCGGGCGCACGGCGCAGGCCGAAGTACGTACTGCGCTCGACGCGCGCGATGCGGCGCAGGCCAAGGCCGCGCTGGCGAAACTGACGGGCGTGAACCGCGAGGACGTCGACCTCGCGCGGCTGAAAGGCGAAGTCGAAGCGCTGTCGGCAGCGATCGCGGCCGAACAGGCGGCCAGTGCGGCGGCGGCCGCGGCAACGGCGGCGGCGAGCGCGCCACCTGTCGAGACCCGGCAGACGGTCGCGCCGCGCCCGCCCGATCGGCCTGTCTCGCCGGCGTCTTCGCGCAATGCGGACGCGGCCGACTCGAGGACATCGATGGTGTCGATCTTCCTGCGCGATGCAGAGCAGGCTTTGACGCAGCGCAAGTTCGATGCGGCGAGAACCTATGTCGACAGTGCGCGCAGGATCGATCCAAACGATCCAAGGCTCGACAGTTTGATGCAGCAGATTCGCGACCGGGAACGGCAGATGCTACAACAAGAAACCACGATCAGATAATTACCGTTCGCTAGGGAGAAAACATGAAAGAACACATGAACAAGGTGGTCGCAGTGACGCTGGTGGCAGCGTTGGCGTCGGGCTGCGTCACGACCGGCACCAGCGGCACCTCGCAAGGCGTTGGTCAGTATGGCAATCAAGCGTCGGCGCAGGCGGAAGACCCATGCGGCGTCGGTAGCTCGGCGTTGGCGGGCGCCGCTGCCGGTGCATTGCTGGGACTGCTGGTCGACGGGCGCCGCGGGGCCCTGCGTGGCGCCGCGGCCGGCGGCCTGGTCGGTGCGATCGGCTGCGTGGTCGTCAATTCGCAGTCGCGCCAGACCCGCACCGCGGCCCAGGTGGACGGCGACTTCGTGCGCAGCCGCGGGCGCCTGCCGGCCGAACCGCAAGTGGTGTCCTACCACCCGCGCCTGAACGAAACCACCGTACAGCGCGGCAAGCCGGTGAAGGTAACCTCGGTCGTCGAGCTGGTCAACGGTTCGACGACGCCGGTGCGGGAAGTGCGCGAAGAGCTGGTCGTGTTCGCCCAGGATGGGAAGCAGTTCGCGAATGGATCGAAACCGCTGGTGAACAACTCGGGTGGCCGCTTCGAGAATACCTTCGAACTGAACATGCCGAAAGACGCGTCGCAAGGCAGGTACACGATGAAAACCAATCTGTACGTTAACGGCCAGCTGTCGGCATCGCGCGACCTGAGCACCCAGCTGGTGTGGGACGGGATGTCTGGCGTAATGGTGGCGGCGCGCTGAGCACCGTTCGGCGGTAGCGGCGCGTTGGCTGTCCAGGCCGATTGCAGGTCTTCATGAAGACCCGCAATCGGCCTGTTGCTTTTGACGTTCAGTGCATCTTCTGGAAGGACAGGTAGAACGCGACCTGCGCCGCATCGCGTGCATGCACCAGTTGCGTGTTTTCGACGAAGCGCAAGGTGTAGCGGCACTCAGGTTTCAACCGGCTCAATGGCCGGAAGGTCGCCGCGAATTGCGCCAGCGTCAGCTCCGCGACCGACTCGGACGTGCGGCCAAGCAGCTTGAGGACGTGGTCGAATTCGGGTTCGGCGCTCTCGATCCGGATCGTGGTATCGCTGGCAGTGACGGTCGCCACCGGCCTGGCGCGCTTGCGTGTTCCCTGCATCGTGAACAGGCATGGCGCGGCGCCTTGTCCTTCTTCCAGCTTCCTGAGTTTTTCCAGGCGCTGCTGGATGTCGCCGAGAGTATGCGAACCCTGGGCCACCGTCGCGGCCAGCTTCCTGCCCGCTTCCAATTCGGCGATCAGGGCCGCCGCGCCGCCGGCCTGCTGGCTCATGTCGGCAATTTTCTGTGCATTCTCGACCGAGCCGAGCTTTTGCAGGTAGTCGGATGTGCCCTTCAATTCGCTGATCGGGGCAAGCTTGGTCAGCTCATCGGTCAACTCGGTGAGGTTGGACACGCCGGCGGCCTTGACCAACTGCCTGATCCGTTCGTCGTCCGAGGCTTTCTCGCTTTTCTGCTTGTGCGCCAGCGCACTCATCAGGGCGAAGATCACCAGGCCAAAAAACAGCACTTGCAGCAGGAAGTCGATCAGTGTGAGGAAGAACACATCGTTGTTCTTCTTCACGGCAGCGTCTCTTCGGGCCGGCCGAGTTGCAGGCTTGTGCTACGCGGCAGCACGCTTGCCGACGAGATCGGGTGTTGCTGCCTGTAGTGCACGGCATACGAGCGCAACTCATCCGATGTTTCCTGGATCGCGCCATTGACCGAGCCAATCGCATCGAGCAGGCCGGACAGGCGCTGCAGGATCGCGGCGACCGTATCGTCCAGGCGCGCCGCGCCGGATTGCAATGCATCGGCGCCGTTGGCGGCGGCGCCGTTCTCACGTGCCTGGCTTGCATGGTGCGTGGCATTCCTGAGGTCTTCCGTCACCTGGTCGAATACTGCCGTCATGCTTTGCTGGAGGGCGCGCACGGCCTCGAGCCCATGCGGCAGCGCCGCGATTTTTTCGCCGAAACCTAGCGTGCTGTGTCCGGCCGTATCGAATGCCGAACCCAGCTTCTGGCCGCTGGCGCTGAGTGCCGGCAAGATGTCGCGCATCCGGGACAGCTCGCCATTCAGGGCCGCGCTCGCATCCGATGCGAACGCGACGTTTTCGCCTGCTGTGCGCAAGTGGTCGGTCGCCTCGGCGAGCGATTCGAGCTGCTCGGTCGCTTTCCTGGTGAGCGTTCGCATCTTGACGAAGGTCGGGCCGGTGTCTTGCACCAGGCGGCCGACTTCCTTCAGATCGGCCAGCGCTTCGATCACGGTCCTTGACGACGACACCAGGCCGCCGCTGACATCACCGAGCGCCTGTGCCGATGCCGCGATGGGGCCATCGGTGGCGCCAAGCGCCTGCACCTTGCGTGAAAAATCCTGCAAGTGGAGCGCGAGATTCCTGGTCGCGACCAGCGTATCGGCACGTTGCTGCGATTCCTCGGCCGTCCGTTTGGCCAGTTCGCCCATCGACGCATTGAGTTGCGAGCTGGCCTGGTAGGTCTCGCGTAGTTCGGTATTGAAGCGCGCCCGCGCTGCCTGGGTCGAGGGGTCGGTGACGAGCTGCTGGATGTCATTCATCGCCGCATGTACGTCGTCGAGGATATCGGCGATATCACGCGTAAAGCTCTCGCTGGTACGGCGCATGTTTTGTTCCACCGTCTGCTGGATGGTCTCTGCGGTCGCCGCCGTGCGCGCGATAACCTCGGTGGCAAAGGTGGACAGCTTGGCAGTGGACGTCTCGATATGCTCGATCAGTTGCGCGGATCGCTGCACATACCTGTCCATGACTTGTTCTTCGGTGAATACGCCCGTGGATGGCGCCAGGCTGTTGAGGTGCATGCGGGCGAAAACCGCGTAACCGGTGGCCACCAAGCCGATCCCGAAATGGACCACGACAGTCATGATGTTGGTGTCACCAGCGCTGAAACCAATATGAAATGCAGTGATTGCCAGCGCCAGTACCGTAATCAGGAACCCGAAATAATAGACGCTGTCGATCTCCGTGGAGCTCAGGCCCATCTTTGCCGCAGGGCGGAGTTCAAAGAAGTGATAGTAGATAAGCGGAACAATTCCGATGCCGCTGAACCAGACCGGCATCGCCGGCGCAAGACTCGCCAGCAGGATAACCAAGGACGCTCCGAGGAGCATCATCATTTTACGGAAATACTGCTCACTCATTGCTGCTCCTGGTTGAGGAAGGTAGATATTCGATCGACAGGCCGGCGCCGTTCCCGCTCGTGTCCGCGAGGAGCCATCGCCAGTATTTATCGCGGCAATTCAAGGATCGTGCGGCGATGTCCTGGCGCGGGATCAGATGCAGATACACGTGCGTATTCGGGAATGCCGCCTGCTCCAATCCACCTCGTCGCGAGAGGCGAAAATTTTCCGCTGCGCGCACCGCTGGTTCGCACAGGGTTTCGAAGAAGGCAGGATTGCCTTCGAGTAGATCGGAGACCAGGTGCAAGCTGTTCGCGCTCGCACGCAAATAGGTCGTCAGTGACAGATCCGTGATCTTCCGGGATATCTTTTGACGGGGTGATTGGGCTAGATCCGGCAGCGATTCCGACCGCGGCCATGCGTGCGTCGTGACTGCATGGAGAATGGTCGCGGTCAGCTGGTCGCGTACCCGGGCGCGTGTCGACAGGGTCGATGGCGAACTGCAGGCCTCGAAGATCGGCGTATCGGCGCGTGTGTCGAAGAGCGCGAATCGTTCGCCGTTCCGGGTTTTGTCGAACAGCGCCTGGATGCGATTGACGATCTCGCCAGTGGTGAGGGAAGGCTGGCCAGAAAAATCCAGGACGACCAGGACGTTGCGTGAAGGGGTGTCGCACTGTGCCGCGGCGCCGGATGTGTGGAATGCGGCAGCGGATGCGATTGCGATTGCCGCAAGGATGGCGATCCCGGCCGCCCACCAGGGGATCGACTTTCGTGGCGTCGCCGTCGTCGCGACCGGGTTCGCGTTCGACACCGGTGCAGGCGTGGCGGTATCTGCCTGAACTGCTGCAGTGCGAATATCCGGGATGCCCTCGGCGACCGCCTCGCATGGGAGATCGGCTTCAGGCGCGCTATCGATCGTGGCAGGTGACGCGTCTTTCTGCTGGCGGCTGCCACAGAAAGGACAATAGGTTACGCGCGCAAATAGCGGTAATTCACAGCTCGATGCAATACAGTGTCGCGTCTTGGTCATAAGGAAAGTTCTTACGTACTTAACTTATGATAATAACCATCACTAAAGATTAACGGCAGAAATATTGGATGCCATGTTGTTAATATTGGACAGTAAATTTTGAAAGGAAAAATGCACGGTCCAGCGATGGAGGAGGGCAAGAGGGCTCGCCGCGAGTGACGCATGGAAAACAAAAAAGCCACCCGAGGGGTGGCTTTTCGTCGGGTCCTTTGCGACAGGATCCAAAAATTCTTTGGGGTGGCTGATGGGACTCGAACCCACGACAACAGGAATCACAATCCTGGACTCTACCAACTGAGCTACAGCCACCACTGACTTTCTATCTATCTCTGCATTGCCGAGACAGAACGAGATTATAAGGGCTCCATCTCAAACTGGCAAATTTAAATGCGCGGTAATGGCGCTCAGCACGGCGGCCAACCCGTTGGCAGCGGCAGCGCCACCTCGTGGACGGGCGGGTCGATGCCGAGCAGGCTGCGAAACGCCGCCGTCAAGGCGGTCGCGCTGGCGCTGGTGTAGCCGGTCAGGCTGGCGGGAAGGGCGCCGGACGCGCCGCGCAAGCCGGATGTACGCAGCAGGCCCGCCCCGGCCAGCAACCGGGCGAGCTGGCGCGCCACGGCGTCGCCCGTGTCGACCAGGGCGACATCTGGCCGCCCGGCATCGTTCAATAATCGCTCGATCGAAGCGCGCACCAGCGGATAGTGGGTGCAGCCCAGCACCAGGGTGTCGGCTCCCTGGGCCAGCAGGGGCATGATGAAGCGTTGTAGCATGGCACTTGTTGCGCTCGAATCGAGTTCGCCGGACTCGATCTGGTCGGCCAGGCCGACGCAGGGCTGGAGCAGGAAATCAGCCCCCGAGTCGAGATGGATCTGGTCGCGCAATTGCAGGAACTTGGCGCCGCGCAGGGTGCGTTCGGTGGCCAGTACGCCCACTTTGCCGGTGCGGGTGAGGCTTGCCGCCGGTTTCAGGCCGGGCTCGACGCCGACGATGGGCAGGCGGGGATGAGCCGCGCGCAGCTCGCGCACGGCGGCCACGGTGGCCGTATTGCAGGCCACCACCAGCGCTTTCGCGCCTTGCGCGAGCAGGAAGTCGCCGATCGCCAGCACACGCTCGACCACGATCGATTCGGGTTTGTCGCCGTAGGGGGCGAAGCCGGTGTCGGCCAGGTAGATCAGGTGTTCGTGCGGAAGCTGCGCCTGGATGTGGCGCAGCACCGAGAGACCGCCGACGCCCGAGTCGAAGATGCCAACCGGAGCGTCGGGGAGGGTCATGATGCTGCCGGGATCAAGCGATGGTGACCGGCACGCCTTTCAGCGATTCGATCTTGGCCGACCATTCTTTCGGGCCGGTGTTGTGGACCGAGGTGCCGGTCGAATCGACAGCGACGGTGACCGGCATGTCGGTCACGTCGAACTCGTAGATCGCTTCCATGCCCAGGTCGGCGAAGCCAACGACGGTGGCCGACTTGATCGCTTTCGACACCAGGTAGGCCGAGCCGCCGACCGCCATCAGGTAGGCCGACTTGTGCTTCTGGATCGACTCGATCGCCGCCGGGCCGCGCTCGGCCTTGCCGATCATCGAGATCAGGCCGGTCTTTTCGAGCATCATGTCGGTGAACTTGTCCATGCGGGTCGCGGTCGTCGGACCTGCCGGGCCAACCACCTCGGCGCCGACCGGATCGACCGGGCCGACGTAGTAGATCACGCGGTTGGTGAAGTCGACCGGCAGCGATTCGCCCTTGGCCAGCATGTCCTGGATGCGCTTGTGCGCGGCGTCGCGGCCGGTCAGCATCTTGCCGTTCAGGAGCAGGGTCTGGCCCGGCTTCCAGGACGCGACTTCTTCCTTGGTCAGGGTATTGAGGTCGACGCGCTTCGATTTCTCGGTGTCCGGCGTCCAGTTCACGTCAGGCCAGGTCGACAGCGCAGGCGGTTCGATATAGGCCGGGCCGGAACCGTCCAGCACGAAGTGGGCGTGGCGCGTGGCGGCGCAGTTCGGGATCATCGCCACCGGCTTCGAGGCCGCGTGGGTCGGATACATATTGATCTTCACGTCCAGCACGGTGGTCAGGCCGCCCAGGCCCTGGGCGCCGATGCCCAGCGCGTTGATCTTGTCGCACAGCTCGATACGCAGCTCTTCGAGTTTGTTGTTCGGGCCGCGCTGGCGCAGCTCGTACATGTCGATGTCTTCCATCAGCGATTCTTTGGCCATCAGCATCGCCTTCTCGGCGGTGCCGCCGATGCCGATGCCGAGCATGCCCGGCGGGCACCAGCCGGCGCCCATCAGCGGCACGGTCTTGAGCACCCAGTCGACCAGCGAGTCGGACGGGTTGAGCATGACGAACTTGGTCTTGTTCTCGGAGCCGCCGCCCTTGGCAGCCACTTTCACGTCGACGGTGTCGCCCTCGACCAGTTCCATGTGGACCACGGCCGGGGTGTTGTCCTTGGTGTTCTTGCGCTCGAAGTGCGGGTCGGCCACGATCGAGGCGCGCAGCTTGTTGTCGGCGAAGTTGTACGCGCGGCGCACGCCTTCGTTGACCGCGTCGGTCACCGAGCCGGTGAAGCCTTCGAAGCGCACGCCCATGCCCACCTTGAGGAACACGTTGACGATGCCGGTGTCCTGGCAGATCGGGCGCTTGCCTTCGGCGCACATGCGCGAGTTGGTCAGGATCTGGGCGATCGCATCCTTCGCGGCCGGGCTTTGCTCGGTCTCGTAGGCGCGTGCCAGATGCTGGATATAGTCGGCCGGGTGGTAGTAGCTGATGTACTGCAGCGCGGCCGCGACGGATTCGATCAGGTCTTCCTGGGTAATGACGGTTGCCATGGTGGGAAATCTCTCGTGATGGAGTGTCGGGGTATCGTTATCGTTGTGGGTGCTTCTGGTGCTTCAGTGCTTGTCCTGGTGCGTCATGGTGGTGATGCGGTCGGTCCACGAAATCGCCAGCGCCGACACCAGGAAGGCGACGTGGATCAGGGTCTGCCACATCAGGGTCTTCTCTTCGTAATTGGCGGCGTTGATGAAGGTCTTGAGCAGGTGGATCGACGAGATGCCGATGATCGCCATCGCCAGCTTGGTCTTCAGTACCGACGCGTTCACGTGCGACAGCCATTCCGGCTGGTCCGGGTGGCCATCGAGGTGCATGCGCGAGACAAAGGTCTCATAGCCGCCGACAATCACCATGATCAGCAGGTTCGAGATCATGACCACGTCGATCAGGCCCAGCACGACCAGCATGATGACGGTTTCGGTCAGGCGCTGCGGACGGTTGCCGGACAGGCCGACGGCGTCGATGATGTGGTTGAGCGAATCGACGTTGCCCATGGCGGCGCCGATCAGGTCGACCAGTTCGACCCAGAAATGGAATACATAGACGCATTGCGCCAGGATCAGGCCCAGATACAGCGGCAGCTGCAGCCAGCGGCTGGCGAAGATCAGGTTGTTCAGCGGAGACAGCTTGCGGACTTGCTTGCTCGGTTCGAGGGCGGACATCGGAATGAAACTCCAGGGGAATGCGAAAAAATTCAGCTCAGCATTTTACACCGGAGCTAGGCGCCGGGGTTGGACACGCGCAGCCATGGCCCGTCACTTGCACGCTTTACAACGGCTGGCGTTAGAATAAGGAGAACGTCCGGGACGAACGTCAAGGACGACTATCACGAGAGAGCGGGCACGCGCAGTCAAGCCGCCGCAGGGGTTTCCATTGTAAGGGCTCAGTAAGCGAGCCCCCCTATGGTATCTGGCATAACCTACTACATTAATATGGAGACTAGTATGGCCGAGAACGAGACCACCCAAGAGCAATCCCAGGGCCTGCAGGAGCACCGCGTGTTCGAGCCGCCTCAGGCGTTTGCCGACAAGGCCACCATCAGCGGCATGGCCGCCTACGAAAAGCTGTGCGCCGAAGCTGACAGCGACTACGAAGGATTCTGGGCGCGCCTGGCGCGCGAGAACCTCGAGTGGCACAAGCCGTTCACCTCGACCCTGGACGAATCGAATGCGCCGTTCTACCAATGGTTCGCCGACGGCCAGCTGAACGCCTCGTACAACTGTCTCGACCGCAACCTCGAAAATGGCAACGCCGACAAGACCGCCATCATCTTCGAGGCGGACGACGGCGCCGTGACCAAAGTCACCTACCGCGAGCTGCACGAGCGCGTCTGCAAATTCGCCAACGCCCTCAAGTCGCGCGGCATCAAGAAGGGCGACCGCGTCGTCATCTACATGTCGATGTCGGTCGAAGGCGTGACCGCGATGCAGGCCTGCGCCCGCATCGGCGCCACCCACTCGGTGGTGTTCGGCGGCTTCTCGGCCAAATCGCTGCAGGAGCGCATCATCGACGCCGGCGCCGTGGCCGTCATCACTGCCGACGAACAGCAGCGCGGCGGCAAGGCGCTGCCGCTCAAAGCCATCGTCGACGAGGCGCTTGGCCTGGGCGGCTGCGATACCGTCAAGGACGTGATCGTCTACAGGCGTACCGGCGGCAACATCAACTTCAAGGAAGGCCGCGACCTGTGGCTGCACGAGCTGGTGCAGGACCAGAGCGCCGATTGCCCGCCTGAATGGGTCGGTGCCGAACACCCGCTGTTCATCCTCTACACCTCGGGTTCGACCGGCACCCCGAAAGGCGTGCAGCACTCGACCGGCGGCTACCTGCTGTGGGCCGCGCTGACCATGAAGTGGACCTTCGACCTGAAACCCGACGACGTCTACTGGTGCACCGCCGACATCGGCTGGATCACCGGCCACACCTATATCGCCTACGGTCCGCTGGCCGTCGGCGGCACGCAGGTCGTGTTCGAAGGCGTGCCGACCTTCCCGAACGCCGGCCGCTTCTGGCAGACCGTCGAGAAGCACAAGGTCAGCATCTTCTATACGGCGCCGACCGCGATCCGCTCGCTGATCAAGGCATCGGACCTGGACGAGAAGGTCCATCCGAAGAACTTCGACCTGTCCAGCCTGCGCCTGCTCGGCTCGGTCGGTGAGCCGATCAATCCGGAAGCCTGGATGTGGTACTACCGCAACGTCGGCCAGGAGCGCTGCCCGATCGTCGATACCTTCTGGCAAACCGAGACCGGCGGCCACATGATCACCCCGCTGCCCGGCGCGACGCCGATGGTACCGGGTTCGTGCACCCTGCCGCTGCCGGGTATCATGGCCGCGATCGTGGACGAGGCCGGCGTCGACGTGCCGAACGGGCAGGGCGGCATCCTGGTCGTCAAGCGTCCATGGCCGTCGATGATCCGCACGATCTGGAATAACCCGGACCGTTTCCGCACCAGCTACTTCCCGGACGAACTGGGCGGTAAATACTACCTGGCCGGCGACGGCGCGATCCGTAACAAGGACACCGCCAACTTCACGATCACGGGCCGCATCGACGACGTGCTGAACGTGTCGGGTCACCGCATGGGCACCATGGAAATCGAATCGGCGCTGGTGGCCAATCCGATCGTGGCCGAAGCCGCGGTGGTGGGGCGTCCGGATGAAACCACGGGCGAGTCGATCTGCGCCTTCGTCGTGCTCAAGCAGGCGCGTCCGACCGGCGAGGAGGCCAAGAAGCTGGCCAACGAGCTGCGCGCCTGGGTCGGCAAGGAGATCGGCCCGATCGCCAAGCCGAAAGAGATCCGCTTCGGCGACAACCTGCCGAAGACCCGTTCCGGCAAAATCATGCGCCGCCTGCTGCGCGTGCTGGCCAAGGGCGAGAATATCACGCAAGACGTGTCGACGCTCGAGAATCCGGCCATCCTGGAGCAGTTGAAGGAATCGGCTTGAGCGGCACATCCTGAGCAACCTGCCTGCACCGGCCCACGAGGCTGAAGCAAGGCTTGCCCGCCTGCTCGAAAGAGGGGCGGGCATTTTTTTGTTGCGTGATCATGCTGATCGGCATCGTGGCCCGAGTCGCGATACCATCCAGGCGGTGGCCCCATCTGTGGGATCGATACTTGCTGGCCTTGTACTGCTGGGAATACTTGCTATAATAGGCGGCTTCGTGGCACTCCCACGTAGAACCATCAGGAGAGATGGATGAGTGGTTTAAGTCGCACGCCTGGAAAGCGTGTTTAGGTTCATAGCCTAACGGGGGTTCGAATCCCCCTCTCTCCGCCAAGAACATGTACCAAGCGATCCAAGATCGTCCACCGAACCCGCGTTACTCCCTGTGAGCACGCGGGTTTTTTGTTCGTCAAGTGCTTTTAGCGTCCATTGAAATCCGTCATCTCTAGCGGTACTGTTGACGGTATCGACGGATACCGCCAAAACGGATACCGTCATCATGCCCAAGCGACCCGCCATCGGCAAATGACCGGTATGTTGATCACACGGCAGGTAGCGGCAAAACAGCTTGAAAAAGTCAGGTTTGTGCTGCGAGCAAGAGGGATGACTTTTTAAGTTGAAAGCGAGGTGACTACGTGGCTACGTATGCATTTTGGGAAAACGTAGTTTCCCCATTGTCTGAACCGCCCCGGGTTTTGTGGAGGCTCCATTCTTTGAGAAAATGGAGCTATGAAGAAGCAACCCAAGTATTCCCCTGAAGTCATCGAGCGCGCTGTGCGCATGGTCAGCGAGGCTGGCAGCGAGTATGAGTCGCAGTGGGCAGCGATCACGCCGATCGCGGCCAAGTCCCAGCCGCCAACCGTGCTGCCCCGGGTGCCCCCGCCGACTCCCTGCTGGGTGTAGGCCCATTTGATTTTCGAGTATTTCAAGCTGACGTGCTCGCTCAATATAATCCCAGCCACCAGCGATGGCGCGACCCCGCTAATCAACACGTTCTCGAGCTGGATCTCGCAGTATTTGACAGGCTTGCCGTCACCGTCAGCGCGCATGAATTCGAACTTCGCTTTAGGGATCGTCTTGCCCATGGCACATGTTTGCAGGATTGGCGATGACATGTCGGCGATTTTCCCGAATACCACATCCTTCAGTTCTGCCCGCTCCGCAGTGTGACCACCGCCGGTCGATGCGGTCGCGCTACGTGGCTGTACGACTGACCAGTGCACTTCCGTACACTCAATCCGGCCCTGGTGCGCCGAATCGTGCGACTCGCCCTTGATTCCTTCAATTTGCAGGTAGACATCGATGGCCATGTACATTCCTCTTCGGTGAGTTTCGGATCCGCGTCCGTCGACCGCCTTTATTCGGGCTTCTTTGATGGGTCTGATTGGTGCGGCGCAACGAACTGCTGATGGGCTCAGTTTAGATTGACGGTTTTGACTCACCGACCGGAGACGCCGATGACCAAACATGCACATGCAGCCGCGACGCCGTCTGTAAATGCTGGAATGACGATGAGTGCTGAAGCACGCGCCCGGATGCGTCGGCGCGAGAGGGACGTATTCGCTTACTACGACGATATGGGACCGGGCAAGGGAAACTGCACCTGGGGGCCCGGTATTCTCGCCCACAAGGGCTCTTGCACTAAAGATGAGTTGGCAACCCCCGTCAGCGCAGCTGCGGTAGAGGCTGAGTTCGCGCGCAGAGTGGCTGAAGCGGAAGCCGGCGTTATACGCAAGGTGCCAATGCAGAAGCTGCAGCAAGACCAGTTCGACGCGCTGGTCAGCCTGACCTATAACGCCGGAGTACACGGCTCGCGCAACGTATTCACGCTCGTTGACACTGGCCGTTCAGCTGAAGCCGCCGCTCAAATTCGCACGATGACATCAACGCGCGTAAACGGCAAAAGCGTGGTGGCGCGAGGTCTGATTTCGCGCCGAGCAGAAGAAGGCGCGCCGTTTGAAGCAGCGGCAAAATCTGCCGCGATGGTTAAAAAATAAGCGAAGGAGCCGAACATGTCTTTTTTACATACCTCTGGACGTTTGCTTGCCGTGACCGCCCTGTTTGCGCTGGCTGCCCATACAGCACAGGCGAAGAAGCAAGAACATGACGCTGACATTCTCGGTACGTGGAAGCTAACCAAAGTCCTGGACTCAGCTGACGTCACCTCGCTGACTGACCAGCAAGCTGCGGCGTTGGTCGGCAAGGTCATGGTTGTGCGGCGTGACAGCGTCATGTTCAACGGAGAGCCCTGCCGTGCGCCGGAATTGACACGCCGCCGCGAGGACGCAGCGAAATACATGCGAGAGGGCTATCACGCTCGGGTTGGCTATCTCGGGCTACCTGACACCGTCACGGTAGTAGACCTTGACTGCACCGAAGCCTTCATAAAGGGGAAGGAAAAGATTGTGGTGTTTTGGCAAGGATACTTCTTTGACGCAATGAAGCAGCGGGCGGTTAAGCGCTGAGTTTGACAGGTTGCATAACCCGCAGATGGTACAAAATGACGGCCTAGCTCAGGTACAAAGGGGGCTGGACTTGTTGATAAGTCATTGTCTCAAAAGGATTTTATGTTTTGGGCAGACTCGCCCTCTCTCCGCGAGATATTCTCGAAAGCCCTCGTTTGCCGAGGGCGTTTTTACGTCGCGATTTTTACCCACGTTACTACCTACGCCAGCGACTAAGACAGCATCTCACCACTTACTTGCGCTGACAGTAATAACCCCGTACTGAACCATTTCGATCGTCTGACTAGAGGCCACGCGTCGGGCACACACTGCCAGGTTATCGTCCGACCGTGGTCAGCGTCACCGAGGTATTGCCTGAGCAAGCGTCAGCCGAAGCGGGGCGCTTGCGCCCGCCTAACGGCGGCGCTGACGAACGCCGAAGTGGGAGGGTCCTTGCCGTTTAAGGACAAGATTATATTCCCTTAAAACAATTGTTAAACATTCTTTAAAGTAATTTTCAATGTTCATTTGAAACTCAGCAATCATGCTAATGTAGTGAGCATCAACTAACCTCACTAATTTATTTGCGGATACTCCATCAACATGTGAGCCATTCGCGCCCGTATAGATATGGATCTGTTCGCGAGAAAGAATAAACCTATATTCGGCGATAATTCATTCTCCGCAGCGCATTTGCCTGTTGCCGCAGCTAACCAGTCGACCAAGCTGTTACTTGTGGATGACGAACCCAGAATGCTCACGTCGCTGCAGGCATTGCTCCAGCATCGCCATTTCGAGATCGATACGGCAGCCTCGGGCGCCGAAGCTATGGCAGCCCTGTCCAATACCCGCTACGACCTGGTCTTGCTCGACCTAAGCTTGGAGGATATGGATGGCCAGCATGTCATGGACTTCATCAATCGCCACTGCATCGAAACCGACGTCATCGTCGTCAGCGGCAACGTGCGCATCGATGCTGCGATCGGGGCATTGCGGGGCGGCGCACGGGATTTCCTGCGCAAGCCTTTCAGCCAGCAAGATTTGTTCAAGACGATCGACAACGTCCTGACCCAGCGCCGGCTCCGCCAGACCAACCGGGACATCGCCTATCAGCTCGAGCTGTCCGAGCGCACTTATCGGTATATGGTCGATGCATCCCCCGACCTCATCTACATGGTCGAACCCGAGGGACGATTTACTTTCGTGAATGACCGGGCATGCCAGATGCTGGGCTACGATCGCCGCGAATTGATCGGCCAGCATTACTCGATCCTCGTCCATAAGGAAGATTTCGCCAGGGCGCGTTATGCGTTCAACGAAAGGCGTTCCGGTGACCGCGCGTCGCGCGATGTCGAGCTGCGCATGACGTGCCGACCGAAGGCGCCCTACGCAGATGAAGACAGCGACGCCGACACATCGATGATCGTGTCGCTCAATGCGGTCGGCATGCATCTGGACCGTGTAGAGCAGGGCGGACCGCGCTATATCGGCACTTATGGCATTGCCCGCGATATCACGGCGCGCAAGCAGGCGGAAGCCGTTATCCTGCACCAGGCTTATCACGATGTGCTGACCAACCTGCCGAACCGCTTGCTGTTCAAGGATCGGCTTGGCCAGGCGATCCTGCAGTCCAGGCGTAACCAGACGGAACTGGCGGCGATGTTCATCGATCTCGACCGCTTCAAGCATGTCAACGACACGCTCGGCCACGACAAGGGCGATGAACTGCTGCTGCAGGTGACGGCGCGCCTGAAAAGCTGCCTGCGCAAGGGCGATACGCTGGGACGGCAGGGCGGCGACGAATTCACCGTGGTGCTTCCGGACCTGCATACCCGGGATGACGCACGCCTGGTTGCCGCCAAATTCCTGGAATGCCTGAATCTGCCGTTCGACCTGGATGGGAATGAAGTCGTCATCTCCGCATCGATCGGCATCGCGGTCTTTCCCCACGACGGCCAGACGATCGATGAGCTGATGCGCCATGCGGATGTCGCCATGTATTACGTCAAGGGGCAGGGCAAGAACGGCCAGGCCTTCTTCTCCGATACGATGAAACAGGTCTTCGGCCCCGATCACACCTGATCAGGGATCCATGCCACCAGATCGGTCACGCCGATATCCACGCCCGACTGCGATAGCAGCGTACTCACCTGGCCGCGGTGATGCGTCTGGTGGTTGAAGAAATGCAGCAGCAGGCTCCCGAAATTCTTCTGGCATTCTCCACGCGAAGTCTTGTAGCGGACGGCTTGCGCCAGGCCCTCGTCCGTCATTTCCGCCGCCAGCGCCTCGATGATCGCGTCGAGCCGCACGCGATGTTCGCGCAGCATGCCGAGATCGTCGCTGTATCGATGCGCGAGTCCGCCAGGCGCCGCAATCTCTTGCATCGGCTCGAGCGCGAGGAAGTGTGCGGGATGGCCTTGGAATCGCTGCAACCAAATGGTATCGCCCGCAACGATATGATTCAGGGTACCGAGGATCGAGCCGAAAAAGGCGCCCCGGTCCGCGCCGAGTGCGCTCAACGATAATGTCGCGGCCGCGGCATATATCGCGGTATTCATGATGCTGTTATACGACGCTAAGAGGACGATATCTTCCCGGCCCGGCATGCTTGACGCTCCTGTATCGACGGTTATTGTGATGCGCACGCTTGTGACGGCATGCGCCGATTGCTGCGCGCTAAATGCCCAGTGTAGGGGCATGGTGCTCGGGCGGCAATCGATCGGACACTTCCACTCCTGCGAGCCTGTCGTCTCCATGCGAAGCAACTACCTGTTGTTTTTCGGTGCTGTGCAATCGGTCCATGGGCGCTTGCAGATCGTCTCCGGAACGCTTTGAACCAACCACACGGCGGTAGTAAATTCACCTTTCGCAACCATGAATGTCAAACAGTCCCGTCAAGAAACGCGATTTCCCCGGGGGCGTTACCAACACTGCCCCGGGACAGCGCTGAAAACCCATCCCGGCAATTGTAAATAAGTTGCTTTATGGAAAATAACCGAATGGTGGAAGTATTGCTTTTCCAGCAGGATTAGTTTGGTAGAATGTCTCTGTGCAATAAATATTGACCATAGTTAATTTCTTTCTAGTTAACTGGATAGCGTCGACGGCTTGCCGCGCCTGGCATGACGTCCATTCATGCAATTGCCACCGCCGATCCACCCTCATCGTATTTTTGGAGCTTGCGTCATGCGCCTCAAGTCAGCTTTGCTGTTCGTCTCTGCCGTTCTTGCGTTGCACGCCAACTTCGCGCATGCGAACCTGATCAAGAATGGCGGTTTCGAATCCAACGTCATCGATACGAGCAAGTTCGTCAACGGCACGACGCCCGTGGCAAACGGCGTCACGATCGATAACTGGATCAGTAGCAAGAACGGCGGCGATAGCGGCGGCTACAACTTCCTGATGAACGGCACCAACGCCCACCAGAATGGCGGCGCAATGCAGTTGCATGGCGCCGGCCAGAACTTCTTCATGTCGCCCTCGGGCGGTAACTTCTTCGCCTCGGATCCGGACTACGGCCCGGGTACGCTCAAGCAGTATGTCGGGGGCCTCGAAGTCGGCACCAAGTACCAGCTGACGTTCGAATTCGCGCTGGCCCAGCAAGTCAACTGGACGGGCGCTAACAAGGACGTGTATTGGGAAGTCGGGTTCGGCAATACCAGGCAGAACAGCGCGAAGCTGAGCATCCCCGAAAAAGGTTTCAGCGGCTGGCAAACCGCCAGCATGGTGTTTACCGCCACCAGCACCAGCGAGTGGCTGTCCTTCCTGTCCCAGCGGACGGCATCGGGCGGGCCACCGTTCATGTTGCTCGACAACGTGCAACTCCATGCCGACGTGCCCGAGCCGGCGACCTGGATGCTGATGCTGGCCGGCCTCGGCATGCTCGGCTTCCTCGCTCGCCGCCGTCGTCAAGGCCAGGTGTAACACGACCTCGCACGGTCTGCACTTCCACGTGCAGCCGCCCGAGCCGCACCATCTTCCATGAACGTATCCCTTGCCGAGTTCGCCATCGACGTCGTGCGCACCTGCGTCTGGCTGGTACTGCTGACGGCCCTGTTCGTCCCGCTCGAGCGCTGGTTCGGCGTGCGCCATGCCCAGCCCAATCCCGAGCTGCGCCACAACCTGGCGTACTACTTCATCAGCAGCCTGGTACCGATCCTGGTGTTGACGGTGCCGATGGCGCTGCTGGCCGCCGCCGCCCATCACCTGGCGCCGGGCGCGTTGACGACGGCTGTCGCGGAACTGCCGCTGGCGGCGCGCGTCGCACTGGCTTTCGTGGTCGCCGAGACCGGTTTTTATTGGGGGCACCGCCTGAGCCACGAGATCCCCTGGCTATGGCGCTTCCATGCGCTGCACCACAGCGCCGAGCGCATGCATTACCTGGCCAATACCCGCAATCACCCGGTCGACATGGTCATTACCCGGCTGTTCGGCCTGGCGCCGCTGTATATGCTGGGCCTGGCGGGCCCCGGCCTGTCCGGCAGCGCCACGCCGGCGGCCCTGCTGGTGCTCGGCAATGTATGGGGTTTCTTCATCCACGCCAACCTGCGCTGGCGCCTGGGTCCACTGGAATGGCTGGTGACGACGCCGGCCTTCCACCACTGGCACCATAGCCGCCACGACCATATCAACCGCAATTACGCGTCCACCTTGCCGTTCCTGGACCGGCTGTTCGGCAGCCACTACCTGCCGCGGCACTGGCCGGCCGAGGTCGGGACCGACACGCCGTGCGCGCCGACGCTGGGCGGCCAGTTGCTCGAACCGATGCTGCCGGCGCGTAAAGCCGCACCGGTGGCCGATTGAGGCTTACGCCCGCGGCTGGCGCGCGCGGTCCGCGACCAGCTTGACCAGCAACGCCAGCGTCGCCACGACGCCGGCCAGCGCCACCACCCCGAAGATCCCTTCGATGCCGAAGCGCAGCCGCGCCAGTTCCGCCACCAGGAGCGAGCCGGCGATGCCGCCCAGCCGCCCGACGCCCATCATCCACGCCACACCCGTGGCGCGCCCCTGGGTCGGGTAGTAAGCGGCCGCCAGCGCCGGCAGCGACGACTGCGCGGTGTTCATCACTACACCGGCCACGAACACCACCGCCATCAACAGCGCCAGGTCGTGGGCGCTGTGGCCGACGGCGAAGATGCTCGCCGCCGTCAGCGCGAAGCCGATCGCGATCACGGCATTCGGGTTGTAGCGGTCCATCAGCCACCCGGACAGCACGGCGCCCACGCCGCCCAGCGGGAACAGGGCCGATACCAGGGTGGCGTCCTGCGCCGACAGACCGGCGTCGCGCAGCAGCAGCGGCATCCAGTTGACCAGCGCATAGAAGATCACCAGCCCCATGAAATAGGTCAGCCACAGCATCAGGGTGCCGACCACGTAGGCGCGCGACAGGATCACCTCCACGCCGCTGCCGGGGCTATTGTCCGTGGCCGACTCGCGCGTGATAAATGCGCGCGCACTGTCGGCGCTGGCCGAGATATTGCGCAGGATGGCCCGGATGCCTTCCTGGCTGGCGCCGCGCGCGACCAGGAAGCGGGCCGATTCCGGTAACAGCAGCAGGATCAGTAGTCCCGCCAGCAGCGGCGCCAGGCCGCCCAGCAGCAGCACGCTGCGCCAGCCCCACAGCGGGATCATCCAGGCCGCGAGAAAGCCGCCCAGGGCGGCGCCCAGCGGGAAGCCGCAGAACATTGCGTTGGTGAGCATGGCGCGCTTGCGGTCGGGGCAGTACTCGCTCATCAGCGTTACCGCGTTGGGCATCGCCGCCCCCAGTCCCAGGCCGGTGATGAAGCGCAGGATGGCCAGTTCGGTCACGCTGCTTGCGAAGGCCGACCAGGCGCAAGCGGCGCCGAACAGCAGCACCGACAGCGCCAGCACCTGCTTGCGGCCGATGCGGTCCGACAGCGGCCCGGCCCCGATGGCGCCGGCGGCCAGGCCGAACAGCGCCGCGCTCAGTATCGGCGCCAGGGCGGGGCGGCTCACGCCCCAGTCGTGTACCAGCGAAGGCGCGATGAAGCCGATCGCCGCCGTGTCGAAGCCGTCGAGCAGAACGATCAGGAAGCACAGGCCGAAGATCAGCCATTGATAGGCCGAGAAGCGGTGCTCGTTCAGGAAGTCCTGGATGTTGACGACGCCGTCCGCGCGGCCGTGCTCCTGCATGGTTTGTCTCCGTTATTGCTGCGGTTATCGCTGGCTGCTCATCCTACACGAGGCAAGCCATCGTCATCCCCGCAGCCCGCGGCAGACCATCCCCGCAGACATACCATCGCCAGCAGACATACCATCGCCCGCACACACCGTCGCCCCCGCGATGGCGGGGCCCAACCTCGGCGCGCCGCGGCATGCTGCGAACGCCGGCGATCCACATGCGAGCCTGCGCGGGGCGCAGGCTGACATGCAGGGTCGATCACGCGTCCCGGCCCGCCAGGCCCTGGATGAAGACGTGCACCAGACTGTTGAAACGCGCCGGCTGCTCGATCGCGCTCAGGTGCGTCGCATCGGGAATGACCGCCAGCCGCGCTCCTGGCACGCCTTGCGCGATGGTCGCCGACATGGCCGGCGGCGTGCCGGCGTCGCGTTCGCCGGCGATCACCAGGGTCGGCACGGCGATCTCCGCGAGCCGCCCGGTGGTGTCCATCCCGGCCACCGCCGCGCAGCAGCCCGCGTAGCCTCCCGCATCGGTGCCCGCCACGCGGCGCCGGAAGCGCGCGACCGTCGCCGGATTGGCGCTGCAAAAGGCGTCGTCGAAATAGCGCCCCATCACGGCGTCGGCGATCGCTTCCACGCCCTCCGCCTCGACCTTGGCGATGCGCTCGCGCCACATGGTGCGCGCCGCTTCCGGATAGCCGGACGTCGAATTGGCCACCACCAGCGCCTTCACCAGCCGCGGATGGCGCAGCGCCAGCTCCTGGCCTACCATGCCGCCCATCGACAGGCCGACCCAGACGATCGGGCCGGCGTCGAGTTCATCGAGCAGGCGCGCCGCGTCGTCGGCCAGGTCGGCCATCGTGTAAGGGCCGGGCGGTGCATCCGAGCCGCCATGGCCGCGGTGGTCGTAGCAGATCACCCGGCACTCGCGCGCCAGGTGGTCGGCCAGGCTGTCCCACATGTCCATGTCGCAGCCGAGGGCGTGGCTCAGCACGACCGTGTGGCGAGGCGCGCCGCCATGCCGCGCCTCGCGCACGCTGTAGCGCAGCCGGGGGCTAGCCTGGGTCGTGGCCATGCGGCCCACGCCTGGGTGGGCGACGTCGCCCGGCACGCCCGGCGCCAGCGGGAAGTCGAGCTCGCGCAGGATGTGCTGGGCCAGCGAAAAGCCCGTGTTCGCGGCCGGCACGCCGGCATAGATCGCGGCCTGCATCAGCACCTCTTTCAATTCCTCGCGCGTGAGGCCGTTGTCGCTCTCGTCCTGCAGCGCGGCGCGCACGTGCAGCTCGAATTCTTCCCAGCGCGCCAGCGCCATGGTGGTGGCCAGCACGATCACGCGCCGCATGCGCGCCTCCAGGCCCGGCCGGCCCCAGATCTCGTGCCAGGCGAAGCGCGTGATCAGGTTCTGGAAGTCGGCATTGAAATCGTTGGCGTTGTGCAGCGAGCGCTCGACCCAGGCGTCGCCCAGGATGGCGCGCCGGTTGCGCAGGCCGCGCTCATAGTCGTGGTCGATCGGGTCGTGGCTCATCGGGCATCCTCTTCTTGTGTTTGGCGCAGTTGCGCCAGCAGTGCGCGCGCCAGCTGGGCGCCGGGCCGCGCGGCATTGACCGGGTCGAACAGGGCGTCGACCCGGGCCCGATCTGCGCCCTCGAGCTCGCGCACCAGCGTTGCCAGGTGCACGTCCTCGGCCAGCGCCTTGCGGCTCAGGTCTTCGAGCAGGGCGTGGGCCCTGGTGCGCCCCATGGTCTCGGCCAGCAGGCCGGCCGCGCCTTCGGCGAACACCAGGCCCTGCAGGTTGTCGATATTGGCGCGCATGCGCGCCGCGTTCACTTCGAGCCCGTCGAAGGCGTCGGCCAGCGCCGCCAGCGCGCCGTGGGCCGACAGGAACAGCGAAGGCCATTCGGCCAGCTCGGCCTGCCAGTTGCCCAGGCCGCGCTCGTGCTGCTGGCCCATGCTGCCCAGCAGGGCGGCGGCCACGTGCGGGGTGCGGCTGCTGGCTGCCAAGGCCGTCATCGCCGCCACCGGGTTGCGCTTGTGCGGCATGGCGGATGAGCCGCCGCGCCCCGCGCCGCCTGGCTCGGCCAGCTCGCCGACCTCGCCCTGGGCCATCAGGGCCAGGTCGGTCGCGATCTTGCCCAGGCTGGCGGTGAGCAGCGCCACCTCGAGCCCCAGGCGCACCCACTCGTCGCGCTGGGTGTGCCAGCTGGCGACCGGACAGCCCAGGCCCAATGCGGTCGCCATGCTGCGCGCCACCACGGCGCCATGTTCGCCGAGCGCCGAGCGGGTGCCGACCGCGCCGCCCAGCTGCAACTGGAGGGCGTCGCGGGCGGCGGCGCGCAGGCGCTTGCGCGCGCGCGCCAGGGGCGCGGCCCATTGCGCGGCCTTCAGGCCGAAGCTGCTGACCTGGGCCGGCTGCATCAGGGTACGCGCCAGCACCGGGGTATCCAGGTGCTTGTCGGCCAAGGCCAGCAGGGCATCGACGAGGCGCGCCAGGTCGCGCTCGACCAGGGCCAGCGCCTGGCGCGTGACCAGCACCATGGCGCTGTCGATCACGTCCTGGCTGGTGCTGCCGCGATGCACGAAGGTAGAGGCTTCCTCGTCGTACAACGCCACCGCCGCCGTCAATTCCTTCACCAGCGGGATAGCCAGGCTGCCGGCGCGCCGGCCCGCGCGCACCAGCGCCGGGATGTCGTACAGCGGCGCCTTGCACACGCCGGCGATGGCGCGCGCCGCGCTGTCGGGGATGACGCCGTGCGCGGCCTGGGCCTGGGCCAGCGCCCCTTCGAAGTCGAACATGGCCTGCACCATGACGCCGTCGTCGAACACGGCGATCATCTCGGACGACGACAGGAAACCGTCGAACAGCGCCACGCTCATGGCGCGCCGCCGTAGTCGAAGAACACGGTCTCGCGCTCGCCCTGCATGCGGATGTCCCAGGCGTAGCTGGCCGGGCCGGTGTTGCGCGCGACCAGGGTGGCGCGGCGCTCGGCCGGCACCTGGCGCAGCAGCTCGGCGCGATCGAGGTCGTCGTCTTCCAGGAACACGGCGCTGAACTGGTGCACCAGCAGGCCGCGCATGAACACCGTGACCAGGGCGGCCGGCTCGCACGACGCTTCCTTGACGCGGCTCAGCACCAGCGTGAAGCGGCCCTGGTCGTCGGTCGGCGCCCGGCGAAAGCCGGCCAGCTGGTGCGCGCGTTCGTGCTCGATGGTGGCGGCGCCCGGGGTCCAGGCCTCGATCATGCCGTCACTGACCGGCGCGCCGTCGCCGTCGCGCAGCACGCCGCTGATGGTGATCGTATCCGCGCCGTCGGCGCCGGCAGGCGCGCAGGCGGCGCAGGCCCACTGCCAGGCTTCGTGCGAGAAGGGGCCGATGGTCTGGGATGGGGTAATGGCTTGCGAAACGGATTGCGTCATGGCTGCTCCTGTCAAAGGCCGAAGGGCGTGGCGTCGCGGCCGCGCAGGACGATGTCGAATTCATAGCCCAGCATCTGGTCGCCGACCGTCTCGGGAAGGCTGAAGCGCGACACCAGGCGCTCGCGCGCGGCCAGGTCGGGGATGCTCTGGTAGATCGGGTCGAACGCGAACAGCGGGTCGCCCGGGAAGTACATCTGGGTCACCAGGCGCTGCGCATACGCGTTCCCGAACAGCGAGAAGTGGATGTGGGCCGGACGCCAGGCCTTGTCGTGGTTGCCCCAGGGGTAGGCGCCCGGCTTGATGGTGACGAAGCGATAGCGGCCGTCGTCGTCGGTCAGCATCTTGCCCCAGCCATTGAAGTTGGGGTCGAGCGGCGCATTGTGCTGGTCGCGCGTGTGGCGGTAGCGGCCCGAGGCATTGGCCTGCCACACCTCGAGCAGCGAGTTGCGCACCGGCTTGCCGTCCTGGTCCAGCACGCGGCCGGTGACCACGATCTTCTCGCCCAGTGGAGCGCCGGCGCCCTGGGCGGTCAGGTCGGCGTCGAACGGCAGCAGCAGCGAGCGGGGCGCCGCCAGGTTGGTCTTGAGCGACGCCGGCGCGTGGATCGCGACCGGGGGCAGGGTGGGACCGCGTTTCACGGTCGATTTATAGGCGGGGTAGATGAGGCCGGGGTGGCTGCCCGGCGCGAGCGCATCGAATTGCACGGTGATCTCCTGTGGACGTCGACGGCGCGGCCGCCTGCTTGGGGTCAGTCCATGGTAGGCAGCAGCGCTGCGCTTGAGAAGCTGGCAAATGCACGCCGGTTGCGCAGAGCGCCCAAAGTGTGCGTTAATCGCACAAATCGGGGGTTATTTATGGAGCAAGACGATTTACTGGAGGCCGCAGCGCCGCAGGCGCGCGACCTGATCGCGGGACTGGAGAAGGGCTTGCAGGTGATCGAGGCCTTCGACCAGGAGCGCTCGCGCCTGAGCATCAGCGAGGTGGCGGCGCGCACCGGCCTGACGCGGGCGGCGGCGCGCCGCTACCTGATCACCCTGGTCCACCTGGGCTATGCGCGCCAGCACGACAAGGTGTTCTGGCTCACGCCCAAGGTGCTGCGCCTGGGCCAGAGCTACCTGCATTCGGCGCGCCTGCCGCGCATCGTCCAGCCGCTGCTGTACCGGCTCGCCTATTCGCTGGGCGAGGCGGCGTCGTGCGGGGTGCTGGAAGGGGACGACCTGGTGTGCGTGGCGGCGGTCAGCGCCGGCAAGCTGGTGTCGAGCACCCTGCAACCAGGAACCCGCGTGCCGGCCTGGTGCACCGCCAACGGCCGTGCGCTGCTGTCTGGCCTCGCGCCCGAGCAGGCAGCCGCCTGCCTGGCGCGCGCCGCCCCCGAAGCGTTCACCGAGTATACGATCGTCGACCACGAGCGCCTGCTGCACGAGGTCGCGCGCACCCGCGCCCAGGGTTACGCTGTGGTGGACCAGGAGCTGGAACTGGGTTTGCGCACGCTGGCGGTCCCGATCCGCAATTTCAGGGGAGAGACCGTGGCGGCGATGAACGTCAGCCTGCACGCGGCCCGCATTCCGGCCGGCGAGATCGTCGAGCGCTGCCTGCCGGCCCTGCTCAAGGCGCAGGTCGAGCTGGCGGCGCTGCTGTAGACGGCCAGGACTCTACCCGGCCATTACTCGGCCATTAGTCGACCAGGTAAGCCGCCAGTTCTTCCGCCGTCCCCAGCGGGAAGGCCTCCTTCAGGTAGGCGAGGAAGGCCGACACGCGCGCGCTGAGCAGGCGGCGCGACGGATACAGCGCCCATAGCGCGGTTTCCGGTCCGTCGATGTCGCCCCAGCCGACCAGCGTCCCGGCGGCCAGGTCGCGGCTTACCAGCGAATAGGGCAGCTGGGCGGCGCCGACGCCGAGCCGCACCGCATCGCGCACCATGAACAGCGATGCCAGGGCCAGCACCGGCTCGACATCGATGGTCGCCGCGCCGGCCGGCGTGACGAGATGCCAGGCGAGGCGTTCGCGGCGCGCGCCGCGTACGAAGCCGGGAACGATATCGTCGGCGCCGGGCCGCGCGAGGCCAGGCGGCGCGACGACCACCAGCCGGTCGCGCAAGAAGATGCGCCCGACGAGGCTCGCGTCCGGCGCCGGATTGACGCGGATGACCAGGTCATAGCCTTCCTCGACCATGTCGACCGGCCGGTCCTCGGTCGTCACCTCGAGCCTGACCTCGGGATACTTCAGCGCAAAGCCCGCGGCCAGCTTCCCCATCGCGGCCTGCGAGAACAGCAGCGGCGCGCTGATGCGCAGCCGGCCCCGGGGCCGGGCGCCGCCCTGGGCGATCGCCCCGGCGGTCTCGTCGATCTCGTTCAGCAGGACGCTGGTGCGCTCGTGCAGCGCAGGCGGAACAAGCGTGGATGGACAGCGACAATGGCTACAAGACGGCCTTGCTGTCGACCCTGGAGCGCACCCGGGATCTGGTCGCGCAAGGCAAGCTGTAACGTCAAGCACGCGTGGACCTGGCCGCCGCCGATAGCGGCCGCTGGCCGCGATCACGCGCCCGCGTAAGGATATTTTCGCCGCAGCATCAGCAACCGCCGGCGCGCGGCACGGGTAGGGGCCGACGTCGCGTCGGTTTCGAGCTTGCCGACGGTCGGCTCGGCCTGGCCGGCCAGGCGCTCGCCGGCCGGCGCGCACTGCGATAGACTGGCGGCTGTCACCTTTTACACAAGGGCAGCCATGGAACACGACGCCGGCAAGCCGCCGGGCCCACTCGAGGGCGTGACCGTCCTCGACCTCACCACGATGCTGGCCGGGCCTTATGCGACGCTGCTGCTGGCAGGGCTCGGCGCGCGGGTCATCAAGATCGAGAACCCGAACAATCCCGACGCGGCGCGCGGCAACTCGCTGTTCCTGGGGCGCGACGGCGTCAAGGCCGCGCCGCAGCACGACGACGACCTGTCGCTCGCCAGCCTCGATCGCGGGCGCAACAAGCAAGCCGTCACCCTCAACCTGAAGCACCCGGATGCCCACGCCATCTTCATGGACCTGGTGCGCCGCGCCGACGTGGTCGTCGAGAACTTCAGCCCGGGCGTGACCGGGCGCCTGGGCATCGACTACGCCAGTTGCCGCGCGGTCAACCCGGCCATCGTCTACACCTCGATCAGCGGCTTCGGCCCCGATGCCGATCCGGCCCGCAACAAGGCGGTGGACATCGTGATCCAGGCGATGAGTGGCCTGATGCTGGCGTCCGGCGCCGATGGCGAGCCGCCGGTACGGGTAGGCATTCCCATCGGCGACCAGGCCGCGCCGCTGTTCGCCACCATCGGCACCCTGGCCGCCGTGCTGCGCGCCCGCGCCACGGGGCAGGGCCAGCAGGTCGACGTGTCGCTGCTGGGGGCGATGAGCGCGCTGGTGGCGGCCGAGCCGTTCGAGATGGAGCGCAGACTGGGACATGCCACCCGCTCCGGCAATGTGCTGGCGCGCCTGGCGCCATCCGGCGTGTTCCCGACCGCCGACGGCCATATCGCGATCAGCGCGCCGAAGGATGCCTTTGCCGCGGGCCTGTTTCGCGCCATGGGCAGGCCGGAACTGATCGAGGATGCGCGCTTCGGCAGCCGCGCGGCACGGGTGCGCAACCACGCCGTCCTGCACGAGATGGTGGCCGCGTGGACCCGCGGCATGGACGCGGAAGCGGCGGCCGCCTTGCTGAACGGCTGCGGGGTGCCCAACGGCCCGGTGCGCGATCCGGCCGAGGCGGTGCGCGATCCCGGCCTGCTGGCGCGCGGCGAGACCGCGCGCCTCGAACATCCGGTATATGGCGCGGTCGAAGACGTCGTGGCCGGCGGCCTGCCGATCCGCATGTCGGACGCGTTCACCGGCTTCGACAAGCCGGGTCTCGCGCTCGGGGCCAGCAATGGCGACGTCTATCGCGGGCTGCTCGGCTTCAGCCAGGAGGAACTCGACCGGCTCGTACGCAGCGGGGTTATCTGAGTCGTTGGCCTGGCTTCCTGAAACAGAGGCATCCGCCGCCGCGCCGCTAGGCAAACCGGCAGGCCACCAGCGCGGCACGAGAAGTCGCCGCACAGGCCTGCCACCTGGAAGACGCCAGGTGCGCGGCGCGCGACGGCGTCGCGACTTGACGTCGCTTCGGCCCTGGTTCTGCCTGGATGCCGGCACGATCGCGTACAATGCCCCTTCCTTCACTACAAAACTCTCCAATGGAATGGCTACTTGACCCGAATATATGGGTCGGCTTGCTCACTCTTGTCGTGCTCGAAATCGTCCTGGGCATCGATAACCTGATTTTCATCGCCATCCTGGCGGACAAACTCCCCCCGCACCAGCGCGACAAGGCACGACTCCTTGGCCTGTCCCTCGCCATGATCATGCGCCTTGGCCTGCTCACGATGATCTCGTGGCTGGTCACGCTCACCGCGCCGCTGTTTTCCATTGGTACGCTGGACTTCTCTGGCCGCGACCTGATCCTTCTGCTCGGCGGTATCTTCCTGCTTGCCAAGGCGACCATGGAACTGCACGAGCGCGTCGAAGGCAAGTCGCACGTCCAGACCGGGAAGCGCGAGTACGCGAGCTTCGCCGCCGTGGTGGCGCAGATCATCGTGCTCGACGCCGTGTTCTCGCTCGACGCCGTGATCACGGCGGTCGGCATGGTCGAGCAGCTGGGCGTCATGATGGCCGCCGTCATCATCTCGATGGGTGTCATGCTGTTCGCATCGAAGCCGCTGACGCGCTTCGTCAATGCCCATCCGACCGTCGTCGTGCTGTGCCTGTCCTTCCTCCTGATGATCGGCCTGTCGCTGATCGCCGAAGGACTGGGCTTCCACATTCCGAAGGGTTACCTGTACGCCGCGATCGGCTTCTCGGTCGTGATCGAGTTCTTCAACCAGCTGGCGCGCCGCAACTTCGTGAAGCAGGAAGCGCACATCCCGCTGCGCGACCGCACCGCCGATGCCGTGCTGCGCCTGCTGGGCAGCAAGCGCGGCGCCGACCACCACGACGAACCGGAAACCGTGGCGCAGGCCGCCGAGGAACCGGCCTTCGAGGCCGAGGAACGCAATATGGTCAGCGGCGTATTGAGCCTGTCGCAGCGCTCGGTGCGCTCGATCATGACCAACCGCTCGGAAATCTCGTGGATCAATATCGAAGATGACGCCGACACGATCCGCGCCCAGCTGCTGGCCACGCCGCACGGCTTCTTCCCAGTGTGCCGCGGCCAGCTCGACGAAGTGATCGGCGTGGCGCGCGCCAAGGACCTGATCGCCGACCTGACCCAGTCCGGCGCGATCGACGCGGCCCATATCCGCACGCCGATCATCATGCCCGACGCCAGCGGCGTGCTGAAGGTGATGGACCGCCTCAAGCGCTCGCACGGCCAGCTGGTGATCATCGCCGACGAATACGGCACCCTGCAGGGCCTGGTGACGCCGATCGACATCCTGGAAGCAATCGCCGGCGAATTCCCCGACGAGGACGAGCAGCCGGTGGTGCAGGCACTGGCCCCCGGCCGCTGGCGCGTCGACGGCACCGCCGACCTGCACTATCTGGAGCAGGTGCTCGAGGTCGACGCCCTGGTGGGCGACACCGACGACTACACCTCGCTGGCCGGCCTGATGCTCGAACGCTTCGGCAACCTGCCGAAAGTGGGCGACGCGGTCGAGATCGAAGGTTTCAGGTTCGAGGTGGCGCAGGTGCTGGAGCGCCGCATCGCGACCGTGATCGCCACCCGCATCGACGACGAATTCGCGCGGCCGCCCGAGAAAGGCTGATCCGAGCGAGCCCTTGACTGGAGAATGACATGCAGCAGCTGGAACGTGGCGCGCGCCTGGCCCTGGCGCAGATGGCTCCCGACGGCGTCCTGCAGGCCGGCCTGTCGGCCCGCGGACTGGCGCTGGACTTTGCCTGCTTCGCCCTCGACGCCGGCGGCAAGCTGGCCGACGAGCGCTACATGACCTTCTTCAACCAGCCGTCCACGCCTTGTGGCGGCGTGGCGCTGGGCAGCGTAGGGCCGGACGCCGAAGGCTTCCAATTCCGGCTCGCCAGCCTGCCGGCCTGGGTCGATCGCGTCAGCATCGTGGCCAGCACCGACGGCAATGCGCTCATGTCGCAGTTGCAGGCCGGCAGCCTGCGCCTCGTCGGTCCACAGGGCGAATTCGCGCGCGTCGACTTCAGCGGCCGCGATTTCGCCGGCGAGAAGGCGCTCATGCTGGGCGAACTGTATCGCAGGGATGGCGGGTGGCGCTTCATGGCGGTCGGCCAGGGATTCAACGGCGGCCTGGACGCGCTGGTGCGGCACTTCGGCGGCGCGGTCGCCGATGCGCCGCCGCCGTCACCTTCGTCACCTTCGTCAGCTGCACAGGCAGTCGCGCCGCGCGCCGCCGCGGTCGACCTGGAAAAGCGCGTCGCCCAGGCCGCCCCGCAGCTGGTCAGCCTGGTCAAGTCGGCGGCGGTGTCGCTGGAAAAAGCCGGCCTGGGGCAGCATCGCGCCAAGGTCTGCCTGGTGCTGGACATCTCGGGCTCGATGAGCACCTTGTACCGCAAGGGCCTGGTGCAGCAGTTCGCCGAGCGCATCCTGGCGCTGGGTTGCCGCTTCGACGACGACGGCGAGATCGACGTCTTCCTGTTCGGCCGCAATGTGCACCGGGGCGACCCGATGGGGCTCACCAACTGGTCGAACTACATCAGGCAGATCATCGACAAGCATCCGCTCGAAGGCGACACCCGCTACGGCGCCGCGATCGAGGCGGTGCGCCGGCATTACTTCCCGGACGGCTTGGGCGGCGAGCGCAAGGCCGCGGTCAAGGCCCCGGTACCGGTGTATGTGATGTTCGTGACCGACGGCTCGACCTCGGACAAGCCACTGACCGAGCGCCAGTTGCGCTGGGCCAGCCGCGAACCGATCTTCTGGCAGTTCATGGGCATCGGCAAGGGCCGCAAGTCCGGATCGAAGGCACTGGCCAACTTCGCCGATTCGGATTTCCCGTTCCTGGAAAAGCTGGACGCACTCGATGGCCGCATGATCGACAATGCCGACTTCTTCTCGGTGGCTTCGCCCGACGAGCATGCCGATGGCGCGCTGTACGACCTGCTGATGAACGAATACCCGCAATGGGTAAAGGAAGCCCACCGGCGCGGCATGATCGGCTGACACCGACGGCGATCATGGTGTTAATAGAAGGGTAAAAGCCTTTCTATTCCTGCATTGGCCGTCGGCCGGCCCACGTTATTCTTTCCGTATCGTCAAGACGTCAAGACGTCCGTATCGTCGCATACACCAGGAGAAACACCGTGTTCGAAGGCTTCATCCAGCTCAGCCCAACAGGCATCGCACTGACCATGGCAGGGTCGTACATCATGACCGTCTTCGCCAGCGAACTGTATCTGCACCGTTCGCGCAGCCATCGCGCCGTGACCTTCCATCCGATCCTGTGCCAGTTATTCCGCATGTGGATCTGGCTCACCACCTATGGCGTCACCGCCAAGACCTGGGTCGCGGTGCACCGCAAGCACCACGCGAAATGCGATACCGAGGACGATCCGCACAGCCCGCGCATCCATGGCCTGTGGACCATCCTGGGCAAGGGTACGCTCCTGTACCGCAAGGCGGCGCGCGACGCCGACCTGGTGAAGGCCTATGGGGTCGGCATCAAGGAAGACTGGATGGACGAGCACCTGTACACCAGGCACCGGTTCCGCGGCGCCTTGTTCTTCCTGGCCGTCGAACTGCTGGTGTTCGGCCCGGCCGCAGGCTTCATGATCTGGCTGTTCCAGCTGTCGATCCTGCCGTTCTGGGCGTCGGGCTTCATCAACGGCATCTTCCACGTGGTCGGCTACCGCAACTTCCAGACCAAGGAAGACTCGCGCAACTTCTTCCCGATCGGGATCATCTTCGGCGGCGCCGAGTTGCACAACAATCACCACGCCAACCCGGCCTCGGCCAAGCTGTCGATGAAATGGTGGGAATTCGATTCGGGCTACCTGGTGCTGCGCGTGCTGTCCGTCCTGCGCCTGGCCAAGATCAACCGCGTCGACCGCCTGCCGAGCGGCGAGCAGCCGCAGCCCGGCCGCCACGTGGCGGGCGCCGCCGGCCAATAAGCGTCCGTGAGGCCGGCGTCATGACACGCCGGCCACTTCCGTGCGCGGCGCGCCCACGGTCGAATCGTGGCGCGCCGTGCGCAGTTTGCGTCCCAGCCGGCGCCAGCCGATCACCACTCCGGTCACGCTGAGCAGGGTGCCGCCCAGGCTCAACGCGATCAGCACCAGGTCCCATAGCGGACGCCGTTCGATGAGCGGCAGCCAATCCCACGAATGCAGCATGGCGAACAGCCAGCGGCTGGTGCGCTTGCCGCTGTCCAGGCGGCCGAGCACTGCGCCGGTGTGCGGGTCGAGATGGATCCAGGTCGCATGCGGATCGTCGAACACGATGCGCAGGATCGGCAGCGGCTTCGCGCCGCCACCCGTCATCGTGTGGGCGTCGCGCGCGTAGTAATACAGGTCGTAGCCGGTCAGCTGCTCGACCCGGGCGACCGGCGCCGGCAGCAGCCGCGCGGCCGCCGTGCGCAGCGCCGCCGCATCGAGATCGACCTGGCTGCCGTCGCGGCTGGCCAGCACCCGGGGCGAACCGCCGGCCGCCTGGGCCAGCACCCGGTTTTCTCCCAGCACGCGGGTCCAGCGCAGCTCGCGCACGCCGCCGCCAGCCGCCGCCAGCAGGGCCTGCGGCGCGGCGTCGCCGGCGCCAAGCACCAGCGGCCCGCCCTGCAGGGCTTGCATGTCCAGCTTCGGCGCGCCGGTGTCGAAGATGCGCCAGGGGTTCATCGACATCAGGCCGCTGAAGATCCAGGTGATCGTCACCAGCGCGAACAGCATGCCGGTGATGTGGTGCCAGCGCATCATGGCGCCGGGATAGGGAGTGCGCGCGCCGCTGCGATAGGGCCTGCGAAAGCGCCAGCGCAGGATGCCGGCCACGGTTCCGGTGAGCGCCATCGCGATGCCGAGGATCGACAGCCAATTGACGATGTCGGTCCAGTAGGGCTCGAAGGCATTGCCGCGCAACGGATACAGCCAGTGGATCCAGGCGCCCGCATAATTCCACAGCTGCTCGCTGCGCGTGGCGTCGCGCACCACTTCGCCGCTGCGGCCCGAGATATAGAGCAGGGTGCGTTCGGCGTCGCCCAGCCCGACCTTGTGCAGCGGACGGTGCGGGTCGAGCGCGCGCGAGTGGGTGAACGCGTCCTCGTCGATCGTGCCAAGGTAGTCGAGTTTCGTGCCCGGCCCGGCATAGGCCGCCGCGCTGGCCAGCGCATGGACTTCGTCCACCGCCTGCAGGCGCTGTCCGCTCACGGCGTCGATCACCACCGCGCCGCTGCCCTTGGGGGGCGGCTTGCGGCCAGCCGGAACGTCGCCGCGCGCCGGCGTCGCCACATACACCACCTGGCCGCCGCTGGACGCGGCCAGGCGCAACTCGTCGAGCGGGCCGGCGATGCCGGCCGCCGCCAGCGCCTGGGCCGGGGCCAGTAGTTGTCCCGAAATCGGCGCGCCCGCATCCAGGCGCGGCAGGTGCTGCAGCCGCTCTTGTTCGGTCAGCTTCGGATAGCCGACGTACATCATGACCATGCCCGAGACGAACCACATCGCGAACAGCAGGCAGACGCCGATGCCGAGCCAGCGGTGGACCAGGAACAGCCAGCGTTTCAGTCGTGCTCCCATCGTCTGCTCCCGTCAGAAGGCCATGCGCAGCGCCACGTCCGCCGTGCGCGGCGCGCCGAGATAGGCCATCGTGTTGGTGACATTGGCCGCGTACAGCCGGTCGGTAAGGTTGCGCACGCGCGCTTCCAGCGTCATCGTCCGGCTGACCTGCCAGCTCAGGCCCAGGTCGACGAAGGTATACGCCGGCCAGTACAGGGTGTTGGCGGCGTCGGCGTACACCTTGCCGACGCGCCGTGCGCCGACGTGGGCGTGCACGGACGGGGTGACGGCATACGACGCCCACACATTGGCCACCGTCGACGGCGTGTTGGCCGGCGTCTTCCCGGCCAGCGAGACGCCGCCCTGGCGGTAGTTCTCGTACTGGGCATCGACATAGGTGAAGTTGCCCTGCACGGACAGGCGCCTCGTCGGTTGCAGGCCCAGCGCCAGTTCGACGCCCTGCGACGACTGTTCGCCGACCAGGATGGTCAGCAGGCTGTTATCCGGATCCTGGGTCGCGATGTTCTTGCGCGTGATGTGGTAGGCGGCCACGGTTGCCGAACCCTTGCCCTGCCAGAAGTCGACCTTGGCGCCGACCTCGGCCTGGCGGCCGGTGGTCAGTTCGCTGTTATTGCTCACGTCGGCGAACGAGGCGGTGGACAGCACGCCCGATGGCGGGTCGGCGGCGGTCGCGTACTGGGCGTAGAGGTTCATGCCGGGCGCGACGTCCCACACCAGGCCCAGGCGTCCGGTAGTGGGGTTGTAGCTGCGCGAGAAGGTCGCGGGCGCGGCGGGGGTGATGTCGCGCCGGTTGACCAGGTCGAGTTCGATCCGCTCGTGGCGCAGGGCGGTAACCAGGTTCAGCGCCGGCAGCAGCGCGGTGCGGTTCTCGACGTAGAGCGCCGTGGTCTTGACCTCGTTGTCGCGGTCGGGACGGTAGAGCGGCGTGATGCCGGGCACGTCGAAGAAGCGCTCGGTGACGAACCGGTAGGGGTCAACGCTGCCCACCACGGCCGACTGGCTGTTCGGGTAGCGGGTCTGGCGGTTGATGCTGAAGTCCAGCCCGAACGCCCAATCGCTGCGCAGCGTGCCGATCCGGCCCCGGTAGGTGCCGTCGATGCGGTCGCCCACCAGCGTCTGGTCGTGGCGCTGGAGCAGGGCGCTCGAACGGATGACTTGCGTGTTGGATGGATTGAAGCGGTAGCTCTCGACGTTGCGATAGTCGCGCAGCGCGTCGTAGACATAGAAGGTGTTGGTCAGCTGCAGGGCGTCGCTCACCTTCCACGCGCCGATCGAGCGCAGCCACTGCACGCGCTGGTCGTAGACGCCGTCGGCGCTATTGTAGTTCTTGAAGCGGGTGGCTTCGTCGATGCGCAGCTTGCCCATGGTCGGGCTCGAGAGCGGATTCAGGAGCGGCGTGCCCCAGTAGGGCCGGTCGACGTCTTCCTGCTGGAACTCATAGGCCAGCGTATGCGTGAAGCCGCGTCCGAAGTCGGACCGCAGCGACGCCGCCAACTGGGTCGAGCGGCTGTCGACGCCGTCGACCCAGCTGCCCGTGTCGCGGTGGTTGACGTCGATGCGCGCGTAGTGGCCGTCGCCCACGCGGCGGTTCAGGCCGACCGACGCTTCCTTCAGGTCGTCGGCGCCCAGGCGCAGCCGGCCTTCGGAAAAGTCGCGCGTGGTGGCCAGCTTGGTGAGGTAGTTGATCGAGCCGCCGACGGCGCCGGAGCCGAACAGGAAGCTCGACGGGCCGCCGATCGCTTCGACGCGGTCGATGATCCAGCTGTCGACCGGCCGCGCGGCGATCGAATACTGCACATTGATGCCGTTGAACAGCTGGCTCACCGAGCCGCTGCCGAAGCCGCGGTAGCTGACGCCGATATTGCCGGGGGCGTTATGGGCGGTGACGCCAGGGATGCCGCGCAGGATCTCCTGCGTGTCCTGGGCCCCGCGCACCTCGATCAGGCCGCGGTCGACCACGGTAATGCTGGCCGGCGTTTCGCGGGCGGTGAGGCCGAGGCGGCTGCCGGTGTCAGTCGGCGTATCGAGCTTGAGCAGGCCGTTGGCGTGCGGCGCGGCGGCCGTGACTTCGACGGTGGGAATGGCCTGCGACAGGTTGTCGGCCTTGGCCGGGGCCTGCCAGGCAGCCACGGCGCAACCGATGGCGAGTGCCAGCTTGCGCGGCTCTACGTGTAAGCGTGTCTTCATTGCGAATCCTGTTTGCGCGACGCTGATGCTGCGTCGCGGCGCGTATCAATGCGGGTCTACCTGCGACGCACGGGATGCATCACAGGACATCGTATTTTTTAGGGACGAATCAGGAAAGCGAAGATGGTGGCCCGCGCGACTGCGTGGGCGTCCAGGCGTGCTGCGGGCGCGGAGCGCGGTAGAACAGGAGAGGGTAGCGATCGCGCTCGTGATCGAGCGCCAGCACCAGCGTTGCCTGCACTGGCGGCGCCAATGGCGCGTGGTGGTGCGAGCAGCACAGCTCGCAGTGCGACATGTCGGGCACCGCCGGCGTATCGCTGTGCGGGGCGGCGTCGATCACCATCACATGGCGGGTGCCGCTGGCGCTGCAGATCTCGGTGATCCAGGCGGACGCCGGCTGTTGGCTGGCGTGGGCCACCGCATGGGAGATCGCAGGCGCGAACAGGCCGAACAGGAACGCCAGGAGGACGGTCCAGCCATACAGCGTTCGGGTTGTGCGGAGCCTGTGCATGTCAAAATTATAGTCTTGCTGGCGCGGCGGCGCGCACGGGTGGTCAATATGTCCAGGTGAAAGGCGGCGGGCCAGACGCTTGTGGTGGCGGACGGGCGCTGTTACCATTGCCGGCCAACCCCTCGGGAGCCGCGCGTGTAATACCTCATCGATGCCATTTCTTTGGTCTTCCCAGCCAGGCTGTGGAAGCGTTCAGGCATCCCTGGAGTCTTGCATATGACGAATCCTATTCTAGCGCTCGACGGCGTTTCGCTGTATCTGCCCGACGGCAGAGCCCTGTTTTCACACCTGCACCATCAATTCGACGGGCGCCGCACCGGGCTGGTGGGACGCAATGGCGTCGGCAAGTCGATGCTGGCGCGCCTGCTGGCCGGCGAGCTGGCGCCGAGCACGGGCCGCTGCCTGCGCAGCGGCCGCGTCGCGTATCTCGCGCAGCAGCCGGGCGGCGGCGAGGCGGCCTCGGTGGCCGAACTGGCCGGCGTCGAGGCGATCACGGACGCGCTGGCGTGCATCGGGGCCGGCAGCGTCGATCCGCGTGACTTCGATGCGGTGGGCGAGCACTGGGACATCGCCGCGCGCCTGCGCCAGGCGTGCCAGGCGCAGGGGCTGCCGCATATGTCGATCGATACGCCCGTGGCCGCGCTCAGCGGCGGCGAGGCGATGCGCGTGGCGCTGCTGGGCGCCACGCTGTTCGACCCCGATTTCCTGATCCTCGACGAGCCGAGCAACCACCTCGATGCCGCCGGCCGCGCGGCGCTGCTGCGCCAGTTGCAGGCCTGGCCCAAAGGCTTGCTGGTGATCAGCCACGACCGCGAACTGCTGGACGCCATGGAGCGTATCGTCGAGCTCTCCGGCGATGGCCTGCGCAGCTACGGCGGCAACTACACGTTCTACGAGGAAGCGCGGCGCCAGGAGCAGGAGGCGGCGCAGGGCGCGCTCGAGCATGCGCGCCAGGATCTGAAGCGCGATGAAGCAGCGCGGCGCGCCCAGCGCGAACGCCAGGACCGGCGCGAGGCGCGCGGCAACCGCAACGCGAAACAGGCCAACCAGGCCGCCATCCTGCTCGGCCGCGGCAAGGAGCGCAGCGAAGGCAGCGCCGGGCGCCTGCGCCGGCAGCACGAGGCCGCGCGCAGCGGGCAGGTCGAACGCGTGCGTGACGCCGTCCAAGGCCTCGCCGGCGATGCGGCCGTGCGCATCCATGCGGCGGCGGTCGAGGGCGCCGCCGGGCGCCGGGTGGCGCAACTGGAGGCGGTCGTGCTGCCGTGGGTGCCGCCGCCGCTGGGCCGCATCGACCTGATCCTGACGGGGCGCCAGCGCGTGGCCGTGGTCGGCCCGAACGGCAGCGGCAAGTCGACCCTGCTCAAGGTGCTGGCGGGGCGGCTCGACCCAGTCGCGGGCGAGCGCAGCCTGCCGTCGCAGGTCGCCTGGCTCGACCAGCAGCTGGGCAGCCTCGATCCGCGGCGCTCGACCCTCGCGCAGCTGCTGGAGGTGAACCGCAGCGCGGGACAGGACAGGCTGCGCACCTGGCTGGTCCAGCTGGGATTGGACGCGGGCACGGTCAACCAGCCAATCAGCACGCTGAGCGGCGGCGAGCGCCTGAAGGCGGCCCTGGCCTGCGCGCTGTACGCCGACACGCCGCCGGCGCTGCTGTTGCTGGACGAGCCGACCAACCACCTCGACCTGGCATCGCTGGCGGCACTGGAGGCGATGTTGAACGCCTATCACGGCGCGCTGGTGGTGGTGTCGCACGACCGCGTGTTCCTGGAGCGCATTGGGCTGACCCATCGCCTGTCTGCGCTGGACAGCGGCTGGCGCCTGGAAGCGTGCTGATTCGGCCGCGATTGTTATAATCCCGGGCTCGAACAGCACCTGAAGAACACCATGTCGCGCACCCTTGTGATTTCCCCGAACTGGATCGGCGACGCCGTGATGGCCCAGCCGCTGCTGCGCCGGCTCAAGGAGCGCGCGCCGGAGCGGCCGATCGACGTGCTGGCGCCGACCTGGGTGGCGCCGGTATGGCGCGCGATGGCGGAAGTCGACACCGTCGTCGAGTCGCCGTTCAAGCACGGTTCGCTGCAGTGGAAGGAGCGCAAGGCCTTCGCGAAGATACTCAAGGCGCGCGGCTATGCCGATTCCTATGTGCTGCCGAATACCCTGAAGTTCGCGCTGATCCCCTGGCTGGCCGGGATCCCGAAGCGGGTCGGCTACAAGGGCGAGATGCGCTATGGCCTGGTCAACGTGATGCACCACGACGACAAGGCCGCGCCGCGCCCGATGGCCCAGTTCTACCAGGCGCTGGCCGATGCGCCGGTGCGGCATTTGCCGCGTCCCAAGCGCCTGCCCGAGCCGGTGATGACGGTCGCCGCGGGCGAAGCCGAGGCCGCGATCGCGCGCTTGCAGCTGCCGCCGGGCGTCTTCGTGGCCTTCGCGCCCGGCGCCGAATTCGGCCCGGCCAAGCGCTGGCCGTCGACCTATTTCGCCGAACTGGCGCAGACCATCCTGGCCAATCGCCCGGACGCGCAAATCCTGCTACTGGGCTCTCCCAAGGACCGCGCGGTGTGCGACGAGATCACGGCCATCGTGCCGCAGGCGCACAACCTCGCCGGCGCGACTTCGCTCAGCGAAGCGATCGCGCTGATCGCGCGCGCCGCCGCCGTGGTCACCAACGACTCGGGCCTGATGCACATCGGCGCGGCGCTGGGGCGGCCGGTGGTGGCGATCTATGGTCCCACCGACCCGCGCCACACGCCGCCCCTGTCGCAACTGGCGCAAATCCTGTGGCTGCACATCGAATGCTCGCCCTGCCAGCAGCGCGAATGCCCGCTGGGGCACCAGAACTGCATGAAGCAGATTCTCCCGGACGCCGTGTGGCAGCCATTGCAACCCATGCTTGCCGGCGCCCGGGCGCCCGCATAACGATATTGAAGAGGACCCCATCATGATTCTGGTAACCGGCGCAGCAGGCTTCATCGGCGCGAACCTCGTGCACGCGCTGTCGCAGCGCGAGCCGTTCAGCGTCTTCGCCGTCGACAACATGTCGCGTCCCGAGAAGTTCCACAACATCGTCGACGCCGAGATCGCCGACTACGCGGACAAGGAAGACTTCCTGGTGCGCCTGAAGGCGGGAGAATTCGACAACAAGTTCACCGCCGTGCTGCACCAGGGCGCCTGCTCCAACACGATGGAGACGGACGGCCGCTACATGATGAAGAATAACTACGACTACACGGTCGCCCTGTTCGAATTCTGCCAGCGCCAGGGCATCCCCTTCATCTACGCCTCGTCGGCCGCCGTGTACGGCGCGGGCACCGTGTTCCGCGAGGAGCGTCCGCTCGAGCGTCCGCTGAATGTCTACGGCTATTCGAAATTCCTGTTCGACCAGTACCTGCGCCGCTACTGGCAGGCCAAGGGCCAGGACGCCGGCAGCCAGGTGGTCGGCCTGCGCTACTTCAATGTCTATGGTCCGCTCGAAGGGCACAAGGGCACGATGGCGTCGGTGCCGTTCCACCAGTACAACCAGTTCCTCAAGGACGGCAAGGTGCGGCTGTTCGGCGCCAACGAAGGCTACGAGGCCGGCACCCAGATGCGCGACTTCATCTATGTCGAAGACGTGGTCAAGGTCAACCTGTTCTTCCTGGACCATCCCGATAAACGCGGCATCTTCAACCTCGGCACCGGCCGCGCCCAGCCGTTCAACGACCTGGCGGTGGCCACGGTCAACGCCCTGGCCAACGAAGGCAAGCCGGCGCTGTCGCTGCAGCAGATCATCGACGCAGGGCTGCTGGAATACCTGCCCTTCCCCGACAAACTGAAGGGCAAGTACCAGAGCTTCACCCAGGCCGATATCGGGGCGCTGCGCGCGGTCGGCTACGACGCGCCGTTCACGGATGTCGCAACCGGCGTGGCGAAGTACATGGACTGGCTGCGCGCCCAGCCGGCGCGCTGACCCGCCGTCGGCGCCGATCCGGGATCGGCGCGCGGCGCCCCATCCGCTACTGGCGGGTGTAGGCGATGCCGAGGTCGGTCTCGGCCGCCACCTGCTGTTTGTTTTCTGGGCTCTCGCTGAACGCGACCAGCACTTGCGCCAGCGGCATGCCGTTGGCCAGGTGCTGCAGCCAGAAGGCGGCGCCGCCCTCGTCCGGAGCGCGGTGCAGCACGTTGCGATACAAGGCCGTGATGACCTGGCCGTGGGTCGGCGCGGCGCCGTACAGGCTGGCGAATTCAGGCGAGCCCGCGAACGCATTCGCCATGCCTTCCGGGCTCAAGCCGCCATCCAGCCCGCGGATCCAGAACCCCAGTCCCCCGGCGTCCGGCTGGCGGTTGAAGGCGGCTCGGTACAGGCGGTAGGCCTTGCCGGCGTTGCCGTCGACATCGAACGCCAGCGTCAGGTCGGTGAACTCGAGGCGGAACGGGTTGCGCACGGTCTGGGCGCCGTCGTGGCCCGCGTTGTCGACAATGGTGAGCACGCCATCGCGGCGGCTGAGCGTGTACGACGAGCGTGGACCGCTCAGCATGACGCCATCGGCCGTGACCGGCACGGCGGCGCCGGGGTCGGTGTCGACCAGGCCATGCAGTTCGGCGCGCGGCAGCAGCAGGTAGTTGCCCGGGCGGGCCGGGGTCAGGGTGAATTCGCCGCCGGCGTTACGCTGTTCGCGGCCCTGGGTCAGCTCTTCGACGCCCTCGAAGGCGACGTCGGTGACGCTCCAGCCGGTGTCCGTGCCGATGTAGGCGCTGTCGGTCATGTCCGAGGCGATGCGCAGCCTGAGGATCTTGCCGGCATAGCTGTCCAGCGCCACCCGCAGCACGCCGCTGTGCGGCGCCTGCGCCGCGCGTCCGGCTTCGCTGTAGGCGTCGCGCCAACTGCCGCCATCGTCGATCGAGACCTGCACCCGGAAATGCTGCGTCGTCGTGGCCAGCCCCATCGACCGGGTGACCAGGACCCGCGCAGCGCCGGGCAACACGTACAGTATCTTGTTGAGCGTGGCGGTCTGGGCGCCCCATTCGTTGTTGTCCACGTAGAAGCGCAGCGCGTTCTTGTCGAGGATGGGGTGGCCGCCGCCATTCGCGGTCGTCCAGGTGGCGGCGTCGAACGGGGCCGGGCGCTTGTCCGCCAGCGGCGTGCGCAGGTAGTCGAGCAGGCTGTAGGCGGTGGTGCCGGGCAGCGCGGCGATGCGCGCGGCATATGGCTGGCCGCTCGGCACCAGGGCTGGCGCGGAAGCCACCGGCAGCGTCCTGCCGGGCGTGGCGACGGTGGGGTCGAACACCGTCACCTCGTAGTCGAAGCTGCGGGCGCGCTGGGCCACCAACACATTGGCAATGCTGACCCGGTAGCGAACGTCGGCCTTCGGCCGGGCGTGCGTGCGCGTGGCGTCGATGTCCGGCATTTTCCAGACGAGCGTATTGTCGCCGTATCCGACCGTCACCGGCTCGACGGCAAGGCCGACCGGGACGCCGTCGCGCGTGACCGATACCTGCGCGCGGCTGAAATCGGCACTCGGGTAGGACAGCGACCAGCGTTCGTAGACCGTGGAATAAGGCACGTAGCCGCGCGCCGGCCAGGCGACGAAGTCGTCGCGCGCGGCCGGGCGGGGCGCCGCGTAATCGACGTCGGCGACCCACAGCGCGTTCGCCGCGTAGAGGTATTGGCCGGCGCTCGCAGTCGACGGTACGTCGCCGGTGCCGACGGTACGCGCCTGCGGGTGGAAGATCCAGCGCCGATGGCCGACCGGGGCGTTGTTGTCGCCGTCGTCCCTGATGTACTGGTCGATCGCGTCCGGACCGATGCCGCCGAGGGCCAGGTTGGAACTGGCCGCGGCTTCGGCACCGATCGGCGTATAGAATTTCCAGTCGGACGTCGGGAAGTGCGACAGCTGGCCGGCCGCACTCATCATGAGCGCCGCCTGCTGCGCCTTGGCGCTGCTGGCTTCCGATAGCCTGACCGCGGCCGGCAGCCCGGCCATCGCGCGGTACCAGTTCAGGCGCTGGATGGTCGCGGTCCTGAAGGCGAGGGTGGTCGTGCCCGGCACCCCGGTGAGGTGGCTGCCGGACCAGCCGGGCGGCGGCGTGGGTTCGCTGTAGATGCGGTTGAAGTACAGGCGCACCTGTTCACGGTCGCCGGTGTCAATGGCGAACGGGACGCCGTCGCCGACGATCCGGGCCGATTCCTTGCCGTCATGGCCGACGCCGGGAGCGTGGCGCTGCGCCGCCCGTGCCTGGTCGTTGGTGATCGGGACACCCAGCAGCTCGCCGGGGCGCGCGACCGACCTGGCCTCGCCGGACATGGCTTGCGGCGTGGGCGCATCGGCTTGCCCTCCGCAGCCGGACAGCAGCAACATGGCCAGCACGATGGGAGCCGCTTGGGATCGTCGCATGATTCTCGCCTTATGGAAAAGGATGAAGTATGCGTCAAGCAAGATAAATTGTGCGGTGCATATGAGATGCCTGGTTGCGCCGTTTACACGGCGTTTACATGGCATCTCGACGTTTATACCCGGTTTTTACGCCTGGATCGCTACCCTGCTTGTATTCCATGTGGCTGCCCCACGCGGCCCATGGTGTCGACAACCACCACGAGCAGAAAACATGAAAGCACCGATTCAAGCGCGCCTGGCCACCCTGGCCGCGGCAGCCTGCACCCTCGCGCTGGCAGGCGCCGCCCACGCACAGACCACCGCCGGCGCGGCTGTCGCGCAGCCGGCGTCCGCGCCGGCGTCCGCATCTTCCCCTTCCTTTACCTGGAACCTCGCCGTCACTTCCGACTACCGCTACCGCGCCATTTCGCAGACCCGCCTGCGCCCCGCCCTGCAGGGCGGCGTCGATTATGCCCATGCGGACGGCTGGTACGCGGGCGCCTGGGCCTCGACCATCAAATGGGTCGAGGATGCCGGCGGCGATGGCAAAGTCGAGATCGACGTCTATGGCGGCAAACGCGGCGCGCTGCTGCCCGACCTGGCGCCTGGCGCAAGCTATGACGTCGGCGTGCTGCGCTACTTCTATCCGGACAACCGCCTGGGCCGGCTCCCGGGCTGGGTCGATGCCCATACCACCGAAGTCTATGCGCAGCTGGCCTATGGCCCGGCCTACGTCAAGTATTCGCACGCCACCACCAACCTGTTCGGCTTCGTCGACAGCGAGAACAGCGGCTACCTGGACATCGGCGCCAACCTCGACATCGGCAACGGCTTGACCCTGCAGCTGCACGCCGGCCGGCAGGAAGTGAAGAACAACCCCGCGTCCGACTACACCGACTGGAAGGTCGGCGTGAGCCGCTCGTTCGCGCTGGCCACGGTGAGCCTCGCCTACCTGGGCACCAATGCGAACGAGTCGGCCTATACCTCGCCGGTCAACGGCAAGTTCACCGGCCGCGACGCCCTGCAACTGACCGTCAGCCGCACTTTCTGACCAGCCGCTCCCCATAACAACAACGCTGAAAGCGAACGTCCATGGATCTCATCTATCTCGGCGCACTCCTGATCTTCGTCCGCCTGACCTGCCTGCTGGTGGCCGGTTGCGCACAAGCTGGGGGCAAGCCATGAACCTTTCTTACGTGATCGGCGGCCTGGCCGCCGGCGCACTGCTGGTCTACCTGCTGGTGGCCCTGTTCAAGCCGGAGCAATTGTGATGACGACCGAATTCATCGTCCTCCTCGCCGCCTTCCTGCTGGTGCTGCTGCTGCTTGCCTGGCCGCTTGGCCGGTTCATCGCCCGCGTCGCGCTTGACGGCGCGGTACCCGGCCTGGGTTGGGCCGCCGGCATCGAGCGTGCGCTGTACCGCCTGGCCGGCCCCGCCGCCAGCGCGGCCCAGGACTGGAAAGCGTACGCAC
This sequence comes from Telluria sp. RT2P19, assembly GCF_059685725.1. Taxonomy (NCBI): domain Bacteria; kingdom Pseudomonadati; phylum Pseudomonadota; class Betaproteobacteria; order Burkholderiales; family Oxalobacteraceae; genus Telluria; species Telluria sp. RT2P19. Next base: position 171,420 of record NZ_JCASIL010000001.1, read on the forward strand.
TGGCGCTCATCGCCTTCAATGCGGTCGGCGCAATCTTTGTCTACGCGCTGCAGCGGGTGCAGGCCTGGCTGCCGCTCAATCCCGAGCGCATGGCCAACGTGAGCCCCGACTCGAGCTTCAACACCGCCATCAGCTTCGTCGCCAACACCAACTGGCAGGGCTATAGCGGCGAGCAGACCATGAGCATCCTGACCCAGATGGTGGGCCTGGCCGGCCAGAACTTCTTTTCGGCCGCTACCGGCATCGCCGTCGTGTTCGCGCTGGTGCGCGGCTTCGCCGCGAGGTCAAGCAGCGCGATCGGCAACTTCTGGGTCGACCTGACCCGCTCGACCTTGTACCTGCTGCTGCCCTTGTCCGTGATCCTGGCCGTGTTCCTGGCCGGGCAGGGCGTGGTGCAGAGCCTGGGGGGCCACATCGATGCGCGCCTGCTGGAACCGGTGGCCTATAGCGTGCCGGCCGCTGACGGCGGCGCCGCGACCGAGGCGCGCGCCGAGACCCAGGTGATACCAATGGGCGCCGTCGCGTCGCAGGAGGCCATCAAGATGCTGGGCACGAATGGCGGCGGCTACTTCAACGCCAATTCGGCGCACCCGTTCGAGAACCCGAATGCGCTGACCAATTTCGCGCAGATGGTCGCCATCTTCCTGATCCCGGCCGCGCTGTGCTTCGCCTTCGGCCACCTGGTGGGCGACATCCGCCAGGGGTGGGCGGTGCTGGGCACGATGACACTGCTGTTTTCGATCGCGGCGGTCGCCGCCTTCGCCGCCGAGCAGCAGGCCAATCCGCTCCTGACCCCTCTGGGCGTCGACCAGGTCGCGAGCAGCCTGCAGGCGGGAGGCAATATGGAAGGCAAGGAGACCCGCTTCGGCATCGCCGCATCGAGCCTGTTCGCCGTGATCACCACGGCCGCATCCTGCGGCGCGGTCAATGCCATGCACGACTCCTTCATGCCGCTGGGCGGCATGGTGCCGATGGTGATGATGCAGTTCGGCGAAGTGGTCTTCGGCGGCGTCGGCTCGGGTCTTTACGGCATGCTGGTGTTCGCGATCCTGTCGGTGTTCATCGCCGGCCTGATGATCGGCCGCACGCCGGAATACCTGGGCAAGAAGATCCAGGCCTACGAGATGAAGATGGCCGCGCTGGTCATCCTGGTCACGCCCTGCCTGGTCTTGCTGGGCACCGCGCTGGCGGTGACGTCGGCGCTTGGGACCGTCGGGGTGGCCAATCCGGGTGCGCATGGCTTCTCGGAGATCCTGTACGGGCTCACATCCGCGGCCAACAACAACGGCAGCGCGTTCGCCGGCCTGTCCGCCAACACGCCGTTCTACAACTCCTTGCTGGGCGTGGCGATGTGGTTCGGCCGCTTCGCGGTGATCGTGCCGGTGCTGGCGATCGCCGGCTCGCTGGCTGGCCACCAGCGCCTGCCCGCCACCCCCGGCACCTTGCCTACCCATGGCCTGATGTTCGTCGGCATGCTCGCCGTCGTCGTCGTGCTGGTCGGTGTCCTCAACTACGTCCCGGCCCTGGCGCTGGGTCCGGTGGTCGAACACCTCCAGCTGTTCGGAGAATGATATGGAAAATTCGATGGAACATACGATTCCCCACAATCCGGCCCAGGCGCCACGGCGCGCCCTGAGGCTGTTCGATGCGAAGCTGGTCTGGCCGGCGCTGCTCGACGCGCTGCGCAAGCTCCACCCGCGCACCCAGTTGCGCAGCCCGGTGATGTTCGTCGTCTACATCGGCAGCATCCTCACGACGCTGCTATGGTGCCAGGCGCTGGCCGGGCGGGGCGAGGCGCCGGCCGGCTTCATCCTGGCCACCGCCGTCTGGCTGTGGTTCACCGTGCTGTTCGCGAACTTCGCCGAGGCCCTGGCCGAGGGCCGCAGCAAGGCGCAAGCCGCGTCGCTGCGCAGCCTGCGCCAGACCGTCACCGCCAAGAAGCTGGACGATCCGGTGCATGGCGCGCCGTGGCAGGCCTGCGCCTCCAGCGAGCTGCGCAAGGAGATGTTCTTCCTGGTCGAAGCAGGCGACGTGATTCCCGTCGATGGCGAGGTGGTCGACGGCGTGGCCTCGGTCGACGAGAGCGCCATTACCGGCGAATCGGCGCCCGTGATCCGCGAATCGGGCGGCGACTTCTGCGCCGTCACCGGCGGCACGCGCGTGCTGTCCGACTGGCTGGTGGTGCGCGTCTCCGCCAATCCGGGAGAAACCTTCCTCGACCGCATGATCGGCATGGTCGAAGGCGCGGCGCGCAAGAAGACGCCGAACGAGATCGCGCTGACGATCCTGCTGGTCGCGCTCACCATCGTGTTCCTGGTCGTGACCGTGACGCTGCTGCCGTTCTCGCTGTTCGCGGTGAGCGTCTCCGGCGGTGGCCTGCCGGTGACCATCACCGCCCTGGTCGCGCTGCTGGTGTGCCTGATCCCGACCACCATCGGCGGCCTGCTGTCGGCCATCGGGGTCGCCGGCATGAGCCGCATGTTGCAGGCCAACGTGATCGCGACCTCGGGCCGCGCGGTGGAGGCGGCGGGCGATGTCGACGTGCTCCTGCTCGACAAGACCGGCACCATCACCTTCGGCAACCGCCAGGCCGCAGCCTTCCTGCCTGCCCCTGGCGTGAGCGAGGAAGAACTGGCCGATGTGGCGCAACTGGCGTCGCTGGCCGACGAGACGCCGGAAGGGCGCAGCATCGTCGTGCTGGCCAAGAACCGCTTCAGTATCCGCGAGCGGGTACTGGCGCCCATGGGAGCGGTGTTCGTGCCGTTCACTGCCCAGACGCGGATGAGCGGGGGCGACCTGGGGGATGCGGCCAGCCCGCGCCGGGTCCGCAAGGGCGCCGCCTCGGCGATCCGCCGCCATATGGAGTCCATTGGCGCCATCTGGCCGGGCGACGTCGAACGCAGCGTCGACGAGGCCGCCCGCCGCGGCAGCACGCCGCTGGTCGTGGCCGACGGCGCGCGCGTGATGGGCGTGGTCGAGCTGAAGGACGTCGTCAAAGGCGGCATACGCGAGCGCTTCGCCGAGCTGCGCGACATGGGCGTCAAGACCGTGATGGTCACCGGCGATAATAAACTGACGGCGGCGGCGATCGCCGCCGAAGCGGGCGTCGACGACTTCATCGCCGAAGCCACGCCGGAAGAAAAGCTGGCCCTGATCCGCCGCTACCAGGCCGAGGGCAAGCTGGTGGCGATGACCGGCGACGGCACCAACGACGCGCCGGCGCTGGCCCAGGCCGACGTCGCGGTGGCGATGAACTCGGGCACCCAGGCGGCCAAGGAGGCCGGCAATATGGTCGACCTGGATTCGAACCCGACCAAGCTGCTCGAAATCGTCGAGATCGGCAAGCAGATGCTGATGACGCGCGGCGCGCTGACCACGTTCTCGATCTCGAACGACATCGCCAAGTACTTCGCCATCGTGCCGGCCATGTTCGTGGGCACTTATCCGAGCCTGGACGCGCTGAACGTCATGGGCCTGGCCAGTCCGGCGTCCGCCATCATGTCGGCCGTGATCTTCAACGCCCTGATCATCGTGTTCCTGATCCCGCTGGCGCTGCGCGGCGTGCGCTATCGCGCGATCGGCGCCGCCGCGCTTTTGCGCCGGAACATGCTGGTGTATGGCCTGGGCGGCCTGCTGCTGCCATTCGCCGGCATCAAGCTGATCGACATGGCGCTGGTCGCCCTCAACCTGACGTAAGGAGTTCTCATGCAATCGATTCTTCGCCCCGCGCTGGTGCTGTTCGCGGTGCTTACCCTGGCCTGCGGCGTACTGTATCCGCTGCTGGTCACCGGCGTGGCCCAGGCCGCATTTCCGGCGCAAGCCAATGGCAGCCTGGTCGAACAGGATGGCCAGGTGGTCGGCTCCCGCCTGATCGGCCAGCCATTCAGCACGCCCGGCTATTTCTGGGGCCGTCCATCGGCCACTGCGCCGATGGCCAATAATGGCGGTGGATCTGGTGGCTCGAACCAGGGCCCGCTCAATCCGGCATTGCAAGAAGCCGTCAAGAGCCGCGTCGCCGCGTTGCGCGCTCTCGATCCGGGCAACACGGCGCCAGTGCCGGTCGACCTGGTCACGGCGTCCGCCAGCGGCCTCGATCCCGAGATCAGCGTGGCCGCCGCGCGCTACCAGGCGGCGCGGGTGGCGCGTGCGCGTGCGCTGCCGGCCGAGCAGGTCGAGGCCCTGGTCGAGCTGCATACCACGCGGCCTTTCCTGGGCCTGTTCGGCGAAGCGCGGGTGAACGTGCTGGCGCTGAACATGGCGCTCGAGGGTGAAAGCGGGCATACTCGCTGAACCATGCCGCACGACCAACAGCGACCCGATCCCGATGCCCTGCTTGCCCAGCTGCGCGAGGACGAGCGGCGCGCGGCGCGCGGCCGCTTGCGCATCTACTTCGGCGCCTCGGCCGGCGTCGGCAAGACCTACGCCATGCTGCAAGAGGCGAGAAAACTGCAGGCCGAGGGCAGGGCGCCGCTGGTCGGCGTAATCGAGACCCACGGCCGCGCAGAGACCGCGCGCCTGCTCGACGGCCTGGCACTGCTGCCGCGGCGCCGCATCGACCACCGCGGCCGGCAGCTCGATGAATTCGACCTCGACGCCGCGCTCGAATACGCGCCGGGCGTCATCGTGGTCGACGAGCTGGCGCACTCCAACGCGCCCGGTTCGCGCCATCCCAAGCGCTGGCAGGACGTCGAGGAACTGCTCGATGCCGGCATCGACGTGCTCACCACCGTCAATGTCCAGCACCTGGAAAGCCTGAACGACGTCGTCGGCGGCATTGCAGGCATTCGCGTGGCCGAGACGGTACCGGACCGCGTGTTCGACGCCGCCGACGAGGTGATCATGGTCGACCTCCCGGCCGACGCTCTGCTGGCGCGCCTGAAAGAGGGCAAGGTCTACCAGCCGCAGCAGGCAGAACGCGCGGCCGGCAATTTTTTCAGGAAGGGCAACCTGATCGCGTTGCGCGAGCTGGCGCTGCGCCGCACCGCCGACCGGATCGAGGGCGACGTGCGCGCCTGGCGCGAACAGCAGTCGATCGACGCGATCTGGAAGACCGGCGCCGGCCTGCTGGTATGCGTCGGGCCTGGCGCGCTGGCTGAACACGTGGTGCGCAGCAGCGCGCGCATGGCGTCCCAGCTCGGCGCCGGCTGGCATGCGGTGTACGTCGCGACGCCGCGCCTGGCGCGGCTGCCCGATGCGGCGCGCCAGCGCATCATGGACACGCTGGCGCTGGCCCAGGACCTGGGCGCCACCACGGCCGTGCTGTCCGGCGACGACGTCGCCGCCGCCACGCTCGAGTACGCGCGCGACCACAACCTCTCGCGCATCGCATTGGGGCGCGCCGGCTCGCGCTGGCCCTGGCGCCGGCGCAGCGCGCGCCGCCTGGCGCGCCTCGCCCCCGGCGTCGACCTGATCGAGATAGGCCAGCCGGCGGTGGCGCCTCCAGCGGCCGCGGCTGCGCGCTCGGCGCCGCCGCAGCGGCAGCCGCTGTCCTCGCATGCCTGGGCAGCCGGCGCCAGCCTGCTGGCGGCCGCCCTGGCCGCGCCGCTAAGCGATCGCTTCGACCTGGTCAACATCGCCATGCTGTTCCTGCTGGTGGTGCTGCTGGTGGCGGTGCGCCTCGGCCGGGCGCCATCGGTCACCGCCACCTGCGTCGGCGTGGCCTGCTTCGATTTCTTCTACGTGCCGCCACGCTTCACCTTTGCGGTATCCGACTTCCAATACGTGGTCACCTTCGGCGTGATGCTCGCGGTCGGCCTGATCACGGGGCACCTGACAGCGGGCCTGCGGTTCCAGGCGCGCGCCGCCAGCGAACGCGAGCGGCGGGTGCGCGCCCTGTACGAGTTCGCGCGCGAACTGTCCGGCGTGCTGGCTGCCTCGCAGGTGTTCGAATCGAGCCGCGCCGTGATCCAGAACGCCTTCGGCGCCCGCGCCACCTTGCTGGTGCCGGATGCCGAAGGGCGGCTCGGCATGCCGCCGGCCGACGATGGCGGACCAGGCGCGCCGCGGCCGGCCAACGTGGATCCGGGCGTGGCGCAATGGGCCTTCGACCATGCCCAGCCGGCCGGTCTCGGCACCGACACGCTGCCGGCCAGTTCCTTGTTCTACCTGCCGCTGGTGGCGCCGATGCGCACCCGCGGCGTGTTGGCGATCGAGCCGGAAGGCGGGCGCTGGGTGCTGGTCCCCGAGCAACGCCGCCAGCTCGACGCGCTGGCGGCGTTGGCCGCGATCGCGCTCGAGCGGGTGCACTACGTGGAGGTGGCGCAGGCGGCGCTGGTGGACATGGCGTCCGAACGCCTGCGCAATTCGCTGCTGGCGGCGCTGTCGCACGACCTGCGCACGCCGCTGACGGCCCTGGTCGGGCTGTCCGAATCGCTGCTGCGCGGCGAGCCACTGCCTGACGCGCCAAGGGCGCTGGCGCAGTCGCTGCACGACGAGGCGGTGCGCATGGGCGCCCTGGTCGCCAACCTGCTCGACATGGCGCGCATCGAGAGCGGCGAAGTGCGCTTCAACCTGGAGTGGCAGGCGCTGGAAGAAGTCGTCGGCAGCGCATTGCGCGCCTGCGGCGCCGTCCTGCGCCGGCACACGGTCACCGTGCGCCTGCAGCCGGATCTGCCCCTGGTGCGCTTCGATGCGGTGCTGATCGAGCGGGTGCTGTGCAACCTGGTCGAGAACGCCGCAAAATACACGCCAGACGGCGCGCGCATCGAGATCGCGGCCAGCCGCCGCGGCGCCTGGATCGACGTCACCGTGGTCGACGACGGCCCCGGTCTGCGTCCCGGCAGCGAGGAGGCGATCTTCGAGAAATTCACGCGCGGCGAACGCGAGTCGGCCCTGCCCGGCGTGGGCCTGGGCCTGGCGATCTGCCGCGCGATCGTCGAGGCGCATGGCGGCGTGATCCGGGCCTGCGCGTCGCCACTCGGCGGCGCGGGCTTCGTGTTCTCGCTGCCGGCCGGCACGCCGCCCGCACTCGACATGCTTTCGATGGAAAAAGACAATGACTGACGCTCCCTGCGCCTTGCTGGTCGAGGACGAACCGCATATCCGCCGCTTCGTGCGCGCCGCCCTGGAGCAGGAGGGCTGGCAGGTGCACGAATCGGTGAGCATGGGACGCGGCCTGATCGACGCCGGCACCCGCCGGCCCGACCTGGTGGTGCTCGACCTGGGCCTGCCGGACGGCGACGGCATCGACTTCATCCAGGACGTGCGCAAATGGTCGACGGTGCCGATCATCGTGCTGTCGGCGCGCGTGGCCGAGGGCGAGAAGATCCGTGCACTCGACGCCGGCGCCGACGACTACCTGACCAAGCCGTTCGGCACCGGCGAACTGCTGGCGCGCGTGCGCGCCACACTGCGCCGCCAGCGCCAGTCCGGCGCGAACGGCGACGGCATCATCCACTTCGGCGAGATTACGCTCGACCCGCAGGCACGCGCAGTGACCCGCAACGGCGAACACGTGCACCTGACCCCGACCGAATACCGCCTGCTGTCAGTGCTGGCCGCAAACGCAGGCAGGGTAATGACCAATCCCCAGCTACTGCGCGCGGTATGGGGCCCGGGCCACGTGGAAAGCGGCCACTACCTGCGCATCTACATGGGCCACCTGCGCCACAAGCTCGAACCCGACCCAGCCCAGCCGCGCCACCTGCTGACCGAGACCGGCGTCGGCTACCGCCTCTGGCTCGGCTGATTCCCAAACTACTTTTCCCGGCAATGCGGGTCAGGGGTTGAGTTCTTCGACAATATTCGAATGTTTCATTGAATCCGGCGCTGACCCTCATTGGAATTCGCCGAAAACATTGGGATGGCAATCAGGATCGGCCCTGATTGAGCGCAACGGCGGGTGGTGCAGTTGCGCCGTTTGCTGATTGGCGCTGCATCGGGCAGGGCTACGTCGCAGCTGGCAGACTGGATGCGCGAGCGGGGTGGGTGGCGTATTCAAAAACACCATGCCCAGCCATACGGCGATTCGATTTTACCCATCCGCCCCGCATGCTCCATCATGCGTGGCGCGCAAGAGTGCCGCCAGCGCCGGACGCTAGACCGGAATCTTTCCCCCGATACCTCACATGAAAAAAATCCTGATCGCCTGCCTGCTGGCAGGCCTGGGCCTGGGCCTGGCCAATGCCGGCGCCGCCGAACCATCTGCGCAACCGCATCCCGCCAAGGACGCCGCGCGCGCCGGCGTGCGCATGATTCCGATCCATACGCCGAAAGGCGACTTCAAGGTATGGACCCGGCGGGTGGGCGACAATCCCGCCATCAAGGTGCTGCTGCTGCACGGCGGACCCGGGGCGACACATGAATACCTGGAGACCTTCGATCGCTACTTTCCCGGCGCGTCGATCGAGTACTACTACTATGACCAGCTGGGATCGGCGTTCAGCGACCAGCCCGATGATCCTTCTCTCTACACCGTGCAGCGCTTTACCGATGAAGTGGAGCAGGTGCGCAAGGCGCTCGGCCTGGAGAAGGACAACTTCTATTTGCTGGGACACTCCTGGGGCGGACTGTTGGCCATCGAGTACGCGCTGGCCCACCCCGGCAAGCTGAAGGGTCTCGTGATCTCCAATATGATGGCAAGCGCTCCCGCGCACAACGACTACGTCGAACGCGTGCTCGCGCCGCGGATCGACCCGGCCGCGCTGGCCGAGGTGCGCACGCTCGAGGCCAAGGGGAAGACCGACGATCCGCGCTACATGGAACTCCTGATCCCGCGATTCTACGAACGGCACATCCTCCGCATGCCGTTCGCGAGCTGGCCCGAGCCGCTGCTGCGCGCGTTCCAGCATCTGAATCCGAAGGTCTACAAGCCGCTGCAGGGCCCCAGCGAAATGGGCATCCATGGCCGGCTCGCGCGCTGGGACCGGTTCGAGGACCTGGGCCGGATCGACGTGCCCACGCTGGTCATCGGCGCGCGCCATGACACCATGGATCCGGCGTATCTCAGGAAGATGTCGCAGCGCCTCAAGCAGGGGCAGTTCCTGTATTGCGAGAACGGCAGCCACATGGCCATGTACGACGACCCGGCCTGCTACTTCGATGGCCTGCTGAAGTTCCTGCGCGGCGCGCCCGCGCCCAAGCCGATGAAACCGCGTTCGCTGCGCAGTTATTGAGGCAGGCGCTGGTCCAGGGGGGACGTATCCTGGCGCGCCAGGCCATGACCGCCCACCGGTTCGGTCTCGAAGCGCTCGCCGAAGCCGGCGATCAGCGGCCGGCCCTTGGCGATGGCCGCCTGCACCGATGGCAGCGACAGCGAGGCCTTGTGGCTGGCCTGGTCTTGCCAGGTCTCGGTGATCCAGATGGCGTCCGTATCCTGCGTGTCTTTCGCGATCACATAGGCCAGGCAGCCGGGCATTGCGCCGGTGCCTTCCAGCAGGATGGCGATGAGTGCGTCGCGCTGGCCCGGATGGGCGCGCATCTTTCCGATCAAACCGTACATCCTGGGCTTCTCCATGGTGGTCGTGGTGGTCATGGTGGTGATGGGGGCGGCGTGGGCGCCGGCCAAGGGCAGGGCGGACAGAAAACCGATCGCGGTGCGGCGTGTCACTGGCATGCTTGCTTTCTTCCGGCGCCATTCCTGGGTGACCGACAGTATAAGGCCTTGTTGGTTTAAGATGGCCTTTTCACCACACTGTCACGGAACATCGATGCGACTTCATCCTCTTGCCCTGGCCGCCAGTGCCGCCGTCCTCACCCTGTCCCAGGCCGCGCACGCCCAGCAGCCGTCCGCCATCTCGGAAACTGCGCTGCGCGCGCACCTGTCGTTCCTGGCCGACGACCTGCTCGAGGGCCGCGGCACCGGACAGCGCGGCGGCGACCTGACGGTGCGCTACCTCGAAACCCAGGCCGCGCTGGTCGGCCTGAAGCCGATCCCCGGCGGCGGCTATCGCCAGAAGGTCGAGATCGAGGGCAGCAAGCTGCTCGAGGGCAGTGCGACCTTCAGCGCCGGCGGCAAGACCTTCAAGCCCGAACTGGGCAAGGGCATCGTGATGGGCACCAGGAGCGGCAAGGAGAACATCGCCTTCGACGCGCCGCTGGTCTTCGTCGGCTACGGCGCCAGCGCGCCCGAAGAAAACTGGGACGACTACAAGGGCCTGGACGCCAAGGGCAAGATCCTGGTCATGATGGTCGACGATCCGCAACCCACCGCCGAAGAGCCTAACCGCTTCGCCGGCAAGGCGTATACCTGGTATGGCCGCTGGATCTACAAATTCGAGGAGGCCGCGCGCCGCGGAGCCGCCGGCGTGCTGCTGATTCATACCACGCCGTCCGCGTCCTACCCGTGGAGCGTGCCGGCCAACGGCTTCGGCAACGAGCGCTTCGGCCTGAAAGGCAACGGCAATCCGATGGAAGGCTGGATTCACGAAGACACCGCGCGCGAGCTGTTCTCCGCCGGCGGCCATGACCTGGACCAGCTGCGCGCCCAGGCCGAACGCCGCGATTTCCGTCCGATCGACCTGAAGGTGGCCGGCAAGATCGCCTTGCGTTCTGCGGTCCGCCCGGTCGAGCAATTCAATGTGATCGGCATCGTGCCCGGGAGCGATCCGACACTCAAGCAGCAGGCCGTCATCTATTCGTCGCACTGGGACCACATGGGCATGCTTGACGCGAAACCGGGCGCCGACCCCAAGGCCGACCGCATCTACAACGGCGCGATCGATAACGCCTCGGGTACCGCCGCGCTGCTGGCGATGGCGGCCGAAGCGGTCAAGAAGCCGGCCAAGCGCACCCAGATCTTCCTGTGGCCGGCGGCCGAGGAGCAGGGCCTGCTGGGCGCCGCCGCCTACGTCGCCAAGCCGGTATGGCCGCTGGCGCAGACCGCCGCCGACCTGAACCTGGACAGCCTGAACTTCGTCGGCCGCACCAAGGACATCGGCGTGGCCGGCGCCGAGCGCAGCTCGCTGTACGAGACTTCGCAGCAGGTCGCCAAGCGCATGGGCCTGAAGATCGCGCCGGCCGTTCCCGACCTGTCGGGCGCCTACTTTCGCGCCGACCACTTCGCCTTCGCCAAGGCGGGCGTGCCCGCCTTCAACGTCGGCTCGGCCGTGTTCTCGGGTGACGGCCACTTCGAGTTCGAACACCACCAGCACGAGGCGAGCGCCAATATGAAGGGTTTCAAGGACCACTACCACCAGGTCAGCGACGAGTACAAGCCGGAGTGGGACCTCTCGGGCATGGTGCAGCAGGCCCAGTTCACGCTCAACCTCGGCTATGCGGTCGCGAATGCGCCGGCCATGCCGACCTGGAAGAAGGGCGAAGCGTTCGGCAGCGTCAAGCGCTGAGCGGGCGCAGATCCGGCGCTGAACTGGCGCCGGTCTAGGCGGCCGCCGTGTCGCCGCCAGCGGCGCTGGCCGCCGCCAGGATCTTCTCCAGTTCGCTCATGTCGACCGGCTTCACCAGGTGATGGTCGAAGCCGGCGTGGCTGCTGGCCTCGCGGTCCTGGGCCTGGCCGTAGCCGGTGATCGCCACCAGCATCGCCTGCGCGGTGGCGGGCAGCGCGCGCAGGCGGCGCGCCAGCTCGTGTCCGTCCATCCCGGGCAGGCCGATATCGAGCAGGCAGGCGTCGGGCGCGAAGACCCTGGCCCTCGCCAGCGCCGCGAACGGATCGTGTTCGACCGTCACCACGTGCCCGGCCGCGCCGACATACATCGCCAGGACCTGGGCCGCGTCGACGTTGTCGTCCACCACCATCACCTTCAGTGCCCGCGTGGATGCAGATGGCGCCGCATCGAGCCCGGCGCCCGGCGTGGCCGCGCTTGGCGCCAGGCAGCGCGGCAGGGTCACCGTGAAGGTGCTGCCCTGGCCCTGGCCGGGACTCTCCACCGCCACGCTGCCGCCATGCAGCTGGACCAGGCTGCGCACCAGCGCCAGCCCGATGCCCAGGCCGCCCTGGGTGCGGTCCGGCGTGCGCTCGCCCTGCACGAACATCTCGAAAGCGCGTTCCAGTTCGTGCGCCAGCATGCCGATGCCGTTGTCCTTCACCACGATACGCACCAGATTTTCGTCGAGCTCGAGAGCGAGCGCGATCCGGCCTTCGGCGGCGGTGAACTTGACGGCGTTGTGCAGCAGGTTGCCGATCACCTGCACCAGGCGCTTGCGGTCGCCCATCACCCACGCCGGCGCCGGCAGCAGCGCCGTCTGCAGGTGGTGGCGTTTCTGGCGCAGCGGCTCGCCCACCTGTTCCAGCGCTTCCAGTACCACTTCGTTGATATCGATGCGGGCCTTCGACAGCGCCACCAGGCCGCGCGTGACGCGCGACACATCCAGCAGGTCGTCGACCAGGCCGGCCATATGGCGCGCCTGGCGCGCGATGATGCCGCTGATGTGGCGCGTGCGCGCCGGATCCAGGCCGTCCTGGCCCAGGAGCTGGGCGCCGGAGGCGATCGGCGCCAGCGGGTTTCTCAGTTCGTGCGCCAGCATGGCCAGGAACTCGTTCTTGCGGCGGTCGGCCTCGCGCAATCCCTCTTCGGCGTTGACGCGGTCGGTGACGTCCTGGATGGTGCCGCGTACCGCCGTTACCCGGCCGTCGGCGTCGTGCACCGCCTCGCAGTGCAGGTCGATCCAGATGCGGTGGCCGTCGCCGTGCAGCACCTGCAGCTGCAGGCGCCCGCTGCCGCCATCGCGTTCCAGCGTCTGCAGCAGCGCATCGAGGCGGGCCCACGATTCCTCGGGCAGCAAGGTGCCGCGCTGCTGCGCATAAGGCGGCAGTTCGCGCCCATAGATATAGGTCACCGATTCGGAGGTCTCGACCGCGCCGGTCGCCAGGGTCAGGTGCCAGGTGCCGAAGCGCGCCATGCGGTGGGCGTCGCGCAGCTCGGCTTCCTTGACCGCCAGCGCCTGGGCGCGTTCGCCCAGCAGGCGCGATGCGGCGCCGATGGCTTCGGCTACCTCGGCCGTCTCCCTGACATAGGTCTGCGTGAAGCGCGGTGGGTGGTCGCCCTTGCCGAGCGCCACCGCCGGCGCCGTCAGGCCCTGGACCGAGCTGGCCAGCCGGCCGCCGATCTGCCAGGCGAGCCACAGGCCGATCCCGAACAGCAGGGTGATGCCCGTCACGAGCGCGGCCAGCGGCTGGAACAGCGCCTGGTTCAGGCTCGCGCGCGGCACGCCGACACCCACATACCAGCCGCTCATCTCCGAACGTGAATAGAATGTCCTGAGCGCCGCGCCTTCCTGCGAGATGGACCTGGTCGCGCCTTCGCGCGATCGTTTCATCGCGAGATACAAGGGGTCGGTGACGCGTCGGCCGACAAACAACTCGGGATTGAGGTTGCGCATGAAGATCACGCCACTGCGGTCGATGACCGAGGCGCGCGCGCCATCGGGCGCGGATTTGGGCGTCAGCATGTCGTTGAAGTAATCCGGGCGGATGCGTACACTCAGTACATAGGCAACGCGCCCATCCACCAGTACGGGCACGTCGATGCTGGCGGCGGGCCGCTGCGTCACATGGCTGATGAACAGGTTGGAAATGGCCGGGCGGCCGCTCGCGAACACTTCTGCCAGTTGTCGCGACGGCTCGATCGGCAGTCGGGTGCCATAGGGTACGGCGGTGTTAAGCAGCTGCTTGCCTTGATTGTCGCGCAAGACCGCTGCCATCCCGGTGCCGGCCAGGCCGAGCGCTTCGCGCGCCTGGCGATGGACGCGCGCGAAGTCTCCTGTTGCCAGCACATCGAGAGTGGACAGCGTCTGGGCGATCGCCTGGGCACGCAGCATCTTGCTGTCGAGGGTCGACACCAGCGCGCGCACGGTATGCATGGTATTGCGCTCGTACTGCGAACGACTCTTCTCGTACTGATGGATGAACAATAGCGACGCGCCGACTACGCCCGGCAACAGGGTCGCCAGGACGAGCCAGAGCAGGTAGGCCCGCAGCGGCCTGCGGGTCATGGTGGAGGAGGCGCCAGTCACATTGCTTTCCAGAACGTTCGAGAGGGCGATTCTACGCGGATTCGGGTGAGCGCACACTCAGGTTCGTGATGGCGTGTGCAGCCTGCCATGCCGGCCGGCGCCAGCGGCGCGCATCAAGCGCGGCTGCGGTGGAACAGCGTCTTGTAATAGATTGCCGTTGCGTGCCAGCGGCCGTTCGGGGTGCAGGCGTATTCGGGCAGTTCGCCGACCCGCTGGTAGCCGCTTTTCAGGTACAGCGCCTCGGCGTCGGAGCCGACCGCCGTGTCCAGGTACAGCAGTCCGCGGCGCAGCGCCAGTGCTTCGATCTCCAGCGCCTGCATCAGCGCGGTGCCGATGCCCTGGCGCCGCTCGGTGCAGTGCACCAGCACCTTCTGCACTTCGGCACGGTTGTGTCCGTTCGGTTTCAGGCACAGGTCGAGCTGGGCGCTGCCAACCAGCGCGCCGTCGCGTTCGGCCGCCAGCAGCACGCGTCGCCCCGCGCCGACCTCGTTGGCAACATCCTGCCAGTAGGCGTCGAGCTGATCCTGGTCGAGCCCGTTGAGAAAGCCGAGCGAATGGCCATCGGCGATGGCGTCGAGCAGCAGCGTCGCCAATTGTTGCTTGCGTTCGGCAATGGCGCGCGGGTCGAGTCGGCGGATGATCATGAGAGCTCCTGGTCGGTGGATGGCGCGCCGGATCGCGGCGCCATGGTGATTATTGCCTAAGCACAATGCGTGCCAGGTCATCTGGTCTACTTGACACGCGGGTCGAACCCGTTGCATGTACGCCATAGTGAACTCGAAAATCGCCGAAATTTCACAGTTATTGACACTTGGCCATCGACAGCGATGACTAGCACTTGTAGAGTTTCTATAAGGAAATTCAGTAAAACCGGTTAGCGCAGATCACGGGGAATAATATGGCAACGAGCAACGACAATACAGCACACGCTTTCCGTCGCGGGAAAGAAGGGCAGGCAGCATGACACTGGCAAACCTGAACATCGGCAAACGCCTGGCCCTGGGCTACGGCCTGATCTGCGCCATGCTGGTCGTGATGATCGTGATGAGCAACGCAATGCTGGGCCGGATCAATGCCGGCACCGACGAGATCGTCCATGGCCGCATGCCGTGCATCGCGCTGACCAACCAGATGCAGGCCGAGATCAACGATATCGCGATCGCCCTGCGCAATCTGCTGCTGACCGACGGCCAGGCCGACCACGAACGCCAGGTGCGCGACATCATGGCGTCGCGCAAGGCGATGGAGGGCATCCTGGCAAAGCTGGACGAGGCGCTGCACAACCCGAAGGCGCTCGAGCTGCTCGAGCAGATGCACAAGGACACCGCGCTGTACAAGGCCGGCCAGGACGCCATCATCAAGCACGTCGCCGCCGGCGAGCCGGAAGCGGCGCGCACGCTGCTGGCCGACGAGCTGCGTCCGCTGCTGGTGCGCCTGAAAGGGGCGACCGCCGAGCAGACCGCGTTGCAGAACGAGATCGCCGACGCGGCGGCGCGCGAGGCCGAAACCACCTACCGCACGACCAGCGCGATGATGTGGGGCTTTGGCGCCACGGCCCTGGCGCTGGCGGCGCTGGTGGCCTGGTGGATCACCCGTTCCATCACCCGTCCCCTGGTGCGTGCGCTGGAGGTGGCCAATACCGTCGCCGCGGGCGACCTGACCAGCCGCATCGAGGTCACCACGCGCGACGAGACCGGTCAATTGCTGCAGGCCCTCAGGACAATGAACGCCAGCCTGGCACGCACCGTCGGCACCGTGCGCGTCGGCACCGACACCATCGCGGTGGCCGCCGGCCAGGTGGCGGTGGGCAGCCAGGACTTGTCGAGCCGCACCGAACAGCAGGCCTCGGCGCTGGAAGAAGCGGCATCGTCAATGGAAGAATTGACGTCGACCGTGCGCCAGAACGCCGACAACGCGCGCCAGGCCAACGGGTTGGCCGCGGCGGCGTCCAGCGTGGCCGTCCGCGGCGGCGCCGTGATCGAACAGGTGGTGGGCACCATGGACGCGATCAACGCGTCGTCGGCCAGGATCAACGACATCATCGGCGTCATCGACGGCATCGCCTTCCAGACCAATATCCTGGCGCTGAACGCGGCGGTCGAAGCGGCGCGCGCCGGCGAGCAGGGCCGCGGCTTTGCCGTGGTGGCGAGCGAGGTGCGCAACCTGGCGCAGCGCTCGGCGGCGGCGGCCAGGGAAATCAAGACGCTCATCGGCGACTCGAGCGGCAAGGTAGCCGATGGCAGCCGGCTGGTGGCCGAAGCCGGCGCCACGATGGCGGAGATCGTCGACAGCGTGCGCCGCGTGACCGACATCATGGGCGAGATCAGCGCGGCCAGCCTGGAGCAGACCGAGGGCATCGAGCAGATTAACCAGGCAGTGGCGCAGATGGACGAGGGCACGCAGCAGAACGCGGCCCTGGTCGAGGAAACGGCGGCCGCCGCCGCGGCCATGCGCGAGCAGTCGACCAGGCTGGCGCAGGCGGTGTCGGTGTTCCGGATCGATGGCGAGCAGTTGCTGGCGGTGTCGAGCGCCGCGGTCGCAGCGCCCTCGGCCGTGCCTGCCGCTTCGGTGGGGGCGCCGGCGCCGGCCCCGGTCCGTCCCGCGCTGGCGGCGCACAAACCGGTATCACGACCCGTCGCGGCGCGGCCGAAGGCTGCCGTCGACGCGGGCGACTGGGAAGAGTTCTGACTCTCTGTTGGGTTGACCTCGAGGCAGGCCGCGGCCTGCCTTTTTTGATTGCCAGTTTCAATCGTATCCCCGGCATCGAATTCACGGCCCATCTCGAGGCGAAGAACAACAATATTGCGATCGCCCTGCGCAATATGATGCTCAACGCGGACGCCGCCGACCGCCAGAAGCAGCGCGAACAGATCATGGCGTCGCGTGGCGCCATGGCCGAGGCGCTGGCCAAGCTGGACAAGATCATTGCCACACCACAGGGACGCGAGATCCTGGACCGGATGACCAGCGCCAGCGACCGCCAGGTGACCGGCCAGGACACATTGCTCAAGCTGGTCGCCGCCGGCGACGAGGAAGGCGCGGACCTACCTGACGCGCGAACTGCGCGCGGTGCCGGCGCAACTCAAGGTCGCCAATGCCGAGCAGGTCAGGCTGCAGAAGGGACGCAGCGAGCAGGCAGGCATCGATGCCGAAAACACCTGTCGCAGCACAATCTGGCGGATGTCGATCGTGGGCGTGCTGGTGCTGCCCGGCGCGCTGTACGAAACGGCATCGTCGATGGAAGAACTGACCTCGACCGTCAAGCAGGATGCCGACAATGCGCGCCAGGCCAACATGCTGGCCGAATCGGCGTCGAACGTGGCCGCGGGCGGCGGTCACGTCATCCAGCAAGTGGTAAACACCGTGGACCAGGTCGACGCTTGCTCGCACAAGATCACCGACATCATCGGTGTCATCGACGGCATCGCCTTCCAACGAATATCCCGGCGCTGCACGCGGCGGTCGAAGCGGCGCGCGCCGGCGAGCAGGGCCGCGGCTTTGCCGTGGTGGCCAGCGAAGTGCGCAACCTGGCCCAGCGCTCGGCGGCCGCGGCCAGGAAAGCAGGGGAATGATCGGCGAACCGAGTTCCGCATCGATGCCGCCCAGGCCAATGCGACGGCGCAGCCAGCCGCTCATGCGCGCAAGGGCGTGCGCGTGGCGGTTGCAGGTCCCGCCGTGGCTGCCTTCCAGGCGACGTGCAGGGGCGCGAAGCAAAGATCAGCGGCATGCAAACAAAAAAACCGGCAAGCCGAAAGGCTTGCCGGTTTTTTCATGCGGTTCGCACCGGGTGGCGGGCACCCGGCTTGAGGCAGCGTCGATTAGAACGAGTGACGCAGGCCGACGTTGTAGGCCTGAGGATCCGAACCGAAGGCGGTTGCCGGCAGGCCGATGGTGCCTGCCGACGAGGTCAGCGAGAACACGCCGGTGCCGTTGTTGCGCAGCTTGGCGTACGAAGCATACACGTTGGTGCGCTTCGACAGGGTGTAGGTGTAGGCCAGGGTGATTGCCTTGCCTTCAGCATCGCCCAGTTCCTGCTCTTGCTGCTGGTAGTTCAGGTAGACGCGGCTGGCGCCGAAGCCGTACGACACGCCGGCGTTCATCTGCTCGTACTTGTTCTCGATGCGGTTGGCGAACTCCGGCTCGGCAGCCAGGTAGCCGGCGCGCACTTCGAAGCTGCCGAACTTGTAGCCTGCGCCCACGGCGTATTCCTTGGTGTCGCCCGATGGCAGGTCTTCCTTGTTCTGGTAGCCGGCGCCGATGTAGAAGCCCGCGTTCGCGTATTCCAGCGCCACGCCGGTGACGTCGCCGGTGTCCTGGGTGGCGGTTTCGTTACGCTCGCCCGCGCCGTAGGCCGCACGCAGGGTGAAGCCGTTCAGGGCGTTGCTCTGGTAGTTGACCGAGTTGTCCAGGCGACGGGTCAGGCGGTTGGTGCCGAAGGCTGCCAGGTTGGTGCCGTAGAAGCCCTGGCCCAGGATGTCCGATGCGCCGGCGACGGCAGCGATCGGGCCGTATTCACGGCCGACGGTCACGGTACCGAAGGCGCCTTGCAGGCCGACCACGGCGCGGCGGTCGAACAGGCGCGAGTTGGTCGCGCCGGTATCGGCGCTGATGGCGGCTTCGATGTTGAACAGCGCCTTCAGGCCGTTGCCCAGGTCTTCGGTACCGCGGAAGCCGAGACGGCTTGCCGACTGGGTGCCCGACGACACGACGGTGCGGCTGCTTTCGCCTGGCGCGTCGTTGTTTTCGACGCCGATCGAGGCGTCGATCATGCCATACATGGTAACGCTGGTTTGTGCCTGGGCGACCAGCGGCAGAGCCGACACGAGGGCGATGGCAAGAATTTTGTGCTTCATGGATGTCTCTCCAGTGTTTGTTTGTGAAATAGCCTATTCATGATGACATGCCAGACGGACATTTGTCATCGGTCGACATCCAATCGGAACGGGGTCGAAACCCCCAATTGACAAGTGCGAACAAGAGTTTTTTGACACCGGTTTCATAGGAGAAGCCTGTCGTGGCGGGGCATGTTCGGAGGGCGTAGGGTCAGAAGCACAGCTTGCGAACATTGCCAATAATAAACTTATTGCGTTGCAATAACGCCACATTTTCACCATTGACATCTGCTGCAATGCGCAATAACAGTGCGCGCCGACGCCTGGTATGGCTGGAATGCCGTGCTGTTGCTGCGTGCATATATAAGGCTGGAAGGCATTGCTCGAGTGGAACTCGCCTCCTCAACTATGCGCTCTTGCACTATGCTTATGCGCTTTTTGCACCGCAGTAGTGCAGTGCCTCCGGAGAGACTTCAAGTGTTGATGCAAAACGCTTGACAGTAACGTCGATACATAAATCGGTATCGGAACGCCGGAAAAATTGATTGGAACGTTCTCAATGCAAAGCCTACCATTACCGTCAAGCATGTAAAAAATACAGCCGGATAACGGCATATAACGACAAAAAGGAGACATATGAAACGGTATGCACCGGGCTTTGCTGCGCCTGCACTTTCCCGCACTTCCCGTCAACGCTTCGCCCTGCGCGCCACCGTCGCCGCCCTTGCCGGCGCGGGACTGCTGAGCGCCACCACCGTCGGTGCGCAGGAAGTCGTCCCGTCCGACACCGCCGCGGCGAGCGCGCCGTCGAACGCCGAAAACAACGCCTCCCGCGCCCAGGCCGACAGCAGCGCGTCGGTGGTGACCGTCACCGGCACCCGCCAGGCGGCCCAGAGCGCCCAGAACATCAAGCGCAACGCCGAGCAGGTGCTCGACTCGATCGTCGCCGATGATATCGGCAAGTTCCCCGATAAAAACGTGGCCGAGATCCTGGGCCGGGTGCCGGGCGTGCAGGTGATCCGCCAGAACGGCGAAGCCGGCAACGTCGTGATCCGCGGCCTGGGCGGCATCAAGACCCTGTACAACGGCCGCGAGATGTTCACCGCGGCCGGCCGCAGCCTGTTCCTGGCCGACGTGCCGGTGGCGATGCTGCAGCGCGTGGACGTCTACAAATCGCAGGGCGCCGACATGGTCGAAGGCGGCACCTCGGGAGTGATCGACGTGCGCACCAACCGTCCGTTCGACTTCAAGGGTGCGCAGGCGGCCATCAATGTGCGCGGCGAACACCGCGACAAGGCCGACAAGATCGACCCGAACATCTCGGGCCTGCTGTCGAACCGCTGGAAGAGCGGGATCGGCGAGATCGGCGTGCTGGGCGGCCTGTCCTACCAGCGTGGCCGCTACCACGACGAAACCGCCTTCGTCGGCGAACCGCGCACGCTGGATAATGGCGTGATCGGCGCCCCGTCGATGGGCCGCGTGATGTCCAACGGCGACCGCGAGCGCCTGGCCGGCAACCTGTCGCTCCAGTGGCGCGTGTCGAAGGACCTCGAGGTGTATGCCGAGACCTTCTCGACCCGCATCGAGCACGACTCGCAGAGCAACTTCTTCGTGGGCGACCTGCCGATCAACAATCCGGGATCGACGGTGACGACGATGCCGGGTACGAACTACCTGGGTTCGATCAGCAATCCGAACGTGAATACCTTCACCCTGAGCTCGACCCAGGCGCGGCGCGAAATTTCCGAGTCGCACCAGGCGGCGGTCGGGGCGATCTGGAAGGCGGCGCCCGGCGTGCGCGTGAGCACCGAACTGGTTCGCACGATCAGCAAGCACAATATGAAGAACCCGATCCTGGACACCGTCATGGACCGCTCCAAGGCGATCAACGCCGAGGTGCGCGACGGCGGCGGCTACCTGGAATACCCGGGTACCGACATGACCGATCCGGCCAACTGGACCATGTTCGCCCTGTTCGACAACCACAACCGCTCGCGCGGCGCCGCCAACGACTGGCGCGGCGACGTCGCCTGGACCCCGGAAGCCGACGGCTTCTTCAAGGAAGTCAGCGCCGGCGTGCGTTACGCCGAGCGCGACGCGAACTTCGTTCACGAGCTCAACGGCCACTCGCCGGCGCCGAACCTGTGGTCGCCCGACGCGATCAGGGTGACCGACTTCCCCGGCCTGAACTGCACCAGCGCCAAGACCGGCGGCAACTACGGCATGAACCAGTTCTATGCGCCGTGCATGGACTACCTGCTCGACAACACCGGCGATATCCGCCAGGCGATCCGCGGCGACCGTGATCCGCGGCCGGACAATCCGCAATCGTTCTTCTCCGACCAGGAGAAGACCAGCGCGGTCTACCTCAAGACCAACTTCGGATTCGACGCCTGGTCGCTGCCGATCGACGGCACCGCCGGCGTGCGCTATGTGAAGACGAAGCAGCGCATCAGCGGTTACTCGGCGCGCGACGGCGTCCTCTCGCCGATCACCGTGTCGTCCACCACCAACGACGTGCTCCCGAGCCTGTCGATGCGCGCCCACTTCAGGCAAGACCTGATCGGCCGCCTGTCGGCCAGCAAGGCGATCGAGCGCGCGCCGTTCGCCGACTACAACCCGGGCCTGGCGCTGTTCCCCTCGACCACCACCACCCTGGCGACCGGCACCGCGGGCAACCCGGACCTCAAGCCACAAGAGTCGCGCAACGTCGACGTCGCCCTGGAATGGTACTTCGCGCCGGCCGGCTCGATTACCGGCACGCTGTTCCAGCATGACTATGACAACTATCTGCGCCGCAGCGCGCGGCCCGAAGTGCACGATGGCGACACCTATAACGTCAGCCGTCCGTACAACGCGGTCGAGGGCAAGCTGAAGGGCGCCGAGCTGGCCTACCAGCAGTTCTACACCCAGCTTCCGGGCTGGCTGGGCGGGCTGGGCATGCAGGCCAACGTGACCTGGATGGACGGTGGCCTGGCGGAAGCCGACGGCACCATCAATACCTTCGCCGGCATGTCCAAGCTGTCGGCCAATCTGGTGGGCCTGTATGAATACGGCAAGTGGTCGGCGCGCCTGGCCTACAGCTGGCGCGACAGGTTCACCGCCGAGTACAACTACCGCGCGCTGCCGTACAACATCGTGGTCGATCCGCTCAAGACACTGGACGCCTCGGTCTCGTACAAGCTGACCGACAACCTGACGCTGACGCTCGACGGCAGCAACCTGCTCGACCAGTCGTACCACGATTACCACAGCGTGCCGCAGCTGCCGCGCGACGTGCGCCGCTACGACCGGGTGGTGGGCCTGGCCCTCAGGTGGCGTAACTGAGTGGCGCAACCGGTTGTTCTTGACATGTAGTTGAAGTGCCAAGGGGCGCTGCGCGGATTTTCCGCCAGTGCCCCGGCTTGTCTGGATTGGATGGTGAAACGTGCAAACTCAAAAACTCTCGACCCTCGAAAAAGTCGGTTTCGGCGCCGGCGACATGGCGCTCAATGTGGTGATCTCGTCGATGATGTTGATCATCACGTTCTTCTACACCGATATCTACGGCCTGCGCACGGTCGACCTGGCGGCCCTGTTCGTCGCGGTCAAGGTGGTCGGCGCGATCGCCGACCTGGCGATGGGGCAGGTCACCGACTCGGTGCTGACGCGCTGGGGGCGCTATCGTCCCTGGCTGCTGCTGCTCGCGGTGCCGTACGGCCTGTCCGTTTTCCTGGTGTTCTCGACCCCCGACTGGAGCTATGACGCCAAGCTGGTCTGGGCTTACTCGACCTACATCCTGATGACGCTGATGACGGCGGGCGTGGGCATCCCGTACATCTCGCTGATCAGCGGCCTGACCTCGGACCCGAAGCAGCGCCTGTCGGCCAACGGCTACCGTTTGTTCTTCGCCAAGGTCGGCGCCTTCATGGTGACCATCGTGGTGCCGATCCTGGCCAGCGAGTGGGGCGGCGCCAATCCGGCGGCCGGCTACCAGGCCGCGATGGCCGTGATGGCGGCGGTGGGCGTGGCCTTGTTCGTGTTCTGCTTTTTCACCACCACCGAGCGCGTGGTGCACAAGGTCGAGAAGCAGCCACTGATGGACCAGGTGCGCGTTCTGATGAAGAATGACCAGTGGCTGATCCTGTGCGCGGTCTGCGTGACCGGCACCATTGGCTACGTGATCCGCGGTTCGGTGGCGATCTACTATGCCAAGTACTACCTGGGCGGCGACACCGCGACCGTGTCGGCGTTCCTGTCGACCGGCGTGGCGGCGGCGATCCTGGCGATGGTGGTGTCCACCTGGACCACCAAGTTCTATTGCAAGGTCAAGCTGTTTCGCAATTCGCAGATCATGGTCGCGGTGCTCAGCCTGATGATCTATTTCCTGGTGCAGCCGGGCGACATGGTGCTGGCCTTCGTGCTGTACTTCATGCTGTCGCTGGTGGTCGACCTGCATGCACCGGTGTTCTGGTCGGCGATCGCCGAGACCATCGACTACGGCCAGGTCAAGACCGGCAAGCGCGTCTCGGGCTTCGCCTTCGGCGGCATCTCGGTGTGCCAGAAGGCCGGCATGGCCGTCGCCGGCGGCATGGTAGGGGTGCTGCTTGACTACTTCAATTACCAGCCCAATCAGGAGCAATCGGCGCTGGCGCTGCAGGGCATCGCCCTGATGCTGTCGGTGATTCCCGGCTTCTTCCACTTCCTGATGGGCGTCCTGATGTTCAAGTACCGGATCAGCGACGATTATTACAGCACCGTCAAGGAAGACATGCGCGCCCAGGGGTATGCGACGACGTGATGCGTGCACAGACTGAACGCGTGGACGGCGAAGCCGTCCACCCCACGGCGGTGAGCGGGGAGCCGTCCACCCCGCGGCAGTGAGTGGAGGCGGCCATCCCACGGCGGTGAGCGGGGAGCCGGCCATTCCACGTAGGGTGAGCGGGGGAGCCGGCCATTCCACGTAGGGTGAGCGGGGGAGCCGGCCATTCCACGTAGGGTGAGCGGGGGAGCCGGCCATTCCACGTAGGGTGGGCGGGGGAGCCGGCCATTCCACGTAGGGTGGGCGGGGGAGCCGGCCATTCCACGTAGGGTGGGCGGGGGAGCCGGCCATTCCACGTAGGGTGGACGGGTTCCCCGTCCACGCGGTGATAAGCAAATTTTGAATAGAGAATAACGATGCAAGAAACCATCATCAAACCCCTGATCGAACAACGCGCCGATCCATATATCTACAAGCACAGCGACGGTTATTACTACTTCACCGCCTCGGTCCCGCTCTACGACCGCATCGAACTGCGCCGCGCCACCAGCATCGAAGGCCTGGCCAGCGCGCCGACTGTCGACGCCTGGCACAAGCCGGAAACCGGACCGTATTCCGAGCTGGTATGGGCGCCCGAGCTGCACTTCAACCAGGGCGCCTGGTATGTGTACTTCGCCGCCGCCCCGAGCCGCGACATCAAGCACAAGCTGTTCCAGCACCGCATGTACGCGATCCGCAACACCAACGCCAATCCGCTCGAAGGCGAGTGGGAGTTCATGGGCCAGGTCGACACCGGCATCGACAGCTTCTGCCTCGACGCCACCACCTTCACCCACAAGGACCAGCTGTACTACCTGTGGGCCCAGAAGGACTACGAGATCGAAGGCAACTCGAACCTGTATATCGCGCCGATGAAGACGCCGTGGCAGATCGAGGGCGAGCCGATCCTGCTCAGCAAGCCGGAACACGACTGGGAAACCATCGGCTTCTGGGTCAACGAGGGCCCGTCGGTATTGCGCCGCAACGGCAAGATCTTCATCAGCTATTCGGCCAGCGCCACCGACCATAACTACGCCATGGGCCTGCTGTGGGCCGACGAGGACGCGGATCTGCTCGACCCGGCCTCGTGGACCAAGTCGGCGCAGCCTGTCCTGCGTACGTGCTACGATCACGGCATCTACGGCCCGGGCCACAACAGCTTCACCTACGCCGAGGACAACGATACCGTCATGCTGGTCTACCACGCGCGCACCTATACCGAGATCGTCGGCGATCCGCTCTGGAATCCGGACCGCCACACCTTCGTCAAACCGCTGCGCTGGGACGATCAGGGCATGCCGGTGTTCGGCCGTCCGTCCACCTATTGATGACATCCTGAAGGAGTCGAGCACGTGCAAACCGGTATCACGCAAGCGCCGTTCGGCCAGCTGCCCGACGGCAGGGCCATCACCCAGTTCACGCTGACCAATGCCAGGGGCATGGTGGCGAAGATCATCGACTACGGCGGCGTCATCACCGAGCTGCATGCGCCCGACCGCGACGGCAACTTCGCCGACGTGGTGCTGGGCTTCGATACGCTCGAACCCTACACCACCGACAGCCCGTATTTCGGCGCGCTGATCGGCCGCTACGGCAACCGTATCGCGCAGGGGCGCTTCACGCTCGACGGCCAGCAGATCCAGCTGCCGGTCAACAACGGCAACAACCACCTGCACGGCGGGCCGGATGGTTTCGACCGGGTCAAGTGGGACGCCACGGTCGATGGCGCCAGCCTGCGCCTGACCTATCGCAGCGTGGACGGCGAGATGGGCTATCCGGGCAACCTCGATGCGACCGTCGTGTACACGCTGACCGACGACAACGAGCTGGTGGTGTCCTTCCACGCCGTCACCGACAAGGCGACGCCGGTCAACCTGACCCAGCACAGCTACTTCAACCTGGCCGGCGATGGCGACATCCTCGGTCATATCCTGACCATCGAGGCCGATGCCTTCGTGGCGATCGACGCCGAAGCGATCCCGACCGGGGAACTGACGCCGGTGACGGGTACGCCGTTCGACTTCCGCAAGCCGCGCCCGATCGGCGAGCGCATCGGCCAGCCGGACAAGCAACTGCGCCACGGCGGCGGCTACGACCACAATTTCGTGCTCAACAAGCCCGATGCCACAACCAGGGACAAGACGCCAAGCCTCGCCGCGCGCGTGTGCGAACCCGCATCGGGCCGCGTGCTCGAACTGTGGACCCAGGAGCCGGGCGTGCAGTTCTACAGCGGGAACTTCCTCGACGGTTCGCTCGCCGGCA
Source organism: Telluria sp. RT2P19 (assembly GCF_059685725.1). NCBI lineage: Bacteria > Pseudomonadati > Pseudomonadota > Betaproteobacteria > Burkholderiales > Oxalobacteraceae > Telluria > Telluria sp. RT2P19. The sequence goes on from NZ_JCASIL010000001.1 coordinate 197,202, forward strand.
AAGGCAGGGCTTACCAGCACCGCAGCGGCTTTTGCCTGGAACCGCAGCACTTCCCGGATTCGCCGAACCAGCCGCATTTCCCGGATGCGATCCTGCGTCCGGGCGAGGTGTACCAGACCGAGTCGCGCTTTCGATTCCTGGTGGAGCACGACGCGTGATGGACGTGCTGATCGACGCCGGGCACGAGCTCGGCGAATGCGTGCTGTGGTGCGAGCGCACGGGCCGGCTGCTGTGGACCGACATTCCGGCCGCCACCCTGTGGTCGTACTCGCCGGCGAGCGGCCGCACCGTCAGCTGGACGATGCCCGAGCGCCTGTGCTGCTTCGCCCTGACCGGCAGCGACGACCGCCTGCTGCTGGGGCTTGCGTCTGGCCTGGCCTTCTTCACTTTCTCGACCGGCAAGGTCACGCGGATCTGCGACGTCGAAGCCGATAACCCGTCGACGCGCCTGAACGATGGACGCTGCGACCGCCAGGGGCGCTTCGTGTTCGGCATGTTCAACCAGGACCAGAATCCGAAACGGGCGGTGGGCGGCTTCTATCGCCTGAATCTCGACCTGTCGCTCGAATCGCTGCCGCTGCCGAAGGCGGCGATCGCCAACAGCATCTGCTTCAGTCCCGACGGGCGACGCATGTATTTCGCCGACTCGCAAGAGAAAGCCATCCAGTACGCCGACTACAACCCGTGCAGCGCCGAGGTGGGGCGGGTGCATGCCTTCGTCGCGGCCGATGCCGCGCCGGGCGAGCCGGACGGGTCGACGGTCGACGCCGACGGTTATTTGTGGAGCACGCGCTGGGGAGCAGGGCAGGTGGTGCGCTTCGCACCGGATGGGCGGCTCGACCGGGTGGTGGAGCTGGCTGCGCCGCAGCCGAGTTGTCCCGCCTTCGGTGGCCCCGACCTGTCAACCTTGTTCGTCGCCAGCGCCCACCTGGGCATGACCGGCAAGGACCGCGAAGCGGCGCCGCTTTCCGGCGCGGTGTTCGCCACATCCCTCGACGTGCGCGGCTTGCCGGAAGCGCGCTTCCTGCACCGCTGATCAATTCGGTCTGATGTGGGTGTGGACGGCACCGTCCACGCCCTATGCCCGCGTCCATACCCCGCGACTCCGATATATAAAACGGTATCAATCCTGCCTAAAAATTGATTGGAAAGTTATCTGGCCGATCTTTACTATTACTTCCAGTAATCAGGAGACATGGGCAGAAGCAAAATGCTTCGCCCAGCTAAGAATAGACAGGGAGAAATACATGTCCGAGGAAAAGAAGAAAACGCCGTTGCGTTCTGCGGCGTGGTTTGGCACGCAAGACAAGAACGGGTTCATGTACCGTAGCTGGATGAAAAACCAGGGCATTCCCGATCACGAATTCCAGGGCAAGCCGATCATCGGCATCTGCAATACCTGGTCCGAGCTTACCCCCTGCAACGCCCACTTCCGCAAGCTGGCCGAACACGTCAAGCGCGGCATCCTGGAGGCCGGCGGTTTCCCGGTCGAGTTCCCGGTGTTCTCGAACGGCGAATCGAACCTGCGTCCGACCGCCATGCTGACCCGTAACCTGGCGTCGATGGACGTCGAAGAGTCCATCCGCGGCAATCCGATGGACGCCGTCGTGCTGCTGGTCGGCTGCGACAAGACCACGCCGGCCCTCCTGATGGGCGCGGCCAGCGTCGACCTGCCGACCATCGTCGTCACCGGCGGCCCGATGCTCAACGGTAAGCTGAACGGCAAGGACATCGGTTCCGGCACCGCCGTCTGGCAGTTGCACGAGCAGGCCAAGGCCGGCGCCATCACGATGCACGAATTCCTGTCGGCCGAGGCGGGGCACTCGCGTTCGGCGGGCACCTGCAACACGATGGGCACCGCCTCCACCATGGCCTGCATGGCCGAGGCGCTGGGCACTTCGCTGCCGCACAACGCGGCGATTCCCGCAGTGGATGCGCGGCGCTACGTGCTGGCCCATATGTCGGGCATCCGCATCGTCGAGATGGTGCACGAAGACCTGCGCCTGTCGAAGATCCTCAAGCGCGAGAACTTCGAGAACGCGATCCGCGTGAACGCGGCGATCGGCGGCTCGACCAACGCCGTGATCCACCTGAAGGCGATCGCCGGCCGCGTCGGCGTGCCGCTCGAACTCGAAGACTGGACCCGCATCGGCAAGGGTACGCCGACCGTGGTCGACCTGCTACCGTCGGGCCGCTTCCTGATGGAAGAGTTCTATTATGCCGGCGGCCTGCCTGCCGTCATCCGCCGCCTGGGGGAGGGCGACCTGATTCCAAACAAGGACGCGCTGACCGTCAACGGCAAGTCGCTGTGGGAAAACTGCGTCGATGCGCCGATCTACAACGACGAAGTCGTGCGCCAGCTGGACAACCCGCTGATCGCCGATGGCGGCATCTGCATCCTGCGCGGCAACCTGGCGCCGCGTGGCGCCGTGCTGAAACCGTCGGCTGCGTCGCCGCACCTGATGAAGCACCGCGGCCGCGCGGTGGTGTTCGAGGACTTCGATCACTACAAGGAGCGCATCCTCGATCCGGACCTGGACGTGGACGAGCACTGTGTGCTGCTGATGAAGAACTGCGGTCCGAAGGGCTATCCGGGCATGGCCGAAGTGGGCAATATGGGCTTGCCGCCGAAGCTGCTGGCCAAGGGCATCACCGACATGGTGCGCATCTCGGATGCGCGCATGAGCGGCACGGCGTATGGCACCGTGGTGCTGCACGTGGCGCCAGAGGCAATGGCCGGCGGCCCGCTGGGCATCGTGCAGGATGGCGACATGATCCAGCTCGATTGCCATGCCGGCTCGCTGAACGTCGAGCTGACCGATGAACAGATCCAGGCGCGCCTGGCGGATCGGGCCGAGAGAACCAAGCCGGTGCAGCATAGCGGTTACCAGCGCCTGTACCTCGATCACGTGCTGCAGGCCGATGACGGTTGCGATTTCGACTTCCTCGTCGGTTGCCGCGGGTCGGCGGTGCCCAAGCATTCTCATTGATGTGATCTGGACGCGTGGACGGTGAGCCGTCCACCCTACCCGACGCATCGTGGGTGGGCAGGTTTGCCGCCCAACGTGACACATCGCGGGGTGGGCGGGTTCCGCCCAACGTGATACATCGTGGGGGGGCGGGTTCCGCCCAGCGTGACACATCGCGGGGTGGGCGGGTTCTGCCCAGCGTGACACATCGTGGGGTGGGCGGGTTCCGCCCAGCGTGACACATCGCGGGGTGGGCGGATCCCGCCCAACGTGACACATCGTGGGGTGGACGGGTTCCGCCCAACGTGAAACATCGTGGGGTGGGCGGATCCCGCCCAGCGTGACACATCGCGGGGTGGACGGGTTCCGCCCAACGTGACACATCGTGGGGTGGGCGGGTTCCGCCCAACGTGACACATCGTGGGGTGGACGGGTTCCGCCCAGCGTGAAACATCGTGGGGTGGGCGGGTTCCCCGCCCACGCGTTCAAGCAACACTCGCCCGGCCGCACTGCACGCCGGCGCCACCAATACAAATACAGGAGACCAGAACCATGCTGCTCGTCCAATTCCAGACCGAATCGCAAGAACGCCGCGTCGGCATCCTGCAACAGTCCACCATCCGCGTCATCGACGGCTACACCACCACGATCGAGCTGGCGCGCGCCGCTATCGCCCAGGGCAAGAGCCTGGCGCAGCTGGCCGACGCCGCCGCCGGCGCCGACCAGGTCGAGTACGACGACCTTGCTGGCGCGGGCCGCATCCTGGCCCCGATCGACCACCCGGACGCGGCCCACTGCTACGTCACCGGCACCGGCCTGACCCACCTGGGCAGCGCCGACGCGCGCGACGCCATGCACAAGAAGATCGGCGGCGATATCGCCGCACTGAGCGACAGCATGAAGATGTTCCGCATGGGCGTCGAAGGCGGCAAACCGCAAACCGGTACCCCTGGCGTGCAGCCGGAATGGTTCTACAAGGGCGACGGCTCGATCGTGCGCGCCACCGGCCAGGACCTCGACATGCCGGCCTTCTCGCTCGACGGTGGCGAAGAGCCGGAGATCGCGGGCCTGTACCTGATTGGTGACGACGGCCAGCCATACCGCCTGGGCTACGCGATCGGCAACGAATTCTCGGACCACGTCACCGAACGCCAGAATTACCTGTACCTCGCCCACTCCAAGCTGCGTAGCTGCGGCCTGGGCCCGGCGCTGCTGGTCGGCGAACTCCCGAGCCACGTGGCCGGTGTGTCGCGCATCGTCGGCGCCGACGGCCAGGTGCGCTGGGAGAAGAGCTTCGTCAGCGGCGAGCAGAATATGTCGCACACGCTGGAAAACCTCGAATACCACCACTTCAAGTACGGTCTGTTCAAGCGCGCCGGCGATGTGCACATCCACTTCTTCGGCACCGCCACCTTGAGTTTTGCCGATGGTGTCCAGGTCCAGGCCGGCGAGACCTTCGAGGTCGAGTCGCCCGCCTTCGGCCCGGCCCTGCGCAACCGCCTCGCCGTCCTCGATACCCCTTACGTGAAAGTGAAGACCTTATGACCATCACCGGCGAAGCCATCATCGACGGCGTCCAGGAACGCGGCGCTGCGGGATCGTTCCAGGCCTGGGACCCGACCCGGCGCGCCTACCTGGAACCCAGCTTCCACATGGTCACGCCGGAGCAGATCGACCGTGCCTGCGCCTCGGCCGGCGCGGCGTTCGACACTTTCCGTGCGACCACCGACGAGCAGCGCGCGCAGTTCCTCGACACCGTGGCCGAACAGATCCTGGCCATCGGCGACGAACTGATCGAACGCGCGATGCTGGAAACCGGCCTGCCGCGCGTGCGTCTCGAAGGCGAGCGCGGACGCACCGTGGGCCAGCTGCGCCTGTTCGCCACCCTGCTGCGTGAAGGTTCGTGGAACGATGCGCGCCTGGATACGGCGCTGCCCGAGCGTAGCCCGCCGCGTCCCGACCTGCGCATGCGCCTGATCGGCGTCGGCCCGGTTGCTGTCTTCGCGGCCAGCAACTTCCCGCTCGCGTTCTCGGTCGCCGGCGGCGACACCGCGTCCGCTTTCGCCGCCGGTTGTCCGGTGGTGCTCAAGGCCCACTCGGCGCATCCAGGCACCTCGGAACTGGTCGGCCGCGCGGTCACCAAGGCGGTGGCGCAGTGCGGCCTGCCGGCCGGCGTGTTCGCGCTGTTGACCGGCACGGGCAACGGCATCGGCCAGCGCCTGGTCGCGCATCCTGCGATCCAGGCCGTGGGCTTCACCGGTTCACGTTCGGGCGGCACCGCGCTGATGGCGGTCGCCGCTGCGCGCAAGCAGCCGATCCCGGTGTACGCCGAAATGAGCAGCATCAATCCGGTCTTCATCCTGGCGCAGGCGCTGGCCGCGCGCGGCGAAGAGATCGGCAAGGGCTTCGCCGCGTCGCTGACGCTGGGCGTCGGCCAGTTTTGCACCAATCCCGGCCTGGTGCTGGCGATCGACGGCGCTGGCCTGGACACCTTCGCCAAGGCGGCCAGCGAGGCGCTGTCCGCCTCGCAGAGCGCGGTCATGCTCAACCAGGGCATCGCCGACAGCTACCGCAAGGGCGTCGACGCGCTGGCAGGCAACGAGGCCGTGACGACGCTGGCACGTCTCGACCACCAGGAGGGCAAGGGCGGAGCCGCGTTCTTCCGCACGACGGCCGACGAATTCCTGAAGCGTCACGAATTGCACGATGAAGTGTTCGGCCCAGCCTCGGTGCTGGTGGTGTGCAAGGACGCCACCCAGATGCGCGACGTGGCCGAGGTGCTGGAAGGCCAGCTGACCGCGACCCTGCAGATCGACGGCGGCGACATCGACGCGGCCAAGGCATTGCTGCCGGCGCTGGAACGCAAGGTTGGCCGCATCCTCGCCAACGGTTATCCTACCGGCGTCGAGGTGTCGACGGCGATGGTGCACGGCGGGCCGTTCCCGTCGACGGCCGATGGCCGCAGCACCTCGGTCGGCACCGGGGCCATTCAGCGCTTCCTGCGCCCGGTGTGCTACCAGAACCTGCCGGCCGAACTGCTGCCGGAGGTCCTGCGCGACGGCAATCCGCTGGGCGTCTGGCGCCGGCGCGATGGTGCGCTGACCAAAGAATAAGACGCGAACAGGACGTAGGCACAAGAATAAAGATGGAGACAAGCATGGAACAGATGGCGAACTACCCCAGCCTGCGGGGCAAGCGGGTATTCGTGACGGGCGGCGGCACCGGGATCGGCGAAGCGATCGTGCAGGCCTTCGTGGAGCAGGGCGCCGCGGTGGCTTTCGTGGATATCGCGCAGCAGGCCAGCGAGGCGCTGTGCGCGCGGCTGGCGGCGGCGGGCCACCAGGCGCCGCTGTTTCGTCATTGCGACATCACCGACATCGCGGCGCTGCAGCGCACGATGGCCGAGCTGGCGTCGCAGCTGGGCGACTTCGATGTGCTGGTCAACAATGCGGCGAACGACCAGCGCCACGACATCCAGGACGTCTCGCTCGACTACTGGAACGAGCGCATCGCCATCAACCAGCGTCCGATGTTCTTCACTTGCCAGGCGGTGCTGCCCGGCATGAAGAAAAAGGGCGGCGGCTCGATCATCAATTTCAGCTCGATGTCCTGGCATGCCAAGGGCGCCGGCTATCCGGTGTACGCCACCACCAAGGCGGCCGTGATCGGCCTGACGCGCAGCCTGGCGCGCGACCTGGGCCCGTTCGGCGTGCGCGTCAATACGGTGACGCCCGGCTGGGTCATGACGCAGCGGCAGATCGAGCTGTGGGTCGATGACGCGGCCGAAGTCGAGATCAAGAAGGCGCAGTGCCTGCCGGGTAAATTGATGCCGGACGATGTCGCGCGCATGGTGCTGTTCCTCGGCGCCGATGACAGCAAGATGTGCACGGCGCAGGATTTCGTCGTGGATGCCGGCTGGACCTGATCGCTCACGCTCGGGTATCGCGTCACCCAGCGTTCCCGCCCACTCGAAACAACGTCATTCCCGCGCAGGCCTGCGCGGTCGCGCGGCGATCCAGGTTTCTCGGCATATCGAGCAAAACTGGGTACCCACGGGGCCGCCGAGGCCTGCGCGGGTACGACGGTCCTGGAGTTTGCCATGACTGCATACAGCCGCATCGCACTGCTCGTTCTTGGAACCATCTGCGCGCAGGCGCACGCCGTACCCCTTGCCAGCCCTGACCGCCACGTCGCGGTCGATATCGCCGTCTCGCCCGCAGGAGTGCTGACCTATTCCGTCAGCCGCGACGGCAAGCCCGTCATCCTGGAATCGCGCCTCGGCATCGCAGTCGGCAGTGGCGACCTGACCAAGGGTCTGAAGCTGACCAACAGCTCCCCGGTCAAGCCGATCGAAGACCGCTACGAACTGGCCACCGCCAAGAAACGCCATATCACCTACCGCGCCAACGAGCAGACCCACACGCTGCGCAATGCCCAGGGCCAGACGATGGACGTGACCTTCCGGGTCTCGAACGACGGCGTCGCCTTCCGCTACCGGGTCGCCGGCCAGAACCTGAAGTTTGTCCGCGAATCGACCAGCTTCGCCTTCGACAAGTCGACCAGGGCCTGGCTGCAGCCGATGTCGGTCGCCCAGACCGGCTACGCCAGCACCAACCCGTCCTACGAAGAGCACTACCAGCGCGAAATCCCGGTCGGCACGCCGTCCACGCTGGGCGCCGGCTGGGTGTTCCCGGCGCTGTTTCGCAGCGGCGACACCTGGATCGCGCTGACCGAAGCGAACCTGGACGGCAGCTTCCACGCTTCGCGCCTGCACACCGGCTCGCCCGGCGGTGTCTACCACCTGGACATCCCGGCCAAGCCCGAGGTATTCACGAACGGCGCGCTGCTGGCCGAGTCCACCGGCGACATGCTGACCCCGTGGCGCATCATCGCGCTCGGCAGCCTTGCCACGCTGGTCGAATCGACCCTCGGCACCGATCTTGCCGCGCCCGCCATCGCCTTCGACAAGGCGAAGATCCAGCCCGGCCACGCAGCCTGGAGCTGGGCCCTGCTGAAAGACGACGGCACCTACTTCGACATCCAGAAGCAGTTCGTCGACTTCGCCGCCGACATGGGCTGGGACTATGCGCTGGTCGACGCCGGCTGGGACCGCAAGATCGGCGACGCGCGCATGCGCGAGCTGGTCAGGTACGGGCAGGCGAAGAAGGTCGGCATCCTGGTCTGGTACAACTCGTCCGGCGCCTGGAACGAGACCGAGTACAGCCCCAAAGGGGCCCTGCTCACCCGCGAGGCGAGGCGGCGCGAGTTCGCACGCCTGCGCGACATGGGCGTCAAGGGCGTCAAGGTCGACTTCTTTGCCGGTGACGGCAAGTCGATGATCGCCTATTACGTCGACATGCTCACCGACGCAGCAGACGCGGGCATGCTGGTGAACTTCCATGGCGCCACGCTGCCGCGCGGCTGGTCGCGCACCTTTCCCAACCTGATGACGGTGGAGGCGGTACGCGGCTTCGAGTTCACCACCTTCGCGCAGAAGGACCAGGACGCGATGCCGCCGCACGCCGCCATGCTGCCGTTCAGCCGCAACCTGTTCGACCCGATGGACTACACGCCGCTGGCCTTCGGCGACATCCCGAATATCAGGCGCGTCACGCGCAACGGCTTCGAGCTGGCCGAGTCGGTGCTGTTCCTGTCCGGGATCCAGCACTTCGCCGAGCGGCCCGAAGGCATGGCCGGCGTGCCCGATTATGTGAAGAACCTGCTGCGCGAGCTGCCGCGCAGCTGGGACGATGTGCGCTTCATCGACGGCTACCCGGGGCGCTACGCCGTCATCGCCAGAAAGAGCGGCGACAGCTGGTATGTCGCCGCATTCAATGCCGACGGCGCCGCGCGCACCGTCGAGCTCGACCTGTCCTTCCTGGACGGTCGCAGCGGAATGCTGGTCGCCGACGGCGACGGCGACCGTGACTTCAGCCAGGGCCCGATCAAGGCCGGCAAACAGAGCATCACCATCAAACCGCGCGGCGGCTTCGTCGCAGTGTTCAAGTAAAACGCAATAACACCAGGAGACAACAGTGAAAGTACTCAAGCCCATCATCCTCGCATGCAGCCTTGCCGCGCTGCCTGCATTCGCCCAGGTCAGCGTGTCGGTCGACACCACCAAGCCGGGCCCGGTCATCAACAAGAACGTGTACGGCCAGTTCGCCGAACACCTCGGCACGGGCATCTACGAGGGTATGTGGGTCGGTCCGAACTCGAAGATCCCGAACACCCGTGGCTGGCGCAACGACGTGGTCGGCGCGCTGAAGGAACTGAAGGTGCCGCTGGTGCGCTGGCCCGGCGGCTGCTTCGCCGACGAATACCACTGGCGCGACGGCATCGGCGCGCGCAACAAGCGTCCGGTCAAGGTCAACACCCACTGGGGCGGCGTGGCCGAGGACAATGCGGTCGGCACCCACGAATTCTTCGACCTGGTCGAGATCCTGGGCACCGAAGCCTACATCAACGGCAACCTCGGCTCGGGCACCCCGCAAGAGATGGCAGAGTGGCTCGAGTACATGACGTCGGACACCAAGTCGACCCTGGCCGAACTGCGCCGCAAGAACGGCCGCAAGGAGCCGTACAAGGTCGCCTATTTCGGCATCGGCAACGAAGCCTGGGGCTGTGGCGGCAATATGAAGCCGGAATACTACGCCCACCTGTACAACCACTACGCGACGTTCCTGAAGACGCCGCCGAACGCGCGGCCGAAGATGGTCGCCAGCGGCGGCAACGACAACGACACCAAGTGGACCGAGGTGCTGAGCCGCGAAGCCGCGCGCGGTACCGACGGCATCAGCTACCACTACTACACCCTGCCGACCGGTGTGTGGGAGAAAAAGGGCGCCGCCACCGGCTTCCCGGAATCGGAATGGTTCTCGACCATGCAGCAGACCCTGCGCATGGACGACCACATCAAGCAGAACATCGCCATCCTCGACAAGAACGATCCTGAGAAGAAGATCGGTTTCTATGTCGACGAATGGGGCACATGGTATGACGTGGAAGAGGGCACCAATCCAGGCTTCCTGTTCCAGCGTAATACCATCCGTGACGCGGTCGTGGCGGCGCTCAACTTCAACATCTTCCATGCACATGCCGAGCGCGTGCGCATGACGAATATCGCGCAGATGGTCAATGTGCTGCAGGCGATGATCATTACCGACAAGGACAAGATGCTGCTGACGCCGACCTACCACGCCTACAAGATGTACATCCCGTTCCAGGACGCGACCTCGCTGCCGGTGGCGGTCGACAATGACGTGGCTTATTCGAGCAAGGGCAAGTCGGTGCCGGGTATCAGCGCCACCGCGGCGCGCGGCAAGGATGGCAAGGTCTATGTCGCCCTGGTCAACACCCACCCGACCCGCGCCAGCGACGTCGCGGTCAACGTGGCCGGCCTGAACGTGGGCAGTGTGTCGGGCCAAGTGCTGACGGCCGAGAAGATGGATGCCCATAACACCTTCGAGCAACCGCAGGCGGTCAAGCCGGCGCCGTTCAGCGCGAAGGCGGCCGACGGCAAGCTGACGGTCAAGGTCCCGGCCAAGGGCGTGATGGTCTTCGCAGTCGAGGCGTAAATGAAGGCCGCACGCGCAATCGCAATCGCGATGGCCGTGTCGGCCGCGCTGACCGGTGCGGCATCCGCCGCCCAGGTCGGCGTGCACGACCCCGTCATGGCAAAGGAACAGGGCCGCTACTACCTGTACAGCACCGGTCCCGGCATCACCTTCTACAGCTCGCTGGACCTCAAGACCTGGAAGCCGGAAGGCCGCGTGTTCAAGGGCGAGCCGACCTGGGCCAGGAATGCCGCGCCGACCTTCAACGACCATATCTGGGCGCCGGACATCTATCACCATGACGGCAAGTACTACCTGTACTACTCGGTGTCGGGCTTTGGCAAGAATACCTCGGCCATCGGCGTCACCGTCAACAAGACGCTCGACCCACGCTCGCCCGACTACAAGTGGGAAGACCAGGGGCAGGTCGTGCAGTCGATCCCGGGCCGCGACCTGTGGAACGCAATCGACTCGCACGTGATCGACGACGAGCACGGCACGCCGTGGATGTCGTTCGGCTCGTTCTGGGGCGGCCTGAAACTGGTGAAGCTCGACGCCAGCCGCACCAGGCTGGCCGAGCCGCAGGAGTGGACCACCATCGCGCGCCGCGAGCGTCCGGCCTTTACCCCGGACGAAGAAGCCGCGCCGGCGCAGATCGAGGCGCCGTTCATCTTCCCCAAGAACGGCTGGTACTACCTGTTCGCGTCCTGGGACCTGTGCTGCAAGGGCAAGGACAGCACCTATAAAGTGGTCGTCGGCCGGTCGAAGTCGGTCAAGGGGCCTTACCTCGACCGCAACGGCGTCGACATGGCCAAGGGCGGCGGTTCGATCGTGATCCAGGGCAACAAGGACTGGGCGGGGGTGGGCCACAACAGCGCCTACACCTTCGACGGCAAGGACTACATGGTGCTGCACGCCTACGAGAGCGCCGACAAGTACAAGCAGAAGCTGAAGGTGCTCGAGATGAAGTGGGACAAGGATGGCTGGCCGGTAACGGACCAGAAGGACCTGAACCGCTACCAGAGCGTCGAGCAGAAATGAAGATACGCGTCGCGCTCCTCTCGCTGATGGTCGCCAGCGCCTGGGCGCAGGCGGCCGATGTCTTCCCGCTGGCCGACGTGCGCCTGGGCGCTGGTCCCTTCCTCGACGCCCAGACCACCAACCTCAACTACCTGATGGCGATGGAGCCCGATCGCCTCCTGGCGCCGTTCCTGCGCGAGGCCGGCCTGCAGCCGCGCCAGCCCAGCTACGGCAACTGGGAGTCGACCGGGCTGGATGGCCATATGGGCGGCCACTACCTGTCGGCGCTGGCATTGATGCATGCGTCGACCGGCGACGCCGAGACGCTGCGCCGCCTGAACTACTTCGTCGCGGAGCTCAAACGCGCCCAGCAGGCCAATGGCGACGGCTATATCGGCGGCATTCCCGGCGGCCGCCAGGCCTGGCGCGACGTCGCCGCCGGCAAGCTGGAAGCCGACAACTTCTCGGTCAACGGCAAGTGGGTGCCCTGGTATAACCTGCACAAGGTCTACGCCGGGCTGCGCGATGCCTATCGCTATGCCGGCAACCAGGATGCGAAGGTCATGCTGGTCCAGCTGTCCGACTGGGCCCTCGCCTTGACATCGAAGCTGTCGCCCGAGCAGATGCAGACGATGCTGCGCAGCGAACATGGCGGCATGAACGAGGTGTTCGTCGACGTTGCCGAGATGACGGGCGATCGCAAATACCTCGACCTGGCGCTGGCGTTCTCGCACCAGGCCATCCTGCAGCCGCTGGCGAAGAAGCAGGACCGGCTGACCGGCCTGCATGCGAATACCCAGATCCCGAAGGTGATCGGCTTCAAGCGCATTCACGATGCGACCGGGCGCCAGGACATGGGTGAGGCTGCAAGATTCTTCTGGCAGACCGTGGTCGACAAGCGCTCGGTGGCCATTGGCGGCAACAGCGTCAAGGAGCACTTCCACAGTCACGACGATTTCGACCCCATGGTCCACGAGGTCGAAGGGCCCGAGACCTGCAACACCTACAATATGCTGAAGCTGACCCAGATGCTGTTCCAGTCGGAGCAGAAGGGCAGTTATGGGGACTATTACGAACGCGCGCTGTACAACCACATCCTGTCGTCGCAGCGGCCGCAGGGCGGCTTCGTCTACTTCACGCCGATGCGGCCGAACCACTACCGCGTGTATTCGCAGGTGGACGATGGCATGTGGTGTTGCGTCGGTTCGGGCATCGAGAGCCACGCCAAGTACGGTGAGTTCATCTACGCGCACGAGAAGGACACGCTGTTCGTCAACCTGTTCGTCGCCTCCACGCTGGCCTGGAAGGACAAGGGCGTCACGATCACCCAGGCGACCACGTTCCCGGACACGGACACCACGCGCCTGACGGTCGACGGCGACGGCAGCTTCGCCATGAAGATCCGTTACCCGGCATGGGTAGCGCCGGGACGCATGGCGCTGAAGGTCAATGGACAAGCACTCGCCGTCGACGCCCAGCCGGGCGGCTACGCGACCATCGAGCGCGCGTGGAAGAAGGGCGACCGGGTCGACGTGCGGCTGCCGATGAGCACGCGCCTGGAACAGATGCCGGGCAAGTCGAACTACTACGCGGTGCTGCACGGGCCGGTGGTACTGGCGGCGAAGACGCGCATGCTCGGGGACGAAAAGCTGAACTACCTGGCCGACGACTCGCGCATGGGGCATATCGCCTCGGGACCGATGTGCCCACTGGAGTCGGCGCCGATGTTCGTCAGCGACTCGACCGATTTCATCGCGAAGTTCAAGCCGGTGGCAGGCAAGCCGCTGACCTTTACCGCGGCTGGCCTGGTACACGGCGCGGATGGGCCGCGCACCGAATTCATTCCATTCTTCCGCCTGCACGAATCGCGCTACACGATGTACTGGCAGCATTCGACGCCGGGCGGCCTGAAGGAGCTGCAGGCCGCGAACGCGGCGCGCGAGGCGGACCGGATCGCGCTGGACGCCCGCACCATCGACCAGGTGGCCCCGGGCGAGCAGCAGCCGGAGTCGGACCACTTCTTCAAGGGCGAGGGGGTTGATGCCGGTATCAACAATGGCCGGCACTGGCGCCATGCGACCGGGTGGTTCAGCTATGAGTTGAACGATCCGAAGGGTGAGGCCAGGGTGCTGCGGCTGGCGTTTTCCAGGGTGGATGCGGGACGGCGCTTCGATATCCTCGTCAACGGCAAGCTGCTGGTGGAAGTCACCCTCGAGGCGGACGCGAAGGAGGATATCTATACGGTCGACTATCCGATTCCCGACGCGGTGCGCAAGGCCGCGCAGGGCAAGCTGAGCGTGCGTTTCGTGGCGAAACCGGGATCGGTGGCCGGCGGCCTGTACGGCGTGCGGCTGCTGCGCTAGGACCGGTAGCAGCAAGGCCATGCCTTACATCACGCGCACCCAGTTGCCCTTGTAGAGGATCGGCCCGGTCGGACCATCCGGGCTCGGCGAACCGCCCGTCGGTTCGAGCGAGACGGCCAGCAAGGCGACGTCGTCGCCGAGCGCGGCCACGGTCAAGGGCAGCTCGATCACGCCCGCCCCGGACAATACACCGAGCGAGCGCGGAACGCCCTGCGTGGGCACCGCCCACAGCTGCAGCACCTTGTCGCCGGCAACCGGCGCGTTGTCGACCAGGCGCACCGTGAGCACCTGGCGGCTGCTGTCACCTGTCAGCAGCAGGGCGGTACGGGCCTTGTCATCGGTCAGGGCGGCGAGGTAATCGACTCGCGGACGCTCCAGCAGCGGCGAATTGATGACGCCAAGCAGCGCCAGCACCAGGGCCAGCGACGCCAGGCTCAGCCCGCGCCAGAGGCCAAGCGATTCGCTGCGCCAGAACTGCCAGGCCGCATGGCCGCGCGCCAGGCCGAGGCGACGCTCGATCGCCAGCCACACCTGGCGCCGCGGCGTGACCGAGGCGCTGAATTCGGCCATCGGCACGAGCCGGTCCTGCCATTCGGCCACCACGCGGCGCAGGGCCGCATCGTCGTGCAGCAAGCGCTCGAAGCGGCGCCGCGCGCCGCCCTTGAGCGTGCCCAGCACATATTCCGCAGCCAGCTTGTCGCACAGGGCGGGATTGTCACGGATATTCATGGGCGGTCGCCTCTGGCAAGGCAGGTTTTCAAACGTTCGAGGCTACGGCGTATCCAGGTCTTGACCGTGCCGATCGGGATTGCCATCTGCTGCGCCACCTCGCTGTGCGACAGGTCATGGAAGAACGCCAGTCCGACCACTTGCCGGTGCAATCCTTCCAGCGTCGACATGCAAAAAGCCAGGGCTTTCGCGTCGCGGCTCACCAGCAGGGCGTCGATCGGATTGGCGCGCGGATCCTGGAGCGCGTTCACGATGTCGCTATCGAACACCGGGCCGTCGATTTCCGCCTCGCCACCATGACGGCGGAGCATATCGAACGCTTTATTACGCACGATGGTCGTCATCCACGTCATCGGCGCCGCCAGATGGCTTTGATAGGTGGTAGCGCCATTCCAGATTGCGACGAAACCGTCCTGCAAGGCTTCTTCAGCCAATTCACGCTTGCCTAATATACGAAGCGCGAAGCCATACAGTTTCGGCGACGTGGCCTCGTACAGCGCGCGGAACGCAGTGGCATCGCGTTGCGCCGCGCTCTTTAGCCAGGCACGGAGCTGCTCGGGATCGAGGGTGGGGGTATCTGCCACTACCTGCCTTGTATAGGGGGAGAAACTAGTCTTATTGACAATATCACAAGCTATGCATCCGTCGAATTCGTTTGGATCCCGTGCGCAGGGCTGGCGTCGGCAATTGCCGGATGGAGGATTTATAAATAGTTGAAACCGTGCGCGACGAACGTGAGTACAACCCTTACGCGCTGCTCGTTCGGTATGACAGGTTCTTGATTGCAAAACACGAGCATGCGCCGGCCCGTTCCCCGATCGTTGTTCCAACCGGAGAAGCACCATGACCGACACGCATATAACCTTGGCACTACTCGAATCGCGCAAGCAGCAACGCGAAAAGCGGCGTTCCTTCTTCAAGAATGTCGGCGGAATCAGCGTCGGCATGGTGGGCGGCATCTTCCTGAGCGCTTGTGGCGGCTCGGTCAAGGACGCGATCGCCCAGGCCGCGCAGCCGACCGATATCGACATCCTTAACTTTGCATTGAACCTCGAATACCTGGAAGCGCAGTTCTATTCGTACGCGGCGCTCGGCATCGGCCTGCCGGCCAATCTGCTGACCGGGGCGGGCACGCAAGGCGCCGTCACTGGAGGCCGCCCGGTGCAGTTCAAGGATCCGCTGGTGGCGCAGTATGCGAAAGAGATCGCCCAGGACGAGATCGCCCACGTGGCTTTCCTGCGCGGCGCGCTGGGTTCGGCCGCGGTCGCGCAACCGGCGCTGGATATTGGCGGCACCGATCCGAATGGCGCATTCTCGAGCGCCGCGCGGGCGGCCGGCCTGGTCGGGCCTGGTGTCGCCTTCGATCCGTATGCCAGCGATGAAAACTTCCTGCTCGGCGCCTTCATTTTCGAAGACGTCGGCGTGACCGCCTATAAAGGCGCATCGCCGCTCATCCAGAACAAGACCTTCCTCGAAGCGGCGGCGGGCATCCTGGCGGCGGAGGCCTACCACGCGGGCCTGGTGCGCACGGTGCTGTATTCGAAAGGGCTGGGCACGCCATCGCTGCGCACCGCGGCCACCGCGATTTCCAATGCGCGCGACAGCCTCGATGGATCGGCCGATGTCGACCAGGGCATCGTCAATACGGTCGACAGCTCGGTATCGAATATCGTCCCGCTGGACAAGGATGGCATCGCCTACAGCCGCACGCCGGGGGACGTCCTCAATATCGTGTACCTGACCAGGGAATCGGTCACCATGGGCGGCTTCTTCCCGCGCGGGGCCAACGGCGTGCTGAATATGAGTTCGGCGTATTCCTGATGAGCGATACCGTGCGCCGGCCGGGGTGTCCCGGTTCTGCGCATTGGTGCGATATTCAAAAACATATCGCACTCAGCAAAAAATTGATTGGATCAGTATCCCACTTTGTCCTAGGATTGCATAACAACAATACCGGAGACAAGTGATGAGACTCACCCGCAGGAAACTCCTGGGCGCTTCAGTTGCCGCGACCGTGGCCGCCGCAATCGCGCCGACCACTGCCTTCGCCGCCAAGCCCTTGACGATCGGCTTCTCGCAAGTCGGCGCCGAAAGCGAATGGCGCACCGCGAACACCGCCTCCATCAAGGACGCCGCCAAGAAGGCTGGCATCAACCTCAAATTCGCCGACGCCCAGCAGCGCCAGGAAAACCAGGTCAAGGCGATCCGTTCCTTCATCGCCCAGCGCGTCGACATCATCGCTTTCTCGCCGGTCGTCGAATCGGGCTGGGACACCGTGCTGCGCGAAGCCAAGCGCGCCAATATCCCAGTCATCCTGACCGACCGCGCCGTCAAGGTCAGCGACCAGTCGCTGTACGTGACCCTGCTCGGGTCGGACTTCGTGGAAGAGGGCCGCCGCGCCGCGCGCTGGCTCGTCGAACACGCGAAGAAGAACCCGAACCGCGCCTATAACATCGTCGAGCTGCAGGGCACCGTGGGCTCGGCGCCGGCCATCGACCGCAAGGCCGGCTTCGCCGAAGTCATGAAGCTTGAACCGCGGCTCAAGATCATCCGCTCGCAAACCGGCGACTTCACCCGCGCCAAGGGCAAGGAAGTGATGGAAGCCTTCCTCAAATCCGAGGGCAAGAACATCACCGTGCTGTACGCGCACAACGACGACATGGCGATCGGCGCCATCCAGGCGATCGAGGAAGCCGGCTTGACCCCGGGCAAGGACATCCTGGTCGTGTCGATCGACGGCGTGCGCGGCGCCTTCGAGGCCATGCTGCAGGGTAAACTCAACGTGACCGTCGAGTGCAACCCGCTGCTCGGCCCACAGCTGATGGCAGCGGCCAAGGCGGTCAAGGCCGGTAAACCGGTCCCGAAACGTATCGTGGTGAACGAAGGTGTCTTCCCGGCCGAAGTCGCAGCCAAGGAATTCCCGAACCGTCGTTACTGAGGCGGCCATGCTCGCCTCGACGACAGAGGTGCCGGTCCTCGAAGTGACCGGCATCCATAAGCTATTCCCGGGCGTGAAAGCGCTGTCGGATGCGGGGCTGCGCCTGTATCCGGGCGAAGTCCATACCCTGATGGGCCAGAACGGCGCCGGCAAGTCCACCCTGATCAAGGTGCTGACCGGCGTCTACCAGCCCGAGCACGGCAGCATCATGCTGGGCGGCGAACGGATCGCGCCGCGCTCGACCCAGCACGCCCAGGACCTCGGCATCAGCACGGTGTACCAGGAAGTGAACCTGTGCCCGAACCTGTCGGTCGCCGAGAACATCTATATCGGCCGCTATCCGCGCCGCTTCGGCATGATCGATTGGCGCAGGATGCGCCGCGACGCCGCCGAGCTCCTGTCCCGCCTGCAGGTGAATATCGACGTCAGCCAGCCGCTGGCCAGCTACCCGCTGGCGATCCAGCAGATGGTGGCGATCGCCCGCGCCCTGAATATCTCGGCCAAGGTACTGATCCTCGACGAACCGACCTCCAGCCTCGACGAGGCCGAGGTGCAGCTGCTGTTCTCGGTGCTGCGCAAGCTGCGCGAGCAGGGCATGGCGATCCTGTTCGTCACCCACTTCCTCGACCAGACCTATGCGATCTCGGACCGCATCACGGTGATGCGCAATGGCGAGCGCGAAGGCGAGTACCTGTGCGGCGAGCTGTCGCGCCTGGCCCTGGTCAACAAGATGGTCGGCGTCGCCGCCGACACCCGGGAGCCGCCGCAGACCTGCATGGAAGAAGGCCACCAGGCCGGCCCGACCCTGCTGCACGCCAGGCAACTGACCCGGCGCGGCGTGCTGGCGCCGCTCGACCTGGAAATCAGGCAGGGCGAACTGCTGGGCCTTGCCGGCCTGCTCGGTTCCGGCCGCACCGAGACCGCGCGCCTGCTGTTCGGCGCCGACAAGGCGGACGATGGCGCGATCGAGATCGGCGGCCGTGCGCGCAGCTTCGCCACGCCGCGCGACGCGATCCGCGAAGGCATCGGTTTCTGCTCCGAAGACCGCAAGCACGAAGGCGCCATCCTCGACCTGTCGGTTCGGGAGAACCTGATCCTGGCCCTGCAGGCGCGCCGGGGAATGCTGCGCGCGATCCCGCTGCGCCGCCAGCAGGAGCTGGCCGACTATTACGTCAAACAACTGGGGATCAAGACGGCGAGCACCGAGACGCCGATCGGCACGCTCTCGGGCGGCAACCAGCAGAAAGTGCTGCTGGCGCGCTGGCTCGCCACCGAGCCGAAGCTGATGATCCTCGACGAACCCACGCGCGGCATCGACGTGCGCGCAAAGCAGGAAATCATGGATTACGTCACCACGCTGTGCCGCAAGGGCATGGCCATCCTGTTCATTTCGTCCGAACTGCCCGAGGTGCTGCGCGTGAGCGACCGCATCGTCGTCATGCGCGACCGCAAGGCCTGTGGAGAATACCGCCGCGGTGAGCTGGACGACAGCTCGGTGCTGCACGTGATCGCGGGGGAGGGCCGAGCATGATCGTCAAGGACAATCCGCCCGTGGCAACCGCCACCCCGGCCACGCCGGCCGCGAAGCCAGGCGCGCCGCTACGCCCGTCGCTGGCCGCGCGCGTGCTGGCGCACCACCTGTTGCGCCCCCTGGCCGCGCTGGCCGCGCTGCTGCTGATCGACTTGCTCTTGATCCCCGGCTTCTTCCACCTCGAGATCAAGGACGGCCACCTGTACGGTTCCCTGGTCGACATCGTCAACCGCGCCGCGCCGCTGATGCTGGCGGCGATCGGCATGACCCTGGTGATCGCCACGCGCGGCATCGACATCTCGGTCGGCGCCGTGGTGGCGCTGTCCGGCACCGTCGCCTCGATGCTCATCGGGGGCACGATGGTGATCCAGGACGGCGTGCCGGTCTACGTGGCCGAGACGCCGATGCTGGTCGCCATGGCGGCCGCCCTGGGCGCGGCGCTGCTGTGCGGCCTGTGGAACGGCGCGCTGGTGGCCGGCCTGGGCCTGCAACCGATTGTCGCGACCCTGATCCTGATGGTGGCGGGCCGCGGCCTGGCGCAGTTGCTGACCGACGGCCAGATCGTCACCGTCTACTACCAGCCGTTCTTCTTCCTCGGTAGCGGCTACCTGTTCGGCCTGCCGTTCGCGCTGTTCGTCGTGGCGGGGGTAGCCGGCGTGACCGCGCTGCTGCTGCGCCATACCGCGCTGGGCCTCTTCATCCAGGCGGTCGGCATCAATCCGGTGGCCGCGCGCCTGGCCGGCATCCGTACCGCGGCCCTGATCGTGTTCGTCTACGTGTTCGCCGCGGCCTGCGCCGGCATGGCGGGCCTGTTGATCAGCTCCAACGTCAAGAGCGCCGACGCCAACAACGCCGGCCTGATGCTGGAGCTCGACGCGATCCTGGCCGTGACCCTGGGCGGCACCTCGCTCGCCGGCGGCAAGTTCAGCCTGGCCGGTTCCATCATCGGTGCGCTGATCATCCAGACGCTCACCTACACCATCTATTCGCTGGGCGTGCCGCCCGAGGTCAATATGGTCGTCAAGTCGGTCGTCGTGTTCCTGGTCTGTATCTCGCAGTCGGACCAGCTCAGGCAGATGCGCAGGAATCCAGGGAAGCGGAGGGCGGCATGAGTGCACTCGTCGGTAACCTCAAGCAGCTGGCGAAGGCGCCATCCTTCACCTCGCTGGTCACGGTGGTCCTGCTGGGGACGATGCTGCTGATCGGCGGCGCGCTGTACGAAGGCTTCCTGTCGCTGCAGGTGATGCTCAACCTGCTGATCGACAATGCCTTCCTGCTGGTGATCGCGATCGGCATGGGCTTCGTGATCCTGTCCGGCGGGATCGACCTGTCGGTCGGCGCCGTGCTGGCGCTGTCGACCATGATCGCGGCCTGGCTGCTGCAGGTGGCGCACTGGCCGCCGCTGGCGGTGATCGCGAGCGTGCTGGCGCTGGGCTTCGCCTTCGGCGGCGGCATGGGCGCCGTCATCCATTATTTCCGCCTGCAGCCCTTCATCGTCACGCTGGCCGGCATGTTCCTGGCGCGCGGCCTGTGCTACCTGATCAGCATCGAATCGATCACGATCGAGGATCCGCTGTTCGTGGCGATGTCGCAGACGCAAATCCCGTTCTTCGGCGGCTTCATCTCGCCCGGCGCCCTGATCGCGCTCGGCATGCTCGCCTTCGCCGTCTGGCTCGCGCACTACAGCGGTTTCGGGCGCGCCGTGTACGCGGTCGGCGGCAACGAGCAGTCGGCCGCCATGATGGGCCTGGCGGTCGGCCGCACCAAGATCCTCGTGTATGCGTTCAGCGGCTTCTGCGCTTCGCTGGCGGGCCTGCTGTTCGCGTTCTACATGTTGTCCGGCTACGGCCTGCATGCCCAGGGCACGGAGCTCGATGCGATCGCCGCCGTCGTCATCGGCGGCACCCTGCTTACCGGCGGCTACGGCTATATCGCCGGGGCGCTGTCCGGCGTGCTGGTGCTGGGCACGATCCAGACCCTGATCGCCTTCGACGGCACCTTGAGCTCGTGGTGGACCAGGATCGTGATCGGCGGCCTGCTGTTCGTGTTCTGCGTCGTGCAGCGCGTGATGGCGTTCAAGACAAAATAAATCAACAGGAGACCCGATGTTCAAGCAAACCATCCTCGCCGCCGCGCTCGCGGCTACCCTGTGTGCGCCCACCTGCGCACAAGCGGGCAACCCGATCGTCAAGGACATCTTCACCGCCGATCCGGCGGCGCTGGTCGACAATGGCCGCGTCTACGTCTACGTCGGCAAGGACGAGGCCCCGGTCGGGGGCAAGGACTACGTGATGAACGAGTGGCGCGTCTACTCGAGCTGCGACATGAAGAAATGGACCGACCATGGTTCGCCGCTGCGCTACTCGACCTTCAAGTGGGCCGGGCGCGACGCCTGGGCCTCGGACATCGTCAAGCGCAACGGCAAGTATTATTTCTATTCGACCGTCGATCACGCCACCATCCCTGGCAAGGCGATCGGCGTCGCCGTCTCGGACAGCCCGACCGGCCCATTCGTGGATGCGCTGGGCAAGGCCCTGGTCTCGAACGACATGACGAAAGAGACGAAAATCCTGTGGGACGACATCGATCCGGCCGTGTTCATCGACGATGACGGCCAGGCCTATATGTACTGGGGCAACACGGTCATGAAGTACGTGAAACTCAAGCCCAATATGATCGAGTTCGATGGCCCGATCCATACCGTCGGGCTGGAGCACTTCGTCGAGGCAGCCTATATGCACAAGCACAAGGGCAGCTATTACCTCACCTATTCGCGCCACTTCCCGGAGGAGACGGTATACATGACCGGCCCGAGCGTCACCGGCCCGTGGACGGCGGGCGGCGTCATCATGGAGAAGAACACCAACGTCAAGACCATCCACCAGGCGATCGTCGAGTTCAACGACAAGTCCTACATCTTCTACCATAACGGCAAGCTGCCGACCGGCGGCGAATTCCGTCGCTCGGTCGCGGTGGAAGAACTGCGCTACGGCCCGGACGGCGCCATCCTGCCGATTGCACAGACCGCGGCAGGCCCGGCAGCCAATCCATCCCCGGGCTGCAAGTGATAACCGCACCCGCGATACCTCTGCCGGATCGATATCCAAACTGATATGATTTCCTAATGGATACGACGAACCCGAACTGGTTTTTGAAGGCACGCCTCAAGACGCGCCAGCTGCTGCTCTTGATCGCGCTGGACGACTACCGCAACATCCACCGCGCGGCCGAAGAGCTGCACATGACGCAGCCGGCGGCGTCCAAGCAGGTCAAGGATCTCGAAGAGATGCTGGACGTGCGCCTGTTCGACCGCCTGCCACGCGGGATGGAACCGACCATCTACGGCGAGACCATGATCCGCCACGCGCGCATGGCGCTCACCAGCCTGGCGCTGGCGCACGACGACATCGTGGCGCTCAAGGCCGGGCTGGCGGGGCAGGTGGAGGTGGGCGTGATCATGGCGCCGGCCATGGCGCTGCTGCCGCGCGCGATCGCCCGCATCAAGGAACAGGCGCCGCTGCTGCGCATCGGCGTGCAGCTCGAGTCGAGCAACGTCCTGATCGATAAACTCAAGCACGGCGCCCTCGATTTCATGATCGGCCGCATCCTCGAGAAGGAAAACGCGACGGGCCTGATCTATGAAGAGCTGACCGAGGAACCGGCGTGCGCCGTCGTGCGGCCCGGCCATCCGCTGCTGGAGCGGCGCGACCTGACCCTGCAGGACATCGCGGCCCGGCCCTGGATCCTGCCGTCGCCCGGCAGCATCCTGCGCCACCGCTTCGACATGATGTTCCTGCGCGCGGGCCTGCAGCCGCCCGTCAACGTGGTCGACACCACGGCGCTGCTGCTGGTGACGGCCCTCCTGCAGCAGACCGACGCCCTGCACGTGATGCCGCAAGAGGTGGCGCAATACTACGCGTCGCTGAACGTGATGCGCATCCTGCCGATCGAGCTGCCATGCAAGCTCGACGCCTTCGGCATCATCCGCCAGCAAGACCACCTGCTGTCGCCCGGCGCCGACCTGCTGCTGAAGGCCGTGCGCGCCGCCGCGGCCGAGATATATTGATTTGTGACATGGCTACAACCACCAAAAGTCACTGATGTGTAACGGGCGCAGCCCATCCCATTTGCTCGCTATAATCGCCCACAACAAGAAAATGTTGGCGGCAGGGCAATAAGAGCGCGAGGGGAAGCGTTTCAGTGTATCAAGCCCGGCCAGCTTCGCAAGAACCACACTGGGTATTCCTGATGAGCAACCTGAGCAGTTTCCCGCCGATCGCCGTCGGCGGTTTGGCGCTGGGAGAGCCGGACGCTTGGCCCGAGGGCCTGCGCGCCATCGGCGACCTGATCCTTGCATCGCGCTTCCCGATGTTCCTGGCCATCGGCCACGACCTGCGCCTGTTCTATAACGATGCCTATTCCGACCTGCTCGGCGACAAGCACCCGGCCGCGCGCGGCGCGCCGTACGCCAGCGTCCGGCCCGAGCTGTGGGAGCGGCTGCGCCCGTACTTCGAGCACGTGCTGGCCGGCGAAGCGACCCAGCTCCAGCACGCCCTGATGGAATTCGAGCGCAACGGCAAGCGCGAGCGGCGCTATTTCTGCGTCTCGCTGTCGCCGGTGCGCCATGCGGGGCAGGTGGCCGGCGTCTACTGCGTGCTCACCGAGACCACGTCCGATGTGCTGTCCGAGCACCGCCACGCTTTCCACCAGAAACTGGGCGAGACGCTCGATGGCCTGGACGATGCGGACCACATCATGAAGGCCACCAGCGCCATGACCGGCCAGACGCTGGGCGTGGCGCGCGTGGGCTATGGCGAGATCGACGCCGTCGGCCACACGGTGAGCATCGACCGCGACTGGACCGATGGCCGCATCGCCGGCCTGGCCGGCATGACGCATCCGCTGGCCGACTTCGGCGCCGACATCATGGGCATGCTGCGCCAGGGCCGCATCGTGCGCATCGACGACGTCGAGGCCGACCCGCGCTCGGCGCCGTGCGCCGCGGCCTACGCCGGCATCGGCGCGCGCGCGGTGGTGATCGTGCCGATCATCGAGGAAGGGCGCCTGTCCGCCGTGTTCTACCTGCACGAACCGGTCGCGCGCCACTGGACCGAGCAAGAAACCGCGATGGCCGAGGACGTGGCGCGCCACACGCGCGAGGTGGTGCGCCGCTCGCGCCTCGAAGAAACCCTGCGTGACGCGGCGCTCGAGCGCGACGCGCTGCTGCAGAGCGAGCGCGCGGCGCGGGTGCAGGCCGAGCGCCTCAGTCACACCAAGGACGAATTCCTGGCCATGCTGGCGCACGAATTGCGCAATCCCCTGGCGCCGATCAGCAGCTCTGCCAGCCTGTTGAGCATGCAGTTCGCGAACGAGCCGCGGATCTGCCAGACCAGCACCATCATCAGCCGCCAGGTCAAGCACATGAGCCGCCTGATCGACGACCTGCTGGACGTCTCGCGCGTCACGCGCGGCCTGGTCAAGCTCAAGCTGGCCACGGTCGATTTCCGCGAGGTGGTCACGGGTGCGCTCGACCAGACCCGCCCGCTGGTGCTCGAGAAATCGCACCAGGTGCGGGTCGAGCTGCCGGACACGCCGGTCTATGTGCGCGGCGACCAGACGCGCCTGGTGCAGAGCGTGGCCAATATCGTCAACAACGCCGCCAAGTACACGCAGAAGGGCGGCCAGCTGGCCCTGGCGCTGCAGGTCAGGGATGGCCGCATGGTGCTGACGGTCCGTGACAACGGTTCCGGCATGCCGCCCGAGCTGCTGCCGAACGTGTTCGACCTGTTTACGCAAGGCGCGCGCACCCTGGCGCGCTCGCAGGGTGGGCTCGGCCTGGGGCTGACCCTGGTCAAGCGCCTGGTCGACATGCACGAAGGCGACGTCGCGGCCCACAGCGAGGGTGTCGGCTGCGGCAGCACCTTCACGCTCACCTTGCCGTGCGTGGCGGGGACGTGCGACGGTGATGACGCCCGGCTGGGCGACCCGGACGCCGTGCGCGCCATCCTGCAGCGCAAGCTGAAAGTGTTGATCGTCGATGACAACAGCGACGCCGCCGACAGCCTGGCGACGTTGCTGCAAGTGCAGGGTTACGCCACCTCGGTCGAGTACGATGCCCCGTCGGCCCTGCGCCGCGCGCGCGTCGAGCGGCCCGACGTGATGCTGATCGATATCGGCCTGCCCGACGTCGACGGCTACCAGCTGGCCCAGGAACTGCGCGCGCTGCCCGAGACCCTGGGCACGGTGCCGGTCGCGGTGACCGGCTACGGCCAGGCCAAGGACCGCGAACGGGCGCTGCAGGCGGGCTTTGCCCACCACCTGGTCAAGCCGGTGGACATGACGGCGCTGGTGAGGATCCTCGAGTCGAGCGCGGCGCTAGCGGCGGTGGCCGAGGCGCAAGCTGCTGCGCCGCGGCCATCGTCGGCATCCGCGTCCGGGGAAGCGCTGGCGCCGGTGTAGATGGGCGGCCCGACCACGGCCATCCTTGGCGCAGGTATCATCATGCCTCCATCAATGAAAGGATGAGCATGACCGAATTCGTCTTCACCGCTCCCGCCACGCCTTCGGTGGCCGTCAG
Organism: Telluria sp. RT2P19; assembly: GCF_059685725.1. Classification (NCBI taxonomy): domain Bacteria; kingdom Pseudomonadati; phylum Pseudomonadota; class Betaproteobacteria; order Burkholderiales; family Oxalobacteraceae; genus Telluria; species Telluria sp. RT2P19. The sequence goes on from NZ_JCASIL010000001.1 coordinate 222,885, forward strand.
TGGTTCGAGCAGCCGTTTCCCGGTGCGCCGCGTGTTTTGCGTCGGCCGCAACTACGCCTCGCATGCGCGCGAGATGGGCAGTGACCCGAACCGCGAACCGCCGTTCTTCTTCACCAAGCCGGCCGACGCCGTGGTGCCCGCCAGCGGCGCGGTGCCATACCCGCCGTCGACCGACGACCTGCACCACGAGATCGAACTGGTGGTGGCGCTGGGCGCCGGCGGCGCGAATGTCGACGCGGCCAACGCGCTCGACCTGGTATGGGGCTATGGCGTCGGCCTTGACCTGACCCGGCGCGACCTGCAGGCGGCGGCCAAGGACACCGGCCGGCCGTGGGACATGGCCAAGGGTTTCGATGCCTCGGCGCCATGCAGCGCCCTGCATCCGGTGAGCGAAGTAGGCCATCCGATTGACGCGCGCATCTGGCTCGAAGTAAACGGCGAGCTGCGCCAGGAAGGCAACCTCAATGAACTGATCTGGCCGATCGCCGACGTGCTCGCCTACCTGTCGCGCTTCGTGACGCTGGCGCCGGGTGACCTGATCTATTCGGGCACGCCGTCGGGCGTGGCGGCATTGAAGCCGGGCGACCGCGTGCGCGGGGGCGTCGACGGCGTCGATACCTTCGAACTGGAGATCGGCGCACGCTGATCAGGTCATCAGGGCCGCCATCTGCGCCAGCAGCGCCTCGCGCGCCGCGTCGAGCTGCGCGCCATTGGTCTTGCTCGACAGCGCAGAGCGCTCCTTCCTTCGCAGAAAATACGCAACCCGCTCGGCGTTGGCGCCGGATGGATGCGGCAGGCCGTGCAGGATGCGCTCCGGGCGCAGCACGCCCTGGCCGGCCAGCCAGTCCAGCCCTTCGCTGACGCTCGCTCCCATCGGGATATACAGCGCATCGGGCAGCAGGGCGGCTTCATGCGCGAAGTAGCGCAGCGCCTGTGCGCGCAGGAACGCGTGGCGCGGCATCGCCGGCGTGCCGCTGTAGTTCTTGCCGTCGACAAAGACCGGATGGCGCAGGATGGCGCCGATGTGCACCAGGCCGGCATCCACATCGAACAGGGTGGCGCAGCTGGCGATGCCGAGCCAGTGGTGCACCCCGATCGCATCGAGCAGGGCCACGAAGTTGGGCCGGATCGCGCCGCTGAAGGCGCCGCATTGCCGCGCCGCGCGCAGCACCTGCGCGCGGTCGGCGCCGGCGGACATCTGGCGCTGCGCCTCGCGCATCGCATTCTTCCACTGCACGAAGCCGGGCGAGATCCCGACCACGACCACGCGCGCGTCCCGGTTCACCGCTTCGAAGGGAATGTAGTGGCTGCTGTAGCGGCCTTCCCGCGCCAGCAGGAACTGCGCGGGAATGTCGGCGGACGTGGCGACGCCGTCCAGGTCGAGGCGGCGGATGGCGTCGGCGTAACGGTCGAAAAGAATGTCCATGGAGCAGCTTGTGCGAATGCGACGAGCCGGGCATTGTGCCAGCCTTTTGCGAGGGGCCGTCGCGCCCGAAGTAGGATACGCTGGGATGGTCGCGTACAAGGAGGTCATCATGGCGCCATACCGATTCCTCAGTGTAGCCGCCGCGCTCTCCGTGGCGCTGGCCGCCCAGGCCGCCGCCCCGGGCATGCCGCCGCAGTTCAAGACCAGCAGCGTGCAGACGGCGGACGGCGCCACCATCCACGTGCGCACCGGCGGCAAGGGGCCGGCGGTCGTGCTGATCCACGGCTTCGGCGACACCGGCGACATGTGGGGGCCGCTCGCCGCGCGCCTGGCCCGGCAGCACACCGTGATCGTGCCCGACCTGCGCGGCATGGGCCTGTCGTCGAAGGCGCCGGGCGGCTACGACAAGCAGTCGCAGGCCGCCGATATCCGCGCCGTCGTCGAGCAATCCGGCCAGGACCGCGCCGACGTGGTGGGCCACGATATCGGGACCATGGTGGCGTATGCGTATGCGACGCGCTATCCGGACAAGGTCGGCCGCCTGGTGGTAATGGATGCGCCGGTGCCGGGCGTGGCGCCGTGGGACGAGATCGTGCTCGATCCGCGCCTGTGGCATTTCAACTTCGGCGGCAAGGAAGCCGAGCAGCTGGTGCAGGGCCGCGAGCGGATCTTCATGGACCGGCTGTGGAACCAGTTCGCCGCCGACCCGGCGAAGATCGACGAGGCCACCCGCGCCCATTACGCGCGGCTGTACGCCCAGCCCGGCGCGATGCGGGCCTCGTTTGCCCAGTTCAATACCATTGCCTCGAAGGACGTCGCCGACAACCGCGTCGCCTCCAGGGTGAAACTCACCATGCCGGTGCTGGCGATCGGCGGCAAGAGTTCCTTCGGTCCCATGATGGCGACCGTCATGCGCAACGCCGCGGTGAATGTGCGCGAAGCCGTGGTGCCCGATGCCGGCCACTGGATGATGGAAGAAAACCCGGAAGCCACCGTCAAGCTGATCGATGAATTCCTGGCGCCTGCCGCGCGCTGACGCCGCCAGAGCCGGTCATATACCCGTTTGCCCGGCTCAATGCCCTGAGCTGCGCCAGTGCGCGTGAACTGATACGCTAGCGATATCGCTGCATTTCGCGGTATCTCGAGCGAGGTAGTCATGACACAAGTCGCACTGATCGCCATCCATGGCATGGGAGAGACCCTGCCCGACTATGCGGATGGCTTGATGGCCCGCTTGCGCACCCGCCTGGGCCGCCTGGCCCCGCAGGTCGTGATGCGTGCAGTCTATTACCAGGGCATCTTGCACGACAACCAGCGCCTGGTCTGGGACCGCACCGCCGCCACCGGCAAGGTGCGCTATGCGTCCTTGCGCAAATTCGTCCTGTACGGCCTGGGCGACGCTGCGGGGCTGGAAACTCGCAAGGAGGTCGCCGGTTCGGTCTACGAACTGGCGCAGGCAGAAATCGCGCAGGCATTGCTGTCGGCCCACGCCACCCAGCCCGCCATGCCGGTCGTGTTCATTGCCCAGTCGCTCGGCGGCCAGGTACTCTCGAGCTACCTATACGATGCGCAGAAGGCGGCGGCGGGGCAGGCGGTCGGGGCCGGCATCTGGCGCAATATCGACGCCTGGGCATCCACCGCGCTGGGCCGGCCGCTGACGGCAAGCGAGCGTGTGTTCCTGGGAGGCGGCACCTGCGCCGGACTGGTTACCACCGGTTGCAATATTCCGATCTTCGTCGCCGCGCACAAGGAAATGCACATCATTCCGATCGCACCGCCCACCTCGCGGTTCAAGTGGATCAATTTCTATGACCCGGACGACGTGCTGGGCTGGCCGCTGCAACCGTTATCGCCGGGTTACCGGAACCTGGTCGAGGACCGCACGCTCAACGCCGCCGGCGGCGTAGGGAGCCTGCTGGCGCGCAGCTGGAATCCGTTGTCGCACGACAGTTACTGGGCAGACGGCGCCGTGCTCGATGCGCTCGCCGGCATGCTGCGCCGCTTGGCCGCCTAACGCCCGCGCTGGTCGCGCTCGCGCGCCGCGTCTTCGTGGCGCATGCGCTCACGCACGCCGCCATCGATGCCGGTCGTGCCCTGCAGCGGGCGATGCACCGCGCCACTGGTCGGCGCGGCCGGCGGCGACTCCTCGAACTGCGCCTTGTGCGCGATATCGGCGGCCATGCGCTCGGCCACGTCGGGTGCGATACGGTGGCTCCAGTAGGCGCCGCGCGCCTTCCAGCCGGTCGGCACTTCCTCGCGCGGATACACGGTGGCGTGCACGATGATGTCGACCACCTTGCCCGGGTCGTCCATCAGCGGCATGCGCGGGCGGTGGCCGCTGTAGTTGGCGGCCTGGTTGAAGAACTCGGTGTCGGTGGCCCAGGGCAGGATGGTGGCCACATGCACCCGGTAAAGCCGCGCCAGCCGCAACTCTTCGTTCAGGGCCCGGCCCAGGCCCAGGATCGCCGCCTTGGTCGACGCGTACGAGGCGTGGTAGGCCAGCGGAATCACGCTTTCGACCGAGCCGAGATTGACCAGCGTGCCACTGCCCTGGCTGCGGAACTGGCGCAGCGCGACGTGGCTGCCGTAGATCACGCCCTTCAGGTTGACGTCGACGATGCGCGCATGGTCTGCCAAAGGCACGTCTTCGAAGCGGCCGATGGCGCCCACGCCCGCGTTGTTGATCCAGACGTCGATGCGGCCGAAGCGCGCCAGCGCCGCCTGGCCCAGCTGCTCGACCTGGGCCGCGTCGGCGACGTCGGTCGGCACCACCAGCGCCGCGCCGCCGGCGGCGTTGATCGTGGCTGCCACCTGTTCCAGCGCGTCGGCGCGGCGCGCGGCCAGCACCACGTTGGCGCCCATGCCGCCCAGGCGCTCGGCCACCCCGCGTCCGAGGCCGCTCGAGGCACCGGTGACGACATAGGTCTTGCCCGCGATCGTGGCCCCGTCGCGATCCGACAGCGTGGTGGCGCAGCCGCCCAGCAGCAGCGCGCACAAGAGCAGCAGGCAAGGCGCCAGCAGGCGCAGCGGATGCGTGGACGACAGCGTCATGCGCGCCGCTCCAGCGTGAACAGCGGCCGGATGTCGCCCGCCACCGCGCCCCGCGCATTCTTGATGGCGGGCTGGCGGTAGCGTTCGAGCGCGGTCCTGCGCGCTTCGTCGAGCAGGCCGAGCTGGTCGAGCACCGCATACACGGCCGGATGCAGCGCCCGGCTGTTGCCGTCGGCAATCTTGATCGCAATGCCGATCCCGGAAGAGCGAATGCCGATCGCCTGCACCGCGTCGGCACCGATCTTGGCCACCCAGTCGCCGCCGCCGGCCGTCATCCAGTGCAGGTCGGTGCGCTCCTGGCCCGAGACCATGTCGGGCCGCGCCGACATGGCTTCGCCCAGGATGCCCATCGCACCGCCCAGCTGCGGGTCGCCGCTGCCGTGCGCCAGGCGCGCATACAGATGCGCCAGCGACGACAGCGGCAGCGCGTAGTTCGGCGCCGAGCAGCCGTCGATCCCGGTCGGCATGCTGCTGGCCGGCAGGCCGACCGTGTCGGCCAGGGCGGCGCGGATCGCCTGCTGCAGCGGGTGGCCGCGATCGACGTAGTTGGCGGTCGGGACGTCGTGCAGGCGGCACCAGGCCAGAAAGCCGCTGTGCTTGCCGGAGCAGTTGTGGTGCAGCGGCGTCCATTCGGCGTCCCGTGGCGGTTTCTGGCCAGTGAACTCGTAGTGCAGCGGCACCGCGCAGCCGCATTCGAGGTGGCCCGGCTCGAGCCCGATCTTGTCGAGGATGGCGCGCACGCCGTCGAGGTGGATGGATTCGCCCGAGTGGCTGGCGCACAGCAGCGCCACCTCGTCCTGCGTGAGGCCGAAGCGCGCCGGGCCGTCGGCCAGGATGAAGGGCAGGGCCTGGAACGGCTTCAGGGCCGAGCGGGTAAAAGTGGGATAGTCGGGGTCGCCCGCCGACCACAGCAATCGTCCGCGGGTGTCGACCACGGCCACCGAACCCCAGTGGACGTTCTCGATCACATTGCCGGAATCTGGGTAGCCGCGCGTGGTCGCGACGAGGGGAATCGCATGCATGAGGTGGGCCCGCTTCGTTATCGATGACGCTACTGTAAGGCATCTGCAGACATGCAGACACACTGTTGAAACAAGGCTTGCCTTGAAATCGCGTAGTTCACGGAAAGCATGGAATGACGCATGCAGACGGCGTGCAGACATGCTGTTTCGGCGCGCATATGCACCTCCCGTTCACCTCGTGTTTTCCGCATTTCGTCGCGCGTTTTGGCGCTTCATACCAATGCAGCTTGAGTGTTCGCGGCGGATGGCTAGACTGTGTTCATCGCCAGACAAAAAAGCAACCCTGGCGAATAAGAAATACATGGACCGGGCGGCTTCCTCACAGGCGTTTGCATGCTTGATGCCGCAGGTCCTTCCTTCGAATTCGACCTGAAAGGAACATCATCATGCGCATCAAACACATCGCCCTGTTCGCCGCCGCCGCCACCCTGTCGCTGTCGAGCGTCGCGGCTCCGCAAGGCATCGAGAAACCCGTCGTTGAAGTACGCAGCTCCCACCAGCAGGTGCCGATGCCGGCCTTCGCCTACGACCGCGTGCAGGGCGAATACGCGCTCGAAGACGGCCGCACCCTGCAGGTCGAAGGCAAGCGCGCCGACGGCAAGCGCACGCTGTATGCCGACCTGGGCGACGGTCCTGTCGAACTCATCCACGTCGGCAAAAAACGGTTCGTGGCGGTCGGCAAGGACCTGAGCCTGCGCTTCCAGGGCGACAGGATTCCCGACACGGTCTTCGTGCGCGATGGCGGCCGCCGCGAAGTGGCCGCGGCCCAGCGCTGATCGGGCGTCGTCCGGCCATCCGAGCAGAAACGCGGTGTTCGGCCGGATCGGCCAGGAGCGCCAGGCGGCGTCACGCCAGCGTTGATCCGAAGCGTCCGGCCTGGTAGTCGGTGATCGCCTGCACGATCTCGTCGCGGGTGTTCATGACGAAAGGGCCGTGCGCCACCACGGGTTCGCCGATCGGATCGGCATGGCCGAACAGCAGCAGCGTGTCGTCCCCGGCGTGCAGCAGCAACTCGTCGCCGTCCTCGCTCAGTTCCACCAGTTGGTAGGCGTTGACGAGATCGCCGTGGCGGCCCACCTCGATTCGTCCCCGCACCACATACAGCAGCACGTTGCGTCGTCGCAGGCCGGACACCGCCAGCCGTCCGCCGGCCCGCATCGCCACGGTGCTCATGAAGACGCCGGTCAGCGACTGCACCGGCCCCGTCGTTCCCTCCCACTCGCCCGCGACCAGGTGCAGCGTCACCTTGCCGCCGTCGAGGGGCAGGGCGGGGATCTGCTCGCGCTGCAATCCGGTGTAGGCCGGTGTGCTCATTTTCAGGCGTGACGGCAGGTTCACCCACAGCTGCAGGATCTCGAGCGGCCCGCCTTGTTCGAGGAACTGGCGTGGCGAGACTTCGGCGTGCACGATGCCGCTGCCGGCCGTCATCCACTGGATGCCGCCGGCGTGGATCACGCTCTCGTGGCCGGCGCTGTCGCGGTGCGCCAGCATGCCCTCGACGATGAAGGTCACGGTCTCGAAGCCGCGGTGCGGGTGCGGTCCGAACGGCAGGCCGCGGTTGTGCGGCCCGTAGGCCTGCGGACCATGGTGGTTCAGGAACAGGAAGGGATCGATCTGCTCGAGCCGGTTCGAGGGCACGGGACGCCGGGTGAGCAGGTCACCGATATCGTCGCGCAGGGCTGGGTGCAGGTGCAGGATGGTCTTGTCGGTCATGGGTGTTTTCTCGTGGTGCGCATTGCGTAACGATACGCGCAAACCGGCGTTCGCGTGCACCCGTGCCTGTGCTAGACTCCGTGCGCTTTTGCAATCCTGGAGACCGGCCCCTATGTACAAGAAAGCCCTGATTGCCAGCCTGGTGCTGGCCTGGACCACCGCCGTATTCGATGCGGGCGCCGCGCCCCAGGCCGGTACGCCGAGCACCCCGAGCGAGACCGCCGTCGGCGCCGCCAAGTATGCGGTGCAGACCTACCGCAACGACCTGGTCGATACCCTGGCGAAGCTGGTCAGCTTCAACACGGTGGCCGACGCGCGCTACCCGTCCGACAAGAATCCGGTCCACATCGCCTTCAAGGCCGCCTTGAAGGAAGAAGCCGAGCGTCTCGGCCTGGACTACGCCGACCATGGCTGGACCGTGATCATCGGTCTCGGCAAGGGCAGCGAGCGGGTCGGCATCGTGACCCATGGCGACGTGCAGCCGGTCGATCCAGCCAAGTGGAAGAAATCGCCGTTCGTGCTGGACCGCACCAGCGCGCCGGGCAAGCTGATCGCGCGCGGTGCCGAGGACGACAAGGGGCCGATCGCGACCGCCCTGTACGCGATGAAGACCATCCGCGACCGCCAGATCGCGCTCAACAAACGCATCGAGCTGTACGTGTACATGGGCGAGGAATCGGACTGGGGTCCCCTGACCGAATTTCTCAAGACCCACGTACCGCCGCAGATGAGCATCACGCTCGACGCCGAGTATCCGGTGGTGACGGCAGAGAAGGGCGGCGGCACCGTGGCCGTGACGGTGCCGAAGGCCGGCGCCAAGGTCGCCGCCGGCGGCGAAGCGTATATCGCCGAGTTCAGGGGCGGCTCGTTCAATACCCAGATCCCCGAGGACGCCGAGGCGCTGGTCGCCAACGTCACGCCCGAGATCGAGCAGCAGGTCCGCGCGCGCGGCGCCGCGCAGGAAGGCATGCGCTACACCTTCGAGCGCCATGGCGCGAACCTGAAGGTGGTGGCGAAAGGCCTGTCGGCCCACTCGTCCAAGCCGCAAGAGGGCGTCAACGCGGTCAGCATGCTGGCCGATGCGCTGGCGCTGCGCAGCTGGCCCAATACGGTGGCCGGCAGCGTGGTGAACTACCTTAACGACCTGGTGGGCACGGGCTACTACGGCGAGAAGTTCGGCAAGATCGCCTACCGCGACAGCTTCATGGGTCCGCTGACCTTCAAGCCGACCGTGATCCGCCAGCTCGACGAGGGCATCGAGGTCGCGATCAACCTGCGCCGCCCGCGCGGCAAGACGATCGAGCAGCTCACGGACGAGATCAATGCGGCGCTCGCCGACTGGCAGGCGCGCCAGGTGCCGCTCGCGAACATCAGGGTCGGCATGCGCGATCCGTGGATTCTCGACCACCCGCCGCAGCTCGATACCCTGCTGTCGACCTTCTCGTATTTTACGGGCATGAAGGATGCGAAGGCGGTGGCGATCGGCGGCGGCACGAACTCGCGCCTGTTCCCGAATGCGGTCAGCTTCGGCCCGTCGATGCCGGGTGCGAAGTACACCGGGCATTCGGAGCACGAGTTCATCACCACCAGGCAGCTGCTGCTGAACCTGCAGATGTACACGGCGGTGCTGGTCGACCTGGCCAGGTAGGCGGATCGAATGTCAATGGCGATGGCTTGTTTCAAACCTCGGAAACTTTGCCAATCGTCTAAATTTTGCCTGCACAAGACTTCGGATGGATGCCGGGATAGAATGTTAAGCCGTGCCTGACTTTCGACTCCTGGTATTTACCTGTTTGAATATGTATCGAGTGAAAGCGGCGTCCTGCCACTCGAACAGATAATACCCATGAGCCAGCCGAAGCCGGAGGCCACCCTGGTCCACTGCGAAAACGAACCGATCCATATCCCCGGCGCGATCCAGCCATTCGGCGTTTTGATCAGCATCGACCTTCCCACGCTGAAGATCACCAACGCCAGCATCAACTGCGCCGACATCTTCGGCATCGACGCCCCCACACTGGTCCACCGTTCGCTGGCGGAGCACCTGTCGCCGGCCGCGCTGGCGGCGCTGCAAGGGTATATCAGCGCCGACGACCTGGTCGAAGCGGCGCCCCTGGTCCTGCCCATTCTTCACCTGGACAGGCAATGCGAGCAGGATTGGGAACTCACGGCCCACCTGCGGCATGGTGTGCTGATGATCGAGATCGAAGCGCTGGCGCCGCAGGAGGCGTTGCCGAGCTCGCTGCAACGGTCGATCCGCAGTGCCGTGCATGTGGTGTTCGGCGCGAGCAGCCTGCTCGACCTGTGCCAGCGCACTGCCGAACAGGTAAGGATGATCACCGGCTTCGAGCGCGTGATGATCTACCGCTTTACCGAAGACTGGCATGGTGACGTCGTCGCCGAGGCGAGGTCCGAACACGCGCACTCTTACCTGCACCATCATTTCCCGGCCTCGGACATCCCGGCGCAGGCAAGGCGGATCTTCCTCGAGAACTGGCTGCGCATGATCCCGGATGTCGGCTATGCGCCGGTGCCCATCTACCCCAGCCGCAATCCGGCCACGGGCGACGCCCTGGATCTGGGCTTGTCGGCGCTGCGCAGCGTGTCGCCGCTGCATGTCGAGTACCTGCGCAATATGGGCGTCGGCGCGACGCTCACGCTGCCGCTGATCGATGGCGGCAGGCTGTGGGGCCTGATCGCCTGCCACCACCCGACACCCAACAAACTGGGGTCCGACCGCCGCCTCGGCGCCAAGATGATCGCGCAGATCGTGTCGTCGCAGCTGGTGCTGAAAGAGTCGATGGAAGACCAGCGCTACCGCGGCGAGCTGAAACGGATCCATGCGAAGCTGATCGCGCGCACCGAGGAAGAGGACGACCTCGTCCTGGGGCTGGTCAAGCGCAGCCAGGACATGCTGGACCTGGCAGGCGCCCGCGGCGGCAGCGCCGCAATCTATTACAACGGCAGCTGGACCACGATCGGGCAGACGCCGGACGTGGCGCAACTCGAACTGCTTGTCGAATGGCTCTCGGCCGAGCATGCGAACAAGGAAGTGTACGCGACGAACCAGTTGGGCAACGCCTTTCCACCGGCCCGGCAATACAAGGACATCGCCAGCGGCCTCGTGGCGATGTCGATCCTCAAGACCGACCAGAACTATATCCTGTGGTTCCGGCCCGAAGTCATCATGACCGTGGTCTGGGCCGGGGCGCCCGACAAGCGCGTGCAGGTCGAGGACGGCGTCGCCCGCCTGCATCCGCGCTTTTCCTTCGCGTCGTGGAAGCAGGTCGTCGACGGGGTGGCCACGCCGTGGAAACGCGCTGAGGTGGAGGCCGTGCTGGACTTCCGGGTCGGCCTGCTCGCCTACGGGCTGCGGCGCGCCTTCCACCAGGAACAGGCGGCCAGGGAGCTGGCGGAACGCGCCAGCCTGGAAAAGGAAAGCATGGTGCACATGGTGTCGCACGACATCCGCAATCCGCTGAGCGTGCTGAAGATGACCTTGCAGGTGATGCAGATGGACCAGGCGCTGACGCCGGCCATGCTGGCGCAACTGGTCGCGCGCGGCCTGCGTGCGACCGACTCGATCGAGCGGCTGGTGACATCCGTGCTGGATTTCGCCAAGCAGGAGCATGTCGCGCGCTCGCCCGAACCCCAGGTCGAAAACGTGAACGCGCTGATACGAGAAGCGATCGACCTGGCATTGCCGCTGGCGAGAAGGGCCGAGGTCGGCGTGGTCGCGGCGGTCCAGCCGGACAAGCTCCTGATTGCCTGCAAACGGGCGCGCGTCGAGCAGGTATTGGGCAACCTGATCAGCAATTCACTCAAGTTCACGCCGGCGGGAGGCCGCATCACGGTCAGCGCGCGCCGCAGCGACGGCGAGGTCGTCATCTCGGTCGCGGACACGGGGATCGGCATCGCGCCGGCATTATTGCCGCGCATTTTCGATCGCTTCACTCAAGGAAGCATCGGGTCGGAAAAAGGGGTGGGCCTGGGCCTGTCGATCGTCAAGGGCATCGTCGAGCAGGACGGCGGCCGCCTGTGGGTCGACAGCACCGTGGGCAGTGGATCGACGTTCTATTTCACACTCCCCCTGCGCCAGGAATGAAGCAATTGGCGGCCATCAGATGCTGACAATGTCCAAGCCGGGCACGTCAGCGTTTTTCTTGCCGCTCTGTGTAAATACTTCTATTGGTATTGTAGGTATGGGCCTACAATATCCTGGGCTGGCAGAGGCAGCTCATGCACCGCCCCTTATGAATCCACGCCTTAGCGCGAAGGCTGTCTCGCCCCTGTGACAGCGCAGTATTGTTGTCCGGAAAATGAGTTTCCACAGGGCGGAAAGTGTGGCGAATACAGCATGTTAGGATCGGCTTTTAGCGCCGCACGCGCGTCGATGCGCCGTACTTCGGCGTACTCGTTCGCGCCCGACGTGACCGAATGCCTGACCGAACCTGAACTGTTGCCATGCATAGCAAAGAACTCAAAAAGCCGGACGGACGACATCTCACGCTGTACAGCAACCAGCCGATTCCCGACGGCATCGCTGCGCCCAGCCCGTTCGCCGAGCCGCAGCATGCGAACCCGCACCTGCGCTGGCATTCGCTGCGCGGCGAGTGGGTGACCTACGCCGCCTTCCGCCAGAACCGCACCTATCAACCGCCGCCGCAATACAATCCGCTGGCGCCGACTGTGGACCAGGAACACCCGACCGAGATGCCGGCCGGCGACTATGAGATCGCCGTGTTCGACAACCGCTTCCCGTCGCTGGCGCTGGAATCGCACGATCCACCGACAGTGACGGTGCCGACGGCGCCAGCCAACGGCCATTGCGAGGTGGTGGTGTTCACGCAAGACCCGAGCGCAGCGCTGGCCCATCTGCCGCTGTCGCGCATCGAACTGCTGCTGCAGGTATGGGGCGAGCGCACCACGCGCGTCGGCAGCCACCAGCACATCCACTACGTGCTGCCTTTCGAGAACCGCGGCGCCGAGGTCGGCGTTACCCTGCACCATCCGCACGGCCAGATCTACTCCTACCCCTTCGTGCCGTCGGTGCCGGCGCGCATGCTGGCGCAGGAGCGCGAGTACTATCTGCAGCACGGCACCAGCCTGCTGTGCGACATGGCGCGCGACGAAGCCGCCGACGGCCGGCGCGTGCTGTACCAGGACGATTATGCGATCGCCTTCGTGCCGGCCTGCGCGCGCTACCCCTACGAGGTGTGGGTGATGCCGACCGGCCCGTGCAAGGACTTCGCCGCGCTTACGCCGCCACAGCGCGAGGGGCTGGCGCGCGCGCTCAAGACCGTGCTGCTCAAGTACGAGACCCTGTGGAACCGGCCTTTCCCTTACCTGATGGCCTGGTACCAGGCGCCGACCGACGGCGCCGAGCACCCGGAAACCCAGCTGCATGCGCAGTTCTATCCGCCTTACCGCACGCGCGACCGCCTCAAATACCTGGCCGGCACCGAGCTGGCGGCCGGCATGTTCGCGATGGACGTGCTGCCAGAGACAACGGCCTACGAATTGCAGCAGGTCGAAGTCAGCCTGGAGGATTGCGTATGACGGCACTGGATATGCGGGCCACGGAAGTGGCCGACAAACTGGCGCTGCTGCGCGCCACCCTGGCCCAGGAAGGGGCCGGCGCGGTGCGCCTGCGCGGCACCGACTGGTTCGCATGGGTGACGGCGGGCGGCTCGAGCGCGGTGCTGCAGACGACCGACGTCGGCATCGCCGAGGTGCTGGTCACGCAGGACGACGCCTGCGTGCTGACCGACGCGATCGAGGGCGAGCGCCTGCGCGCCGAAGAAGTCCCGGGCGGCTTCACCTTCCACATCGAGCCATGGGCCGAGCCGGAGCTGCGCGAGCGCTTCGTGGCCACGACGTCGCAGGGGCGCGCGGTGCTGTCGGACCGGCCGGTGGGCAATGAACAGGCGCTGCCGCTTGCGCTGCGCCAGCGCAAGCTGGTGCTGGGCGACGCCGAACAGGCGCGCTACCGCCTGCTGGGCCGCGAGGCGGCCGAGGCGATGACCGAGGTGCTGCACCGCGCGCGCCCCGACTGGACCGAGCAGCAACTGGCCGGTGCCGGCGCCGAGGCGCTGTGGCGGCGCGGCATCCATCCGGCGCTGGTGCTGGCGGCCGGCGCGAGGCGCCTGCCTTTGTTCCGCCACGCGACGCCGTCGCACGAAACCATCGGCGAACGCGCCATGCTGGTGTTCTGCGCGCGCCGCCACGGGCTGTATGCGAACCTGACGCGCTTCGTGAGCTTCGGCGGCGTGGGATCGGCGCCGGAAGGGCAGCGCGCCCTGATGGACGTCGAGGCCACCGGCCTGGCCGCGGTGGCGCCCGGAAAATCGCTGTCGAGCGTCTACCACGCGCTGGCCCAGGCCTATCACCATGCCGACGTCGAAGACGCGATCCGCGAGCACCACCAGGGCGGCATCACCGGCTACCTGGCGCGCGAGATCGTGGCCACGGCGAGCACCGCCACCCAGCTCGAAGAGGGCATGGCGTTCGCCTTCAATCCAAGTTATGGCGGCATGAAGATCGAAGACACCTTCCTGCTCGGCCCGCAAGGGCTCGAGAACCTGACGTGCGATCCCGGCTGGCCGGCATTGGACGTCCATGGCCGCAAGCGGCCGCTCTGGCTGGAGGCGCAGGCATGACCGTAAGCACCGACACTTTCTTCGGCGGCGCGCCCGAAGTGAACGCCTCGGCCCCCGGCCGGGTCAACCTGCTGGGCGAACATACCGACTACAACGACGGCTTCATGCTGCCGGTGGCCACGCCCCAGCGCACCATGGTGGCCCTCGGCCGCAGCGGCGACGACCACTTCCATTTCTATTCACCGAACCTGGACGCGAGCGTGACCTTCACGAAGGAGGGCAGCGCTCCCCTGGGCTTCGGCAGCTATATCGAGGGCTGCATCCGGCTGGTGCAGGCAGAAGGGATCGAGGTGCCGCCGCTGCGCGTCTACGTCGAGACCGACCTGCCGGTGGGCTCGGGCCTGTCGTCGTCGGCCGCGCTCGAAGTGGCGACCCTGCGCGCCATGCGCGCGCTGCTGGGTTTCACGCTCGACGACGTCAAGCTGGCGCGCATCGCCCAGCGTGCCGAGATCGAGTACGCACGGGTGAACTGCGGCATCATGGACCAGATGGCGTCCAGCCTGGCCGACGAGACCAATATGCTGTTCATCGACGCGCGCACGCTGGAGCATCGCCTGGTGCCGCTGCCGCCGGATACCGAGCTGATCGTGGTCGACTCTGGCGTGCCCCGCAAGCTCGCCGCCAGCAAGTACAACGAGCGCCGCGCCGAGTGCGAGGAGGGCGCGCGTAAACTCGGCGTGCAGGCGCTGCGCGACGTCAGCGATCCGTCGGCGCTGGAGAGCCTGCCGTCGCCGCTGCGCGAGCGCGCACGGCACGTGGTGCGGGAAAACCTGCGCGTGCTCGAAGCGGCCGACGGCGTGAGCGCCGAACGCTTCGGCGAATTGATGAATGCCTCGCACTTCAGCCTGCGTGACGACTACGAGGTGTCGATCCCCGAGCTGGACGCCCTGTGCGAGGCCTTGCGCGCCGCCCCTGGCGTGCTCGGCGCGCGCCTGACCGGCGCCGGCTTCGGCGGCGCCTGCGTGGCGCTGTGCCGCAAGGGCCAGGCACAACAGGCCGCCGCCAGCGCGCTGGCGGCATATAACAAAGCAGATGGACGCCAAGGCCGGATCCTGGTGCCGGTGCCGACTGACAGAAAGGATGACGATGAACCAGTTTGAATATCCCCGTCCCCAGCTGGTGCGCGACCAGTGGCAGAACCTGAACGGCAAGTGGCGGTTCTGCTTCGATGACGAGGGTCATTACTTCATGCCGTCCGACGTCAAGGAATGGACGCACGAGATTACCGTGCCGTTCGCGCCCGAGACCGAGATGAGCGGCATCCAGGACACGGGTTTCCACCGCGTGGTCTGGTATCAGCGTGAATTTGAATTGACCCCCAACGACGGGCGCACGATACTGCACTTCGGCGCCGTCGACTACAGCGCCCGTGTCTGGGTCAATGGCCAGCTGGTGGCCGAGCACGAGGGCGGCCATACGCCGTTCGCGGCCGACATCACCTGCGCCTTGCACGCCGACGGCAAGCAGACGGTGACGGTGTGGGTCGAGGACGATCCTGCCGACCTTGCCAAGCCGCGCGGCAAGCAGGACTGGCTGCTTGATGCGCACTCGATCTGGTATCCACGCACCACCGGCATCTGGCAGACCGTGTGGGTCGAGCAGGTGGCCCCGACCTATATCCAGAAGCTGCGCTGGACCCCGGTGTTCGAGACCTACGAGATCGGCTGCGAGGTGTTTGCCGCCGGCGACATTCAGCAAGAGCTGTTCGTCGAGGTCAAGATCTGGCACGGCGACCAGTTGCTGGCGGACGATTACTACAAGCTGCTGGCGGGCGAGGCCAATCGCAAGATCGCGCTGTCCGACCCCGGCATCGACGACTCGCGCAACGAGATCCTGTGGAGCCCCGAGCGGCCGACCCTGCTCGACGCCGAGGTGACGCTGCGCTGCGGCGACGTGGTACTCGACCGCATCCGTTCGTACACGGCGCTGCGCTCGGTCTCGATCAACCGCGACCGCTTCATGCTCAATGGCCGCCCCTACCAGCTGCGCCTGGTGCTCGACCAGGGCTATTGGCCGGAATCGTTCATGACGGCGCCATCCGACCAGCACCTGAAACGCGACGTCGAGCTGGTCAAGCTGATGGGCTTCAATGGCGTGCGCAAGCACCAGAAGATCGAGGATCCGCGCTTTCTATACTGGGCTGACAGACTGGGCCTGCTGGTCTGGGAAGAGATGCCATCGGCCTACCGTTTCAGTCCGCGCGCGATCACGCGCATGGTCAAGGAATGGACCGAGGCGATCGAGCGCGACTACAGCCACCCCTGCATCATCGTGTGGGTGGCCTTCAATGAGTCGTGGGGCGTGCCCAACCTGACCCTGACCCAGGCCCATCGCAATGCGGTGGAGGCGCTGTACCACCTGACCCGCACGCTCGACTCGACCCGTCCGGTGATCGGCAACGACGGCTGGGAAGCGTCGGCCACCGACATCCTGGGCATCCACGACTATGACAGCGACCCGGAAAAGATCCTGACGCGCTACGCGGTGACCGATCCCGTGCGCACGCTGTTCGACCAGCGGCGTCCCGGCGGGCGCATCCTGACCCTGGATGGCTTCCCGCACCGCGGCCAGCCGATCGTGCTGACGGAATTCGGCGGCATCGCCTACGATCCAAAGCAGACGCCGAACCCGGACGAGACCACCTGGGGCTATAGCCGCGCCCATACGGCCGAGAGCTATCTCAAGCAATACCGGCGCTTGCTGCAAGTGGTCAACGAAACCTTCATGTTCAGCGGCTTCTGCTATACGCAGTTCACCGACACCTTCCAGGAAGCCAATGGCTTGCTGAACGCCGACCGCACGCCCAAGCTGCCGCTGGAAGTCATCAGCAATGCCACGCGCAACATCCCGATGTTTCACCGCGAGGTGGAAGAAGGCAAGGACCCGGGGACGCCCTGACCCCGGTTGATCCCGGTCTTGGGGTTTGCCAGGTCTGGCGCCTTGCCACCGGGTGGACGGGCCGTCCACCCGGTGGCGCGGCCCGGCTAGCGCTGGATGCCGCCGCTTGCCACATTGACGCGGTCGCCGCTGCGGAAATCGGGCGTGGTGTCGTGGGTGACGACTTGCGTGCTGCCGTCGTCCATGCGCACCGTGACGCGGTAGGACTGCCCGCCGCCCGAACTGCCGGTGGCGCCGGCCGCGCCGCTGCTGCCCATCGAGGAATCGCCTTCGGTGATGCCGCTTGACGACGGCAGGATCTCGATCGCCAGCACGGTGCTGTTGGGGGCGCCGCTGGCCCCCGCGGCGCCTGCGGTCGAGGCACTGCCGCCGCGGTCGTCCTGCATGCTGGAGCTGCCCGAGCCACTGCTGCCTGAACTGCCCGAACTGCCTGAACTGCCCGAGGTATCGGAACTGCCGGAAACGCCCGCGCCGTCCTGGATGCTTTCGGTGGTCGTGCCCGTGCTGCCCGAGGCGCCCGAGCTGCCCGAGCTGCCGCTGGCCCCCGAGCCATGGTCGCTCGATCCGGTGCTGCCGCTCGCGCCGCTTGACCCTTTCGACGATTCTCCGCCGCGCATGGCGGCGCACCCGGAAATGGCGAGCGCGACCGTCAGCAGGCCCGCCATGGCCACGCGCTGGTGTGATTGCTTCATGATCAACTCCTCGTATTGGGATTGTGTGGGGATGTGACGATGCAGCGCGCCACGAGGGTAAGAGGCGTTAAGTGCGCCTGCGTTCCAGCTGACTTCCTTTGAAGGCGGGTTGGATCAAGCGAGAGGATTCTTTGTGGAACCCGAACGGAGGATGATGGTCAGCGTGGACGTGGCGAAGCCGCCGGCTGTCGCGCAGGCGCGAGCGTGGCCAGCACCGCCAGCAGCGTGGAAGCGAGCGTGGCGGCGGTGACGTCGACCAGCCAGTCGCGCACGTCACCCGAGCGATACGGGAAGAAACTTTGCACCCATTCGTCGACAGCGCCCATCAGCGCGATGGCGAGCATCGCCTTCAGCGCGCGCTGCAGCGGCGTGCCGGTGGCGCCCAGGAACCACAGCGTGGCCAGGAAGGCGTAGCTCAAGCCGTGCAGCACCACGCCGGACGCATAGGCGCCGACCTCGGTGCGTGCGCCGGGGATGGAACCGGCGACCAGGATGGCTGCCAGCCCGAGAAGGGCCAGGGCATGCAGGGCGCGACGGACATTGAGCGGGGGCTGCAGCAAGGACGACAGGGCGGGCATCGAGACGAACGTGGAAGGTGGACGCGGGAAGCGCCAACCATACCACGCCGTGCAGCCAATTGCCCGCACACTAATATTGCTTCAGATCGTCAGGGCGGGCGCGCCATCCGCATAATGGGCGTCGAAACAGCTCGCGCAATCGGCGCAAAACAAATGGGCCATGCGAACACTTCCCTGTCGCAAGACCAGTTTCAGGTGGGTTTGCTGGCACTTGGGGCAGACTTCGCGAACGCTGCCGAAGGTCAGGAGGTTGAGCGGCGTCGCGTCGCTGTCGAGACCGTCGACGACGGTGCGCGGGTTGAGTTCGCTAAGGACGAGGTCACCGTCTTCATGCTGGCGGCGGCAAGCGTCGGGTGGTGCAGCGACTGGTACACGTAGGTTCATAGGACGGGCTCCCTTGGACGTTTCGTTGTACGTTGACTTGCGAAGACAGGGCGAATTCGCAAGGCGAACTTCATGATAACCAAATCAGCGACGGCTTCAAGCGCTGTGACATCTTTTTTGGCCGTAAGTTGCGACAGGGCAGAAAAAAATGCCCGCCAGTGGCGGGCACGACCCAGGATTGGGCCAAGAGATGCGAATCCGGTTGGTGTGTAGCGCCCTGGGCGCCGCACACCGGCTGCCATCAGGCATATCAGTTGCGTGTATGGCAGGTGATTTTTAGTATAGGCAGTGTTTATTACGACATTGTGACCTAGCGCAACGGTCCGGTGACATGGGGCAGGCATGCAGCAATCATACGTAGTAATACGTATAACGCATGTCAGGCCCCCTTCAGGCAAAAAAAAAAGCCCGCTCTTTCGCGGGCTTAAAACTATTTTCTTGGAGGAGAATAGTGGAGACAGGTGTAATTATCAGGGTTGGCTTGAAAAGCGTCCAATTGCGAGTTCAGATACCAGACATACACTAAAGCAATATCTCCCTGAAACGCAATATTCCCTATCAATCACGTACCGGCACCGTGTAGTTCAGCGCCATCCGGCCGCCGTCGGCGTACAGCGTCTGGCCAGTCATGTACGAGGCGTCGTCGCTGGCCAGGAAGGCGGCGATCGATGCCACTTCTTCCGGTTCCCCGCAGCGGCCAAGGGGCGTACGCGACAGGATCGTGTGACGCGCTTCCGGGCTGCCGAGCACGGCCTGCTTCGCCAGTTCGGTCAGGATCGTGCCAGGGCCGATCGCATTGACGCGGATGCCGTACTGGGCCAGGGCGATCGACGCCACCCGGGTCAGCTGGTTGACGCCGCCTTTCGATACCACATAAGGAACCTGGTTCGGGATGGTCAGCTCGGCGTTGACGCTCGACATATTGATGATGCAGCCGCCTTCGCCGCGCTTGACCATCGTGCGCGCCGCCGCCTGACTGCACAGGAACATCGATTTCAGGTTGATGCGCAGCACGCGATCGAAATCGTCCTCTTCCAGGTCGAGGAATTCGGCGGCGTGCGTCACGCCCGCGTTGTTGACCAGGATATCGATCCGCCCAAACGCGTCCAGCGTGGCCGCGATCATGGCGTCGACCTCTTGCTTGATACCGACGTCGGCGCGGAAGAAGCGGGCGGCGTCGCCCAGGCTGGCCGCGGCCTGCTCGACGTCAAGCTTGACGTCGACGAGCATCACGCGCGCACCTTCGCGCACCAGGCGCTGGGCGCAGGCAAGGCCGATACCCTGGCTGGCGCCGGTGACGATGGCAATCTTCTGGTTGAGTTTCATGGCAGGTGTTCCCGGATAGGCAAAGACCGTCATTCTAACCATTGAGAATAATGTCGGCTCCACTGTAAGTTTTTCCTTCAGCTACGTACTACACCGTCATCGCCATTCAAACGAGAATAAAGATGACCCGAAAGCGCTTTCTGCTGGCCTGGACCTTGTGCCTCGCGGCCTTGCTGTATTCCAGCCTCGCCGCCGCCCTGGAACCCTGCCACCTGCCCAAACTGTCCGAACGCGTCGAGTGCGGCACGCTATCAGTGCCGGAAGACCGCGCCAACCCGGCCGGCCGCCGCATTACCATTCACTTTGCCCGCATCAAGGCCACCGCCAAGCCGGCGGCGCCGGACCCGTTGCTGGTGCTGGCGGGCGGGCCAGGCCAGGCTGGGATGGATCTTGGTCCGCTGCTGGGCAGCGCTTTGCATGAGGCGAGGAAGCGTCGCGACATCCTGCTGGTCGACCAGCGCGGCACCGGCCGCTCGGCCGCGCTGCGCTGCGCGCTGCCTGAACAGGCCATCGCGCAGGGCGATACCGCGGGCGCGCAGGCAGCGTTACGCGCCTGCCTGGCGGCGCAGGACGCCGACCCCCGCCACTATCACACCGGAGCGGCGCTGGCCGATTTCGAGGACCTGCGCCGTGCGCTCGGCTACCGCCAGTTCAGCCTGTGGGGCGGTTCGTACGGCACCCGCACCGCGTTGATGTATGCGCGCCGCTATCCTGGCAGCGTGCGCAGCATGGTGCTCGATTCGGTGGCGCCGCCGAACGCGCGCATCCTGCTCTCGTCGCGCCACAGCCAGGCCGCGCTCGAGCGCCTGCTGGCCGACTGCGCGGCCGATCGCGGCTGCGCCGCGGCGTTCCCGCACCTGGCGCGCGAGCTCGACGCCGTCCTGGCGCTGCCGGCAATCGGTCCGCACCAGGGCGAGGCGGTGGCGCAACTGCTGCGCGGCGCCATGTATACCGGCCAGCATGCCAGCGTGCTGCCGTTCGCGATCCACGCCGCGGCGAACGGCAGGCCGCAGCCCCTGCTCGGCCTGTACGATGCCCTGGCCGCCTGGAGCCTGGAAGGCATGACGTTCGGCCAGACCCTGTCGGTGCTGTGCGCCGAAGAAGCGCCGTTCCTCGACGACGCCGCCATGCGGCAGGACGGCGCCGGCAGCCGTTTCGGCGACGCTTACGCCAGAAGCTGGCGCGACTGGTGTGCGGTGTGGCCGGCCGCCGCGCCGGATGCCGGACTGGCCCACGCGGTGACGTCCGACGCGCCGACCCTGCTGCTGGCGGGCGGCCTCGATCCGGTCACGCCGCCGGACAACGCGCGACTCGCGGCGCGTACCCTGCGTCACAGCCGGGTGCTGGTAGCCGACGGCGCCGCACACATCGTCAGTGGTGCCGGCTGCGCGCCGCGCCTGATCGCCGCCTTCCTCGAGCACGCCGACCCGACCCTGGTCGACGGTGCCTGCCTGGCGGCCATCCGCCGTCCCCCGTTCGTGCTGGCCAACGGCCAACCCACCCTGTAAGGAGCGCACCATGATCGTCGTGAACAATATCAGCAAGCGCTTCAAGACCTTGCAAGCCCTGGACGAGGTCAGCTTCATCGCACGGCCCGGGACCATCACCGCGCTGCTGGGGCCCAACGGCGCCGGCAAGTCGACCTGCCTGCGCATCCTGTATGGCCTGCTGGCGCCGGACAGCGGCGGCGTCGCCATCGACGGCATCGACGTGGCGCGCGCGCCGCTGGCCGCACGGCGCCGGCTCGGCGTCGTCACCGACGAATTCGGGCTCTATGAACGGCTCTCGCCACGCGACCACCTGCGCTACTTCGGCCGCCTGCACGGCATGCGCGGCGCCATGCTGGAGCGCGCCATCGAGCGCGTCATCAAGGAGGTGGGACTGGAGGCCGAAGCGGGACGTCCAGCCAAGGGTTTTTCGGCCGGCCAGCGCATCAAGGTGGCGCTGGCGCGCGCCTTGCTGCATGATCCTGCCGTGCTGGTGCTGGACGAACCCACGCGCGGGCTGGACGTGATGAGCACGCGCGCCGTGCGCGGCGCCCTGGCCCGGGCACGCTCGCGCGGCGCGGCGGTGCTGCTGTCGACCCATGTGATGCAGGAGGCGGCCCAGTTGTGCGACCAGGTGGTCGTGCTCGCCGCAGGCCGGGTGCGCTTCGCCGGCGCCACGCCGGCGCTGCTGGCGCAGACGGGAGGGAGCAGCCTGGAACAGGCGTTCGTCGAGGTGATCGGCAGCGATGAGGGGATTGCGGCATGAAGCTGGAAAATGTATGGATCGTGATGTCGAAGGAAGTGAGGGATGCGCTGCGCGACCGCCGTTCGATGATGGCGGGCCTGCTGTTCGCGTTGCTCGGCCCCCTGGTGCTGGCCGCCGCGCTCAAGGCGTTGATCGCATCCGAGACCGATGCCGGCCTGCGGCCGCTGCACCTGGTCGGCGCCATCCATGCGCCAGGTCTCGTGCGGCACCTGGAGGCGGCGGACGTCGCACTGCGGGCAAGTGAAGACAAACCCGAGCGCCTGCTGGCGCTCTCGCCCGGCGCGGTGGTGCTGGAAGTGCCGCCTCAGGCTCCGCGGGCGCTGGCGCAGGGGCGCGCGGCCACGCTGGCCCTGTGGGCCGACATGTCCGACGCTGACGCCCGGCGTCAGGCCCAGCGCGTGCAGGCGCTGGTCGCCGCCTATGGCGCGCAGCTGTCCGGCCAGCGCCTGCTGGGCGCCGGGATGGCCCCGAACCATGCCGATGCCCTGCATCTGCAGCTGCGCGACATGGGCGGGCAGGGCGGCCGCACGGCCATGCTGATGGAAATCCTGCCGATGTTCCTGCTGCTCGGCCTCGTCATCGGAGGCGCGCACGTGGCCCTGGACGCGACCGGCGGCGAGCGTGAACGGCGCTCGCTCGAGGCCTTATTGGCGCAACCGGTGGCGCCGGGCATGCTGTTCGTCGCCAAATGGCTGACCGCCTCGCTGTTCGGCTACGCGAGCGTCGCCGCCGCGCTGCTGCTGTCGGTGCTGGCTCTGCAGCGCCTGCCGGTGTACGAGATCGGCATCGTGTTCGCGCCGGACGCGGCGATGCTGGTCCAGATCCTGCTGGTCCTGCTGCCGCTGGCGCTGCTGGTCGGTGCCCTGCAGTGCGTGGTGGCGCTGCACGCCCGCACCCATAAGGAAGGGCAGATCTATCTCAACCTGCTGCAACTGGCGCCGATGCTGCTGATGATGGAAAAGCTCGGGCCCACATCCCCGCCGATGGCCCACCTGTTGCCGCTGTTCAGCCAGCACGCGCACCTGGGTTCGATCCTCGCCGGCCACGCGGTGGCGCCGCAGTTGCTGGCGTTGTCGGTCGCGGGCTGCCTCGGCGCCACCACGCTGCTGGTCGCCTTCGGCAGCCGGCGGCTGGGCAGCGAGCGTTTCGTGTTCGGATTGTGATGAAGGGACCGCACGACGCGCAATTCGAATGCCTGATGGCCGAGCATGGCGGCATGCTGGTGCGCTTTGCCGCCAGCTTCGAACGCAACCGCCATGCGCGCGACGACCTGGTGCAGGACATCATGCTCGCCGTGTGGCAGGCCTTGCCGGCCTTCCGCGGCGAAGCCAGCCTCAAGACCTATGTGATCGGGGTGGCGCACCGCCGCTGCGCCAGCCATGTGATGCGCGCGGTGGCCCAGCCGCGGCACGAGGAACTGGACGACGAATGGGCGGACGACCAGCCGGGGCCGGAAACCCTGGCGCGCCTGAACCAGCAGCAGAGGCGCCTGCTGGCGGCGCTGCGCCAGCTGCCGGTCGGGCAGCGCCAGCTCGTGCTGCTGGCGCTCGAGGGGATGTGCTATGAAGAGATCGCCCGGCTGCTCGGCATCTCGGTGAATAATGTCGGCGTGCGTCTGAACCGCGCCAAGGCCGCGCTCAAGGAAAGACTGGAGGAACGATGAACGATGCGGATGACTGGGCCGGGCTGCAGGACGCCTGGGGCGCCGACGCGCCGGCTGCGCCTGCGCTGCCCGACGTGACCGCGATGATCGCGCGCGCGCGGCGCGAGCGCTGGCTGATCGTGCTGACGATCTTCGGCGAGTGGGCGCTTGCGGTGGTGGGGTGCACGCTCCTGGCGCGGGACTGGGAGCGGGTGACGGCCAGCGGCGTCATGCTGGCGTGGTGGTTGTACTTCATCCTGTTCATGGTCGCGGTGATGATCAGTTTCACCTGGACCCGGGTCGCCGCCTTGCGCGAGCCGCCCGGGGCCAGCCTGCGCGACTGGCTCGGGCTGCGGCGGCGGCGCGCCTTGCTCGGCCTGCGCCTGGTGCGGCTGACGCGCTGGTCGACCATCCCCATGTTGCCGGCGCCGGTCTTCATACTGTTCAACGCCCGCAGCGCATGGGCGGCCACCTGGGGCTGCGCCGTCATGGTGCTGATGCTGGCCGGGGGGCTGGTGTGGGCCAGCCGCAAGGCGTCGCGCATGAGAGCGGAAATCGCCGACGTCGATGCACTGGCGCGCGAATGGCTGGACGAGCCGCAGGGCCTGTCCGCCATGCCGCCTAGAGCATGACCGGCTGGTCGGGCAGCTCGTTCGGTCGCTCGCCGCTGGCCGGGAAGTGCTGGCGCAGCAGCTCGTTGACCTGGGTGACGGCGGCCAGGGTGGCGTCGTGGAAGCGCCCCTGCCTGAACCCCTCGGACATGGTGCGGCACACCGCCTGCCAGGTGGCGGCGTCGATCTTGCGGTCGATGCCGCGGTCGGCCACGATGTCGATCTTGTGCTCGGCCAGGTTCACGTAGATCAGCACCCCGCAATTGTCCTCGGTGTCCCACACGCCGTAGTCGGCGAACAGGGCGATCGCGCGCTGGCGGTTGGTGACGCCTTCCCAGGCCGCCTCGAAGGGCAGGGCTTTCTCGATGATCAGGCGCACCTCGCCGCGGTGGGTGCGCTCGCCCAGGTCGATCGCTTCGGCAATCGCGTCCAGGGTCGTGTCGGGGAAGGCCTGTCTCGCCTCGCTGGCGCTGCTCTTCCAGTGGCGCCAGGCGCGGCGCATCTTGTGTGTCATCGATCCCATTACCAGTCTCCCGAGGCGCCGCCGCCGTCGAAGCCGCCGCCGCCGCCCGAAAAGCCGCCGCCGCCGAAGCCGCCGCCGCCGCCGAAGCCGCCGCCGAAGCCGCCGCCCCCGCCACGGCTCATATTGCCGATGATGTTCCCGAGGACGAAGCCGGTGGTCGCGCTGCCCCAGTGCGACTGGCCGCGGCGGGTGCCGATCGTGCGCCCGCGCGGCCGGAACATCGAGCGCAGCATCGAGGCGCCGATGATGACGAGGAAGATCGCCCACAGCGGGAAACCGCCGTCGCCGGCTGTCGCCTGGCGCTGCTGCTGTTGCTGCGGCGGCGCCGGGAAGGCTTCCTGGTTGAGCAGGGTGGCGATGGCGCCGACGCCGGCCACCAGGCCCTCGTAGTAGTGCTCTTGCCGGAAGTGCGGTGCGATCACGTCCTGCAGGATGCGCTTCGATTGGGCGTCGGTCAGCACGCCCTGCACGCCGCGGCCGGCCTCGATGCGCAGGCGCCGCAGCGAACCTGGATTATCGCGCGCGACCAGCAGCAGCACGCCGTCATCCACGCCCTTGCGGCCGAGTTTCCAGGCATCGGTGACGCGGATGCTGTACTGCTCGATCGCTTCCGGCTCGGTCGACTTGACCAGGAGTACGGCGATCTGGCTGCCGGTCTTGGCCTCGTAGTCGGCCAGCACGGCGTCCAGGCGCTGGCGCTGGGACGCGTCCAGCATCCCCGCCTGGTCGGTGACGCGGGACGCCAGCTTGGGCACTTCCTGCAGTTGCGCGAAGGCCGGTGCCGCGGCGCCGAGCTGCGTTACCCACGCGAGCAGCAGGATGCAAACGAAACGCGAGAGCGCTGTCATCCGGCTTACTTGCCGAAGTCGACCGTCGGCGCGGTCGAAATCGCCTTCTCGTTCTCGACGGTGAACGAGGGCTTGGTCTCATAGCCGAACACCATCGCGGTCAGGTTCTTGGGGAACTGACGCACGGTCACGTTGTAATCCTGGACCGAGGCGATATAGCGCTGGCGGGCGACCGTGATGCGGTTTTCCGTGCCTTCGAGCTGCGACTGCAGGTCGCGAAAACTCGTGTCGGCCTTCAGGTCGGGGTATTTTTCGGACACCATCATCAGGCGCGAGAGGGCGCCGGACAGCTCGCCCTGCACCTGCTGGAATTTCTGGAACGCCTCGGGGTTGTTCAGCACCTCGGGCGTGATCTGGAAGCTGGTGGCCTGGGCACGGGCGCGCGTCACCGCCTCCAGCGTGGCGCTTTCATGTGAGGCATAGCCCTTGACGGTATTGACCAGGTTGGGGATCAGGTCGGCGCGGCGCTGGTACTGGTTCACCACTTCGCTCCATGCGGCCTTGGTGGCCTCGTCCTTGGTCTGGAAGTCATTGTAGCCGCAGCCGGACAGCAGGGCGCCGGCCAGGACGGCGCCGCCGACGAAGCGGGTCAGGCGAGCGAGACGGGATTGAAGACTGGAGTTGGTCATGATGATGTTTGTCTGTACAAGTTGTCGAATGATCAAAATATACCTCAATCCACCGGCGTTTGGCGTCCTTGTCGGGGCCAACCACCGGCATCCTGCTCCCGGCAGGTACAATAATGGGTTTGCAATTACCAAGATACAAGGGGCTCGAGGTGACTTTCATCAACAAACTTTCCGCCGCATGGACCCGTAACGATTCGCTCCTGTGCGTGGGCCTCGACCCGGACATGGCGCGCTTCCCGGCCCATTTGCAGGGCCAGCCCGACGCCATCGTCCAGTTTTGCAAGGCCATCATCGATGCGACCGCCGACCTGGCCTGCGCCTTCAAGCCGCAGATCGCCTATTTCGCGGCCCTCGGCGCGGAAGACCAGCTCGAAGAAATCTGCCGCTACCTGCGCGCGACCTATCCGCACATTCCGCTGGTGCTGGACGCCAAGCGCGGCGACATCGGCGCCACCGCCCACCAGTACGCGCGCGAAGCGTTCGAGCGCTATGGCGCCGACGCGGTAACGGTCAGCCCCTACATGGGTTTCGACTCCGTCGAGCCGTATATGGAATGGCCTGACCGCGGCGTGATCGTGTTGTGCCGCACCTCGAATGCGGGCGGCTCCGACCTGCAGTTCCTGGATGTGGCGGGGCGCCCGCTGTACCAGCACGTGGCCCGGCTGGTGGCCGAAAAATGGAATCGCAACGGCCAGTGCGCGCTGGTGGTGGGGGCGACTTTCCCGGACGAGATCGCACAGGTGCGCAAGCTGATCGGGGATATGCCGCTCTTGATTCCCGGCGTGGGTGCGCAAGGCGGCGACGTCGAGGCGACGGTCAAGGCGGGCCGCACGGCCGATGGCGCGGGCATGATGATCAATTCGTCGCGTGCGATCCTGTACGCGACGCCGCGGGACGGCGAGGATTTCGCGGCGGCGGCGCGGCGGGTGGCGCGTGAGACGCGCGATGCGATCAACGCGCATCGCCACGGTTGATGGCGCAAGGTTGGCGGCATGGCCGCCAACCCTGTCAGTACCGGTCCGGCACGATCGACTCGGCGTAGTCGTACAACGCCCCAAGAATCTCTTCGGCGCGTTCATCGGCTGTCTCCGACAGCGCATCGATCTCGGTGAACAGCTGGTCCACCGTGCGCGCGCCATGCTCGCCCTCGAACAGCCGCGCCGCACGGTGCGCTTCCCATAGCTGCATCTCATCCTCGGACAAGGTGTGCGCGAAGTTGCGCGCGCGGTAGCGGAACAGGAGCTCATTGAGGCGCTCGTCCTCGAAGCTGACGCGCTTTGCCAGCGCCTCGGGCTGTTGCATGCGCAGCGCTTCGAGCTGGCGCCGGTCGTCGCGGCTGACGAAGCCGCCGTACAGGTCTTCATCCACGTCCACCGCGCCCGCCGACACGGGTTTATCCAGCACCTGGGCCCAGATCGCCTTCATGTCCGGCCCGCCGGCCGCCAGCGCCGCATGCGCGCGGCCGCGTTCGAGGTCGATGTCCCAGCGCGTGGCCAGCTCGGGCCGCAAGGTCTTGAGGTTCCCGACCAGCATCGGCGATTTGTTCAGGTGCACGCTCTTGACCGGCAGCCGGGTCACGCCTTCGGGCAGCTCGCTCGTGCGCGTGAACATGCGGGTGCGGATGGTGTCGGCGTCGAGCGCGAACAGCTCGGACGGGTCGTGGCGGCAGTCCCATACCAGCACTTCGTTCTTGTTGGTCGGATGCTGGGCCAGCGGATACACCAGGCCCAGGCAGCCGTATTCGACCGGGAACATGCCGGAGACGTGGAGGAAGGGCTGGCGCTGGGCGGGATCGAGATGCAGGCCGATCTCGGTCGCGACCCGGTCCTTGCGGCGCAGTTCGAGGCAGAAGGCGAACAGGCGCGGCTGCTTCTCGCGGATCAGGCGCGCCAGCGCGATCGTCGCGCGCACGTCGGACAGCGCATCGTGCGCCGCATCGTGCGCCAGGCCGTTGGCCGCGCTCAGGTGCTCGAGCTTGAAGCTGGATTTGCCGTCCTCGCGGATGGGCCATTCGATGCCTTCCGGACGCAGCGCATGCACCATGCGCACGACGTCGAGCAGGTCCCAGCGGCCACAGTTGTGCTGCCACTCGCGCGCGTAGGGATCGATCAGGTTGCGCCAGAACAGGAAGCGGGTGACCTCGTCGTCGAAGCGGATCGTGTTGTAGCCGACGCCGATCGTGCCCGGCTCGCTGAACGCGGCCTCGATCCGGCGCGCGAACTCGTGCTCGGGCACGCCGTGCTCGAGGCAGTGCTGCGGGGTGATGCCGGTGATCAGGCAGGATTGCGGGTCGGGCAGGAAGTCGTTGGCCGGCCGGCAGTACAGCATGATCGGATCGCCAATCTCGTTGAGGTCGGCGTCGGTGCGGATCGCGGCGAACTGGGCCGGGCGGTCGCGGCGCGGGACCGCGCCGAAGGTTTCATAGTCGTGCCAGAGGAAGGTATGCGTGCTCATGTGTTGTTGTTGTGTGGGCTGCAGTCACAGCGTCAACCAGCATGGTGGCACATCCGCGCGCTTCAGTCACGGTCAGCGGTAACGGTACCGGTCGGGCCGCTCCCGCCGTTAGCCGCACACCTGGTCGCGGCCCGCTTCCTTGGCGCGGTATAGCGCCGCGTCGGCGGATGTCATCAGCGTCTGCGCATCGTCGTTCGGCCCCAGGCTGGCGACGCCGAACGAGCCGGTCACATGCGGCAGCGGCACGCGCATGTCGGTGAAGATGATGGCGGTGCGCAGGCGCTGGCACAGGCGCTCGGCGACCAGGTGCGCCAGCTCCGGGCTGGTATCGGGCAATACCGCCATCATTTCCTCGCCACCGAAGCGCACCGCGAAGTCGGACGGCCGCAGGGCGTCGCGGATCGCGCCGGCTGCGGCCGACAGTGCGATGTCGCCCACGATGTGACCATGGGTGTCGTTGAAGCGCTTGAAGTGGTCGAGGTCGATCATGACGAGCGACAGCGGCTTGCCGTCACGGGCGGCGCGGGCGGCCAGCTTGGGCAGCATGTCGTCGAGCCAGGCGCGGTTGTACAACCCGGTGAGCGGGTCGTTGAGCGACATCTGGCGGTAGAATTCGCCCAGCTTCTCGCCGCGCCGCAGGCGCGCATTGGCGGCGCGGATGCGGAACGACAGCAGGCGCAACAGATTGCGCGCCAACACGTGCGAATGTTCGATCAGGTCGGCCACCAGAGGCGATTCGATGACCAGCAGCTCGGTGTCCTCGAGCGCCGTCATGGCCGCCAGGTTGACCGCATCGTCGAGCACGGCCTGCTCGCCGACACTTTCGCCGGGCAGGATGCGGCTGGTGCCGCCTTCGTCGCCGGCGTGGGTGTCGGGGGCGATCTCGAGCTGGCCCGCGAGCACGATGTAGAGGCGCGCCTGGCCGCCGTCTTCGATGCTGAGGCCCCTGGCCAGGCACATGACGGGGCAGTCGGCCAGCATCGCATCGATGTCGGGGGCGGTCTCGCCGCGAAACAGCGCCAGGTCGTCCAGGGTGTAGCGGGAAGCTTCGAAGGTGCTGATCTGTTTCAAATGGGTCATCGTGGTGGCGAGTGTGAAGTGACAATACGCATCGTCAGCCGAATGATAGCCTATCGGGCACCGGTGCGCGCTCGATGTTTCCGGCGCCGCCCCGAGTGTTAAATCGGCGAAAACATGGTTCAATGTCGCCATGACAGAACCCGACCATTCTCTGCCCGACGCGCTGGGCCAGCGTCACCCGTTCGCACCGGATGCCCGCATCGTCTCGCTGGTGCCCTCGATTACCGAGCTGCTGTGCGAGCTGGGCCTGGCGCCGCAGCTGGTGGGCCGCACGGGTTTCTGCATCCACCCCAAACAGGTGGTGGCCGACATTCCCAAGGTCGGCGGCACCAAGGACGTCAACCTCGACAAGCTCCGCAAGCTGGCGCCGACCCATGTCGTGGTCAATATCGACGAGAACGAAAAGCCCACCTACGAGGCGCTGGCGCAGTTCGTGCCGCACGTGGTGGTCACGCATCCGCTGGTCCCGCAGGACAACCTGGCGCTGGCGCGCCTGATGGGCGCCATCTTCGGCGCGCAGGCGGCGGCCGAGGCCTGGTGCGCGAACTTCGACAAGGAGCTGGCGCGGCTGCGCGCCATGCCGGCCGGTCCCGTGCGCACGGTCCTGTACGGTATCTGGCAAGACCCATGGATGAGCGTGTCGAAGGACACGTATATCGCCGCCATGCTGGCCGAACTGGGCTGGCGCGTGCCAGCGCTGGGGCCGGAGCGCTATCCCCGTTTCGACTGGTCCGAGGCCCTGGTGGACGGGCTCGACGCGGTGCTGCTGTCGACCGAGCCCTATCGCTTCACCGAGGCGCATGCGGACGCGCTGGAAAAGCAGATCGGGATTCCCGTGCTGCTGGTCGATGGCGAGATGATGTCGTGGTATGGCAGTCGCGCGCTGGCGGGGATGCGCTACCTGGCAGAGGTGAGGGCGATGCTGGAAGGAAGCCCGCACGGGGCGGGCTGAAGGCAGGCCCGGACCGGGCCTGCTTGACGCCGGATTACATATCCGTCAGGTGCTTGTCGGCGGTCGGATCTTCGGTATGCGTGATCGACGCGGCGCGCTGCTTGTCGTGCAGGCGGCCCAGTGCGCTGTCGAGGGCACGCGCCAGCTTGCCGCCGGCATTGTTGATGGCCTGGTGCAGGTCGATCGCATGCTCGTGGATCACGATCGGCGCAACGCCCGTCAGGCGCGCTTCGAGCATGCACGAATTGCCGCCGTCCGCCTTTTTCTCTTTGTTTTCGTTACTCAGGTGAACGTCAACGCGGTTGACCTGGTCGCCGAAGCGGCCGATGGAGGAGCGCACGACTTCCTGCACGTGCTCGTCCAGGCCTTGATGCTTGTTGATGGTGTTATCGGTGTTTACATTGATCTGCATGGATGGCTCCTGTAAGTCGTTACAGCTTCATCTTACACCGCATGCGATTTTTGCCGCGTTCGATAAAATTATCGTCTTGATAATTCACTTCCCGTGCTCTTGTTCGTGGTGCGGAAAGCGGTCCATCTTCGACAGCACCGGGAACAGCACCGCCCACAGACCGGTGACCACCAGCGTGGCCACGCCGCCCAGCAGGATGGCGCGCGTCAGGCCCAGCCAGCCGGCGGTGACGCCGGATTCGAATTCCCCCAGTTCGTTCGAGGCGCCGATGAATACCGAGTTCACGGCGCTGACCCGGCCGCGGATCTCGTCCGGCGTTTCGTACTGCACCAGCAGATGGCGGATATACACGCTGACCATGTCGCCCACGCCGAGCAGGAACAGGGCGGCCAGCGCGACCGGGAAGCTGTCGGTCAGGCCGAGCAGGATCACACACACGCCGTACAGCGCGACCCCGCCGAACATCCAGGCGCCGACCCGGCGCGTGATGGGGAACATGGCCAGCGTGATCGAGCACAGGGCCGCGCCGACGCCCGGCGCGGTGCGCAGGAAACCGAGGCCGGTCGGGCCGGCGCCCAGCACGTCGTGGGCGTAGGCAGGCAACAGGGTGGTGGCGCCGCCGAACAGCACCGCGAACAGGTCGAGCGAAATGGCGCCCAGCACGATCGGGCGCGAGCGCACGAAGCGCAGGCCCTCGAGCAGGGTATGCCAGCTGACCGGCGCCTTGTTGATGACCTGCTGGATGCTGCGCGTGGTCGACATGAGCAGTACGGCCAGCGCCAGCAGGCTGGCGGAGGTCATGTGCACGACCTGGGCGCCGAAGACGTACAGCAGGCCGCCGACGATGGGCCCCAGGATCATCGCCACGTGCATGGTCGACGAGCCGAGCGCCACCGCCTGGCTGAATTCGCGGTCCGGCACCAGGTTCTTGAGCACTGCCTGCGAGGCCGGCATCATGAAGGCGCGCGCGCTGCCAAACACCACCAGGATCGCGAACACCGGCCAGATCACCGTGCTGCCGCTGGCGGTGAAGGCGATCAGGAGGGTGCTGCACAGCAGCTGCACCGCCATGCAGGCCATGACGATGAGGCGCCGGTTGTAGCGGTCGGCCACATGGCCGGCCCACAGGATAAACAGCAGGAACGGCGCGAACTGCGCCAGCCCGATCAGGCCGAGGTCGAACAGGCTGCCGGTGATCTGGTACACCTGCCAGCCGATCGCCACGCTCTGCATCTGGACGGCGAAGCTGGCGAGGAAGCGCGCGCTGAGGTAGAAGGCGAGGTTACGGTTGCGCAGGACGCCGAGGCGGCCGGAAGGCGATATCAGGGACATGGATCATTCGGGTCGACGGATAACCCATCATTGTGCCCGAAGATGCGGCGTCGCACCGGCGCCGCCGCCGGCGGATCAACCGTTCGCCAGGTCCGCTTCGGTCGTGAACGAATCGGCAAAGAACTCGTCCTCGGGCAGGCCGCACAGCGCGGTATAGTCGCGGCGCGCCGAATCGACCATCACCGGGGCGCCGCAGGCGTAGACCTGGTGGCCGGAGAGGTCGATGACGTCCTGCATGACCGCGGCGTGCACGAAGCCGGTGCGGCCCGTCCAGGCATCTTCCGGCAGTGCGTCCGAGATGACCGGCACATAGGTAAAATCGGGCAGCGTGGTTTCCCAGGCCCGGCACAGTTCGTCCATATACAGGTCTTGTGGACGGCGGCCGCCCCAGTACAGGCGGACCGGCCGCTCGGACTTCAGGTGCATCAGGTGTTCGACCAGCGCCTTGACCGGGGCGAAGCCGGTGCCCGAGGCCAGCAGCACGATCGGCTTGGTCGACTCTTCGCGCAGGAAGAAGGTGCCGAGCGGGCCTTCGAAGCGCAGGATATCGCGTTCCTTCATGGCGCTGAACACGTGGTCGGTGAACAGGCCGCCCGGCAGGTGACGGATGTGCAGCTCGAGCGGGCCTTCGAACGAGGGCGCATTGGCGATCGAGTAGGCGCGGCGCTTGCCGTCCTTGAGCAGGAATTCGATGTACTGGCCGGCGCGGTAGGCCAGCAGCTCGTTGGCCGGCAGCTGCAGGTTGACGATCGCGACGTCCGGCGCGGCGCGGCGCAGCGCGGCGATCCGGGTCGGCATCTTGCGCAGCGGGTAGTCCGAGCTGCCGCCGACTTCGCGCGCCTCGATCACCAGGTCGGCGCTGGGCACGGCGCAGCAGAACAGCGACATGCCGCTGGTCTTCTCGATGTCGGACAAGGCGCGCTGCTGGTGCGGCTTGTGCTCCACCGCGCCATCCACGACCTTGCCCTTGCAGGAGCCGCAGGCGCCATTCTTGCAGCCATAAGGCAGGCCGATGCCGGCGCGGATCGCCGCGGAGAGTACGGTTTCATCGGCCTCGCAGGTGAACTGGCTGCCGCTGGGCTGGACGGTGATCTGGAAGGTCATGCGAATTCGTGGTTGGGGCGCGAGAGCGCAAGTGGTTGATCCGATGGCGGTTTTCTATAGCAGGGCGCTATTCTACACCGGCCCCGGTTTTGCCGGGCGGGGCGGCCGCAGCGGCGTGCCGCCCCCTGTGCTACAGTGCCGCCGTCCCCTGTCGCCGCCTTCGATCCCATGCCTGACCGCCCCGCCTTTTCCCGCCCCCGCCTGCTCATCGTCGGCTGCGGCGACGTCGGCATGCGCCTGCTGCCGCTGCTCGCCGCGAAATACCGCGTGTTCGCCCTGACCAGCCAGCCGCAACGGTGCGCCGAACTGCGCGCGCTGGGCGCGGTGCCGGTGGTGGCCGACCTGGACCGGCCTTCGACCTTGCGGCGGCTGCGGCAGCTGGCGCCGTGGGTGCTGCACCTGGCGCCGCCGCAGCCGGACGGCGAGCACGATCGGCGTACGCGCCACCTGGTGGCGGCGCTGGGCCCGACGGCGCGCATGGTGTATGTAAGCACCAGCGGCGTGTACGGCGATTGCGGCGGCGCGCTGGTCGCCGAACACCGGCCGGTCGCGCCGCGCAATGCGCGCGCGCGGCGGCGGGTCGATGCCGAACGCGTGCTGCGCGCCTGGGCATTGGCCAACGGGACTGCGCTGGCCATCCTGCGGGTGCCGGGCATCTATGCCGACGACCGCCTGCCGCTGCGCCGGCTGGAGCAGGGTACGCCGGCCTTGCGCGTTGAAGACGATGTCTACACGAGCCATGTGCACGCCGACGACCTGGCGTACATCGTGCTGGCGGCGTTGCAGCGCGGGCGGCCGGGCCGGGTGGTGCACGCGGTGGACGCCACGCGCATGAAGATGGCCGACTATTTCGATGCGGTGGCCGACGCTTTCGGTTTGCCGCGCCCGCCGCGCCTGGCGCGCGCCGAACTGGCAACCGCG
This sequence comes from Telluria sp. RT2P19, assembly GCF_059685725.1. Taxonomy (NCBI): domain Bacteria; kingdom Pseudomonadati; phylum Pseudomonadota; class Betaproteobacteria; order Burkholderiales; family Oxalobacteraceae; genus Telluria; species Telluria sp. RT2P19. The sequence goes on from NZ_JCASIL010000001.1 coordinate 257,395, forward strand.
GTGTCGCCCATGCTGCTGTCTTTCATGTCCGAATCGCGGCGGCTGGACGGCACGCGCCTGCGGCATGAATTGCGGGTGCGCCTGCGCCATCCGGATGTGGCGTCGACGCTGGCGCGGCTGGCGGCGACATCGGTGGATGGATCGGCAGCATAGTCGGCACTCTCGAGCGACTATCTGTATAATTTCGCCTCTCGCGATAATTGCCATATAAATGGTTGTATTTTGCCTATTGCTGCTAATTTTCAGTGGTTTAGAGGGTTAAATGGAAAATAAATAATAAATCCTGAAAGCGCCATGCCTATCCGCCGTCTGCCAGACGGCGCCGAGTACGATCCGAACCGGGTCCTCGACGCCATCATTTCCCGCCTGCGCCTGAAGAACGACGCAGCCCTCTCGCGGCTGCTCGACGTGGCGCCGCCCGTGATCAGCAAGATCCGCCACAGCACGCTGCCGATCGGCGCCACGCTGCTGATTCGCATGCATGAGGAGAGCGATTTCAGCATCGGCCAATTGCGCGCGCTGATGGTCAAGGAAGGGAGCGACGCCGCGAGCGCGCGCTGCGCATAAGGATCGCAGCCGGGAAAAGCGGCCAGGGCCGCCTTCCCGGCTGCAAGACGACCAGGCGCGCGTATCAGGCGCCGTGCAGGGACTTGCCGGGAGCTGCGCAAAACGCGGTGGCCACGGCCTTTTTGCCCGGGGCCGCGCAAAACGCGGTGGCGCCGGCCTTTTTGCCCGGGGCCGCGCAAAACGCGGTGGTGTCGGCCTGCTTGCCGGGAGCTGCGCAAAACGCCGTGGCGCCGGCCTGCTTGCCGGGAGCTGCGCAGAACGCGGTGGCGTCGGCCTGCTTGCCGGGAGCTGCGCAGAACGCGGTGGCGCCGGCCTGCTTGCCGGGAGCTGCGCAAAACGCGGTGGCGTCGGCCTGCTTGCCGGGGGCCGCGCAAAACGCGGTGGCGCCGGCCTGCTTGCCGGGAGCGGCGCAGAACGCGCTGTCGCCGGCCTGCTTGCCTGGCGCGGCGCAGAAGGCGGCGTCGCCTTTGACGACCACGCCGAATTCGGCTTCGTACAGCGCGCGCATCCGGTCCCCGGCACGCGCGCGTTCACCGTCGGCGGCGCCGGCGCCCATCCCGACGTACGGGTAGTGGTGCAGGAAGAAGCCGAAGGTCGCCTCGCAATCGCGGGCGTACTTCATGGTGTCCAGGATGTGATAGTGCCAGAAGGTGTCCACGTCGACGGTCGGCGATGCGCCTTTGTCGGGGTATTTCTTCATCAGGAACAGGAAGCGGCGGTACTCGGCCTCGACGGCACTGGCGCGCTGCCCGGACCAGCCTTCACCCGATTCACGATGCATCAGTTTCATCCTGATTGGCGCCAGGTCGAGTGTTTCAAAGACTGAGAATTCGGTATTGGTCGACATCGTTTCACCTCGTTTTGTGTTGTAGACGTTGCTTGAATCATCCCTGCTGGCGTGCTGCGCGCGTTGCCGCTCTCGCTACCGCAATATCCTGTGGTTGCGCTGCACACGCGCAAGTGAAGAAGGATCTCGGGGCCGTGCCCGATGACCGCTATAGGAATTGTCCTGCGAGTTGTCAGACAAACTGTTGAGTTTGCTCAATTGCCGGTGCAGTTGCGGACGTTTGGCAGCAACGGTATGGACCGCGCCGGCCGTCGTCAGGCAATCGCCGCGACCGCGGGCAGCATGCCGAGGTGGATGGCCAGGTCGGCGTCGGTGGCGTACAGGCTGAGCACCGGGATCGTGACCACGATCGTGGTGCCGGAATCGAGGCCGCTGCTGATCGAGAACGAGCCGCCCAGGATGCCGACCCGTTCCTCGATCCCGACCAGGCCGAACGACCCGCGGCGGTTGCGGCTGCCCGGCTGCATGCCGACCCCGTTGTCGCGGATGGTCATGGTGAGCATGTCGGCCTGCTGCTGCAACGCGATCCGCACCCTGGTGGCGCGCGCATGGCGCGCCACGTTGTTGAGCGACTCCTGCAGGATGCGGAAGAAAGCGGTGGCGCAGCCGTCGTCGATGCGGTGTTCGCCGTCGTCGTCGACCAGCTCGCATTCGATGCCGGTGCGGCGCGCGAAGTCGGTCACCTGCCAGTCGACTGCCGCCGACAGGCCGAGGTCGAGCACATTGGGCCGCAAGTCGTTGATGATCTGGCGTACGCTGCGGATGGTGACGTCGATCTGGCGCACGGTGGCGTCGGCGCGCGCATGCAGGCGCCGGTGGCCGCTGCGGGTGCGGTTGGCCAGCAATTCGGCGTCGATCTTCAGCGCCAGCAGGTTCTGCGCCAGGTCGTCGTGGATCTCGCGCGCGATGCGCTTGCGCTCGCCTTCCTTGATCTGCTCGGCGTGCGCCGCCAGCAGGCGCAGCTTCTCGTGGCTGGCCTGCAGCTTGGCCTGGCTGGCGCGCAGCTCGCGCGTCATGTCCTCGGCCATGCGCAGGGCGTTGCGGCGCGACGAGGCCAGGGTCTGGAACAGCGCGTAGAGCAGGGCGGTGCTGATGCCGGTGGCGAATGCGGCCAGCCACGGGTAGTACACGTCGAAACGCGTGTACAGCGCCGCCTTGGATACGCTGAAGTCCGCGCGCCACACGCGCTGGTTGAATTCGATCGGCAGGCTGGTGGCGAATACGCTGCTGTCGTCCGGCGGCAGCGCCGGATTGGGGTGGGCGATGGTGGCCAGGCTGTCGTACAGGACGCCGCGCGGCGCCTTTTCGCCGGGTTCGGGCGGCAGCTCGGTCAGCTCGGTCAACACCAGGCGCACGCCCTCGACCGGGAACTCGTCGAGCACGCCCTTGACCAGCGGGGTCACCCCGAACCCCAGGCCGGCCGAGCCGACATAGGCCAGGCGCCGCTGTTCGATGCTGGCGGCAGGCAAGTCGCCCCGGTAGACCGGCAGGCGCAGCGCCAGCGCGCTCTGGTTGGGGCCGGGCCGCAGGGTGATGCGGGTGCCGGACGCGCCCAGCATGCCGCTGTCGCGCGCATGCGCCATGACGCGCCGGGTAAGGCCGCGCGCTTCCAGGTCCAGTCCCAGCTTGTCGACCAGCTCGGGCAACAACGGCTCGATATACACCAGCACCGTGTAGCTGTCGCGCTCGGATGAAGGCAGCAGCGGCGGGTGCCGGTGTTCGCCATGGTGCGCCAGCCGTGCGCGCAATTCCTCGTTCAGCGCCGGCAGGTCGTCGGCGCGGACCGCCCGCGCATAATTCAGTACCACGATCCCAGGGAAATTGCGCTTGATGTCGAGCTGCTCGACATACTGGCGAAACTGTGCCGCCGTGGTGCCGGGGCTGACCCTGAACATTCCTGCGACCCCGCGCAGCACGTCGCCGTAGCCCTTGATGCGGGCGTCGATATTGTTCTGGGCGGCGCGCGCCATGCCGCGAAAGCGCGCACGGGCATCGCTCTCGATCGCCTCGGCCGTGGTGAAGTAACCGCCCGCGCCCAGCGTCAATGACAACAGTATGCCCGTGAGCAGGGTGGCCGGCGCGAACATCCCGGGGAGGCGGTCTGGGGGCATGCGAGGGTCTCTAAAGCACGACGTCGCACCAGGCGCGTCCAATGTCAATACGCTAAAGCAATCTTAACAGAGGGCGGAGCTAGCAGGTCTGCTAGGATTTGTAAAAAGGCGTCATAAAAGTGTCGCGCCCGGCTCCTTTATGGGAGGCGGGCGCCTCAGGGTGGCCAGCGGCGGCCTGGCGCCGTCGCTGAATCGATGGTCGCAGCGATGGTCGCGGCGATGGTGCGGATCAGTTGAAGCTCAGGCCATTATTGCTGGCGTTGCTGACCTTCTTGCCCTTCAGGTCGACCGTGAAATGGTCGCTCGGCTTGGCCGAGCCCAGGCCCTTGAGGATGGAGAACACCTGCTTGAACTGGTTCTGGAACGGCACGTGCACCGGGTTCTGGTCAGACGGCTTGTCGCCGACCTTGACGATGGCCGCCGGCGCGGCCGGGAAGGCCGCCATCAGCACCTTGTACTGGTTCACGCGTTGCTGCCCCATGTCACGCAGGGCCAGTTCGCCGGCGTACACGGTGCGGTGGAAGTCGCCGTAGAAATCGTAGGCCGTGATGGCCGCGAAGTCGTCCAGGCGCAGTCCGGCGGCGCTGGCCAGCTTGTCGGCGCGCGTGGTGGCGTCAAGCCAGTCGGTGGCCAGGGCCGAGGCCGCCGCCGGGGTGCCGGTGGCCGTGCCCGCTGCGGCGCAGGCGGCGGTGAGGGGCACCACGCCCGGCGCGTCCTTCAGCTGGGCCAGCGTCACTTTCGTCTGCAGCTGCGACAGGATCAGCATCTGCTTGCCGTTCAGGGCCATGGCCGCTTCCTTCATCTCGCACGGCCAGTATTCGTCCATGAAGCGCAGGCGCGACAGTTCGCCGAAGTATTGGTGGGTGTATTCGCCGTAGGAGCGGGTCTCGAGGATGTCGCGGTCCCAGCGCTTGGCGGCGTCGCCCGGCGCCGAGCTGCCCTTCAGGTAGTCGTTCTCGACCACGTAGTGGGGGAACAGTTCGGCAAAGCGCGGCACCGCGTTCAGGCCCACCGTCTTCACATCGATCGTGTCCTGGTCTTTATAGGTGACGATCTTGTAGGCCGCGCCGTACACCGCCAGCGATGGCGACTGCACGTTGACCAGGTAGTTGCCGCCGGCGTCCTGGTGGTCGTTGGTGCCGTTGAAGTGCATGTGGCCGCCGACGTGCAGGCGCAGGCCGGTCGCGGCCACCGCGTTGGCGACGCTCTGGTCCGGTACGCGCGCGGTCTGGAAGGCGCCCGACTTGAACACGGCCTTCATGGCCCCGGTCTGGTTGGCGTAGAAGTCCATGGTCGGATAGTGCGAGAAGGCCATCAGCTGCTTGCCCTCGGCCCTGGCGCGGGCGGCGACCGACTTGATGTAGTCCATCAGGAACATCTTGTGGGTGATCACCTTGTTCCAGCCGGCGTTGCCGGCGCCATCATAGCCCTTGAAGTCGTGCGGCTTGGCCGGGTCGAACTTCGCATTCGGCACGAATACATTGGCATCGATCGACAGCAGCCACACGCCCTTGACCGGCTCGACCAGGTAGGTGCTGTCGATCATGTTCGTGCACTTGGTGAAGGCCTTGCCCAGCCTGGCCTCGCCGGCCGCCTTGTAGGCGCCGCCCGAGCCTTCGAGACAGATCTCGAACTGGCGGTTCTTGACCGCGGCCTGGGCGGACGCCTCGTCGAAGGTGTACTTGCCGCCCGTGTACTTGCTGAACGGCGTTTCCCACAGCAGGTCGGCCTTGTTCGGCATGAAACCGAACTCGGCCATCTTGGTCATCAGGCGCTCGGTGCCTTGCTCCATGATCTGGTCGGTGCAGATCACGGTCGGATCCTTGGCGATGCAGGCCGGATTGCCGGTGGCGAAGATCTTCTGTTCCTTGCCTTCCTTGGTCAGGAAGTCGTTCTTGCCGGCTTCGTTATCGTCATACGGTTCGACCGGGTCGTGGTTGCCCGGCGCCAGGAAGAAGCGCATGCCCTTGGCCTGGTATTGCTTCATGATCTCTGCGATACCGTCGACGTTCATCGGCTGGGCGTCGTCCGTATAGTCGCCGGGCAGCGCCACGACCCGGATGCCCTTGGCGTAGGCGTCGTCCAGCGCGGCGAAGAAGGCGAAGTAGTTTTCATTGAACAGGCGGGTCGAGGTCAGCTGCGCGTACATCGTGCGGATGGTCGCGTTCTTGCCGTCCCTGGTCGGGATGCCGGCGAACTGCGGGTTCTTGAAGTCGCCGTAGACATTCTGGAAGTGCACGTCGCTCATGAAGGCGACCGGCGTGGGGACCGGGGCCGGCGCCGGGTCGGGCGTCTGCACCGGCGGCGTCGGCGCGGTCTGGACGGGGTCGGCGGGGTCGCCGGGGCTGCAGCCGGCCAGCAGGGCCAGGGAAAGGGCGGCGGCGCAGGAGGCGGCGCCAGTCAAACGTAAGCGGGTCATGCATTACTCCGGTCGGAAAGATGGCCGGCATCATGGCATTCTTGCATGACCGCTTTGTTACATGGTGTGGACCTGGTAGTTGACCATCGTGCCTGGTCTGCCCCACGTCGCGACCGCGCAGTTACATATTAATGGCGCGCACCAGGCGCACGCCCCATTCCTCGTCGGGATTGCTTGTGCCGTCGCCGAGGCGCTCCTGCATTACCGCGACACCCAGGTCTCGGCGCTTCGGCAACCTGTGGCGCTGCGCGGCATCCAGGGCAGCGCCGATCTCGGCATAGGGAAGATCGGTGCAATAGACGGGCGCTCCGGGCTGCTGGCGCCACGAATCCGCGAGTGAGCGGGCGTCGAAGGCATCCAGGCCGGTTTCGTCGACCAGCGACATGGCTATCTGGCGATCATGATCCCGGTCTGCGGCCACCGGGATGGCGATCCGATCGGATGCGCCGGCAGGCCTTGCCTTCTTGGCCAGGGAAGCCGAGCCGATGGCGTTCCAGGCCTTGGCGACAGGGCGGCCAAGCTCGCCGGAGACCCACAGGCTCTCGACCTGACCTTGCTCGATGGCGTCGATTTCTCCGTCGCGGAACGGATAATAATTGGATGTGTCGATGATCACCGTCTCTTCCGGAAGGCGGGCGACCAAGGACGCGATGCCGGGGATGCGGTTGAGGGGGATGGATAGAATGACCGCATCCACATCGAGGAGTGCTTCATCAGTGGTCACAGCACGTGCGCCGAAGGAGAGAAGATCCGGATCGACCGTCTCGGGGCCACGCGAATTGGCGACTTTCACCGCATGCCCGGCCTGGCTCAAGCGTACGACGAGCGTCTTGCCGATGTTTCCCGTTCCTAGAATGCCGATTTTCATGGATAGCTTTCGTTGATGATTAATGTGCTGTCATAATAGGGATAGGCTCCCTTAACCACAAGAACTCACAAAAAAGTGGGTAACACACCAAAAGGTAGGTATATCTTGAGTCGCGATTGGCAATGTGAGGATCCGAAGCAGCAGCTCGTATGGGCCGCTGCAACGAGCGAAGCGCTGCGTGTGCTTGAAGGAAAGTGGAAGATCGTCATCATCTTCCAGCTCTTCGCGGCCAGGCAGCCGCTGCGATTCTCGGAACTGGAGCGCCGCGTCGAGGGCGTGAATCAGAAAATGCTGATCCAGCAGCTCAAGGACCTGGAAAAGGACGGGATCGTCATACGGAAGATCTACCCGCAGGTGCCTCCCAAAGTCGAGTATGCGCTGAGCGATATGGGACTGGCGCTCGGCCCCTCGATCGAGGCCTTGATTGACTGGTCATTACTGCGGCGTGGGGTGCTTGATGCGGCGGCAACATCGTCATCGACAAGTAGCGCAGACGATGTCGCCGCCGCCGATCGCTGGCCAGCAAGCCACTGCAGCTGAACTGCCCTGCAACGCAAGCAATCAAGTAGAGGTGTCGATGGAGCTTTTTCAATCAATGCGCCTGTTCTCCAAGGTCGCCCAGCTTCAAAGCTTCACCAAGGCAGCCGAGTTCCTGCAGATCGGCCGGCCGCAGGTCACGCTGGCCATCAACCAGCTCGAAGCGGCGCTGGCCGTACGACTGTTGCAGAGAACGACACGCAAGGTCAGCCTGACTGCCGAGGGCGAGGCTTTCCTGGCCAGGGTCGAGGAAATTCTCGGTGGGGTCGAGGAAGCGGTGGCGATGTTCCAGGCGCCAGGGGACGCCGTCAGCGGGATGCTCCGGATCGATATTCCTTCGGCGTTTGCCGTAGAAGGCTTCATGGCTTCGCTCAGCCAGTTCCGGAATGCGTACCCCAGGCTATCGATCACGCTGGGAGTGAGCGATCGCTCGGTCGACCTCATCGCCGAAGGGGTCGATTGTGTGCTGCGCATCGGCGAACTGCCGAATTCCAGCCTGGTGGCTCGCCGCCTGGGTGCGCTCGTGATGATTACCTGCGCAGCGCCGGGCTATCTCGAGAAAGCGCCGGCGCTCGAGCAACCGGACGATCTTGACCGACATGGATGTGTCAACTTCCTGTCAGGGATCAGCAAGCGCACGCTGCCATGGCACTTCCGCCAGAATGGGACGAGCAGATCGCTGCTGCCGGACAGCTCGATGCTGGTGAGTGACGCAGCCGCCTATGTCCAGTGCGCCCGCTCCGGCTTTGGGTTGGTTCAGGTGCCGGGAATGCTGGTGGACCGGTATCTGCGCGACGGGACGTTGGTAGAGGTCCTGGCGCAATATCGTCCCGCCCCGCGCCCCGTCTCGCTGGTCTATCCCAGCCGGTCGCATGTTGCGCCGTCGCTGCGGGTATTTTCGGACTGGCTTCAACAGCACTTCATCGCGATCGACCGCACCTGGCTCGAGTAATCGGGGAATGAACAGGTAGCGTCGTCCCTGCACGACCAAAAGCCCCGCGGCAGGCGCGGCTTGCGGGCGCACATGGCTGTGCGCCAGTATGACTTTTACAGCTTGACCACGATCTTGCCGAACTGCGCGTTGGACTCGAGGAAGCGGGTGGCTTCGACGATCTCATCGAACGGGAAGACCTTGGCAATCTGCGGGCTGAACTTTCCAGCGCTCAGGCCTGCGGCGATACAGGCCTTGGCGCGGGCAAGCTTCTCGTCATCGGCGGTGACTTCGATAAATTCGTAGCCGCGAATCGTCGTGTGCTTGCCCAGCACGTGCAGCACCGGTACTGGCGTTGCGTCGCGGCTCAATGCACCGTAGATGAACACGATCGCATCCTTGCTCGTCGCCTTGACGATGTTTTCGAAGTCGGGGCCACCTACCGGATCGAAGACCACGCGTGCACCGGCGCCGTCGGTGATGCGCATGATCTGCGCAGTGATGTCGTCCAGGCCGGTCTGCAGGATGTGGGTGAAGCCTGCCTGCCTCAGTGCATCGGTCTTCTCGCCATTGCGGGTAATGGCGATCGGGGTGGCGCCGACGGACGCGGCGATCTGCATCGCGGCCAGCCCCACACTGCTCGACGCCGCCGACAGAACCACGAAGTCGCCCTTCTGCAGGTTGGCCAGGTCGATCAGCGCGCCCCAGGCAGTGGTGAACGGCATCCAGGTGGCGGCTGCGGCTTCATAGCTTACGCCAGCCGGATTCTTGACCACGGCGCGGGCCGGGGCGATCACGAGATCGCCGTACAGGCCATACTGGTCGAACATGAAGGCGGGGATGACGGCGACCGAATCGCCGACCGCCAGGCCGCTAACCTCCGGCCCGACAGCGTCGATCACGCCCGATGCCTCATAGCCCATCGTGGCCGGAAAGGTGGGCTCGATCACGTAGCGACCAGAGCGGTACATGCTCTCGGCGCGGTTCAGGCCAAGCGCGCGCACGCTGATGCGTACTTCGCCAGCCTTCGGCTCGGGAGTGGGTACTTCGTCGATCTGCAGAACTTCAGGACCACCGGTTTTGTGAAAGCGAACATGACGCGCCATAACTCTTCTCCTGCTGTCGATACGTCGCCGAGGCGACGGGAATGGGTAATTGACCGGTCCGCTCATGCCGGCGCCGAAGGAGGGCGGGGCAGGCTGGACACCGGGTGACTATAAGGAGGAGTTCGATCGTCGAGAAGGGCGGCTGGCGATAACTGATTGTTTCGGGAATCGATAACTATCGCCACAGGATGCCATATTGCCCACGGGGCGCTTGAGCGCCGGCGGTCCGCTATCGGTCAATCCGTCCGTTGGGCGCAGTATCGCAGGTCGCCCGGACTGATAATCGCAAGCCGGCGCAGGCCGCCATGGCCGCTGCCACAGGCCCATCAATTCCACATGGTCTCGAACGTTTCAATGACACAGCCCGACCGCATCAACGCATAGCCGGTCTCGCCCGCGTGGTCTTGCCAGGATTGATAGTCCGTACTGTATCTGACAATCTTGTCACCGGGGCGGATCAGCGCCTTGAAAGCGATCCATTCAGCATGCATGAATCCGAACGGCACCCTGGGATAGTCCGGCCTCATATTAAGTTTGTCCGAAAGCGTCGCCATTTCCTCCTGCTCTATCTCGGCGATCGTCAATGGCGCTGAAACCTCGTCCGTTGAAGAAAATTTTCCGCAGTGCTGGCCGGGCGCAGCCGACATGGCTGAAGACGATCCGGTCATCAAACATGCCGCGAGCAGTAAGTTCACAGAATTTTTCACGAGCACCTCCCAGCATCCACAGTCCGGCATCCGACCCGCCGCGCGCAGGCTGCACCCGTTCCGCTTGCCGTGCGCCAGAATGGCCGAGTGTACAAGATATTCGGGCAATTCTCCGGCAAAGATATCCCGGCCATCACGGCAACCGGCAAGGCATCGCGCCATCGCGTTGTCCCGGTCGGCGAATGCAGGTCGATACCTCCCGCGCACCCGAAACGGGGCGAAAAAAAATCCCGCCTGAACACGCCAGGGCGGGATTTCCCGAGAAGGTGACGACGCGAAGCTTATTTGCCCCAGCTATCCTTCAAGGTGGTCACGCGATTGAACACCGGTTTGCCCGGCTGCGTATCGACCCGGTCGGCCACGAAATAACCGTGACGTTCGAACTGGAAGCGCTGGTCGGCCACGGCGTCCTTCAGGCCCGGTTCCAGGTAGGCGGTGATGGTCTCGAGCGCATCCGGATTGAGCACCGACTTGAAATCCTTGCCGCCCGCATCCGGCTGCGGATCGAGGAACAGGCGGTCGTACAAGCGCACCTCGGCTTCGAGCGCGCCTGCTGCGCTGACCCAGGTGATATTGCCCTTGACCTTGTAGTTATCGGCGCCCGGCGTGCCCGACTTCGAATCCTCGAAGTACTTCACGTGAACCGCAGTCACCTTGCCGTCGGCATCCTTGTCGTAGCCGGTGCACTCGACCACATAGCCGTATTTCAGGCGCACGCGGCTGCCCGGCTGGTCGCCCACCGGCGGGGTGAACCGGAAGTAACCCTTGGTCGGGGTTTCCATGAAGTCTTCCTGCTCGATCCACAGTTCGCGCGTGAACGGGAAGGTGCGCTTGCCCAGTTCCGGGTGGTGCGGGTGGACCGGTGACGAGCATTCGACCGATTCGCCTTCGGGGAAGTTATCCACGATCAGTTTCAGAGGACGCAGCACGGCGATGGCGCGCGGCGCCTTCGGGTCCAGGTCGTCGCGCAGGGCGCCTTCGAGCGTGCCCATGTCGATCCAGCCGTCGGCCTTCGAGACGCCGATGCGCTCGCAGAACAGCTGGATCGATTCCGGTGTGTAGCCGCGCCGGCGCAGGCCGACGATGGTCGGCATGCGCGGGTCGTCCCAGCCGGTCACGGTGCCGTCGTCGACCAGCGCACGCAGCTTGCGCTTGGAAGTGACGACATAGGTCAGGTTCAGGCGCGCGAATTCATACTGGCGCGGCACCGGCTTCCTGAAGAAACCGCCTTCGGCCAGGGTCGCGACCAGCCAGTCGTAGAACGGACGGTGGTCCTGGAACTCCAGCGTGCACAGCGAATGGGTGATGTTCTCGATCGCATCCGAGATCGGGTGCGTGTAGTCGTACATCGGGTAGATGCACCAGGCGTCGCCCGTGCGGTGGTGGTGCGCATGGCGGATGCGGTACAGGGCCGGGTCGCGGTTGGTCATGACCGGCGACGCCATCGCATCCTCGCTCATCTTGGCGCGCAGGATGTGCTCGCCGTCCTTGTATTTGCCGGCGCGCATGTCGCGGAACAGCTGCAGCGATTCTTCCACCGGACGGTCGCGAAACGGCGAGTTGGTGCCCGGCGTGCCGAAGTTGCCCCGGTTTCTCGCCATGTCTTCGGCGCTCTGGCTGTCGACGTAGGCGTAGCCCTTCCCGATGAGGTATTCGGCCATCCTGTACAGCTGCTCGAAGTAGTCGCTGGCGTAGTACAGGTGTTCCTGGCCTTCGCGCTCCCACGAGAAGCCGAGCCACTTGACGCTGTCCATGATGGTGTCGACGTATTCCTGGTCTTCCTTCTCCGGGTTGGTGTCGTCGAAGCGCAGGTGGCACAGGCCGGCGTAGTCGCGCGCCAGGCCGAAGTTCAGGCAGATGGACTTCGCGTGGCCGATGTGCAGGTAGCCGTTCGGCTCCGGCGGGAAGCGGGTGATGACCGGCGGCAGGCCGTCGCGCTGGTGGGTGCCGGCGGCCAGGTCGGATTCGACGATCGCACGGATAAAATTCGACGACGGTGCATTGCCCGGCGCCGGGGTGTTCTTGTCGTTGCTCATGAAATAGTTCTGGAAGGGTAAGTTGGCGAGCATTTTACCGTACCCGAAGGTCCCTGAGGTTGCCCGTACTGCGGGATGGATAGCGGCCCCCGCGCCACGTATTGCGTTTTCTATAGGATAATCCTGTTTTTACCGTTTCCGAGGCAGTGGCCGGGGAGTTTCTGTTGGAAAATTTATATGCGATTCTCGGCGTCGCGCCGAATGCCAGCGACGACGAGATCAAGAAGGTCTACCGTTCGCTGGCCATGCGCTACCATCCGGACCGCAACCAGGCGCCGGGCGCGGAAGCGCGCTTCAAGGCTGTCACCAAGGCCTACGAGATCCTCTCGGACCGCACCAGGCGCGAGGAATACAACCAGAGCGTCAACCACCGCATCGTGCTGGACGCCGAGGCCGAGGCTTTCGAGCTGTGGCGCTCGCTGTTCGCGCTCAATGGCGTGAACCTGCCGGCGCACTGACGGCCGCCGGCGGTGTCCGGCGCTGCACACGAATGCACAGGGCGCGGCGAGGCCGCCACGCCCATCAACAGGATAGAACATGAAGAACGTACATCCCGAATTCTCTTTCCAGTCGCGTGAACTGGAGGGCCAGATCGAGGGCACCTTGGGCGACCCGCCCAACCGCAAGAACTACGACATGATGGTCAATGCACTGGTGGCCGAATACGCCGACGGCGGCGGCATCGACGACGTCAACATGATGGCCTTCGCCCTGGTCGACAAGATCCGCTTCCTGGACCCGAAGGGCCTGATGCGCGAGGCGGCCGACTACGCCGACGGCGATCCGGCGCGCGTGTTCGCGATGGCCGAGTGCTCGGGCGACGACGGCCGCGCCATGTACGAAGGCATGACCGCCAACTACCCGGAGCTGGCGCGCCAGGCCATCATCACCGCCTTCCTGTTCAAGAACCAGAACCGCTGGGATGACGAAGACCAGTCGCTCGAGCAGCTCGGCCGCAACGACGACGGCGACGACGACGACGACGATACCGCCGCCACCGACGACTTCACCCAGTTGTTCGACGAAGGAGAGCGCGATGAGCGATGACACCGTGGACAAGAATGCGTCCAACCTGCCGGCCCTGGTCAGCCAGGTCGGTGAACTGGTGCTGGCCGGCTCGCTGGAGCACGCCGAAGAGGTGTTCTCGAAGGCCGCCGACGAGCATGGCGACTACGCCGTGGCGCAGGTGCTGACCGAGCTGCCGCCGCAGGTCACCGCGCTGCACCTGTCGGGCTTCGACGGCGCCAAGACCTCGCTGGCGACCATGCTGGTGCCGCCCAAGGCCTGGGCCGACAGCCTGGCCTTCATCGCCGCCACCTGGCCCGACAACCTGATCGAGGACGATCCGGAGCGCATCGCCGAGAACCTGTTCAACCACGTGCATGGCGTGGTCTACGCCCAGGACGACGAGGACCGCCGCAACGAGCTGCTCGAGGCCGCGTCGGCCACCGACCATGGCGCGACCGTGTTCGCCATCCTGTGGTCGCTGGCGCCGAAAGAGATCCTCGAAGTGGCGGGCGAGATCCTGTCCAAGGGCCGCTACGTCAGCGGCCAGACCAGCGCCGACAGCGACATCGTGCCGCTGGCGGTCGACCTGGCCAAGGCCACCGAGGATGGCTGGGAGCGTTCGCTGCTGGAGCTGTTCCCCGAATTTCGCCACAGCGCCGAGATGGCCGAGATCGAGCTGCCCGACGATCCGGACGAAGAGTCCGAATTCATGCAGCGCTCGACCCGCGACCTGCTGCTGCGCCTGAGGAAGCAGGTGCCGTCGGTGCGCAGCATGCCGCGTCGTAGCCCGCGCCGCAGCTTGGGCACGGACATCTTCTCGTGACGGGAGCCGCCAGATCCATGCTGCCAGCCATCGTCATCGAACAACCGCCGCGCCTGGTGCGCGCGATCAGGCTGCTGCCGGGCGAAGCCACGCCGGACGAAGCGGCGATCCTGGCCGACGAGCTGTCCGGGATCACTGCCATGGTGGCCGAGAAGTTCACCAACGACCGCACCGCCGAGGGCATACAGCGCGCGCTGCTCTTGACCGTCGGCGGCGTGTCGCTGGGCCTCGAGCACCTGATCCAGAGCGAAGATGAAGGCGACCTGGACGCGCTCGACATCCTGGTCGCGGAGGGCGCCGAACATGCCTTCCAGACGGGTTTCCGCATGATCCGCGAACTGGCCGCGCTGCCCGAGGACAGCCTGGTGAGCGAGTACGACAACGACCCGGTGTACGCCCAGCGGCGCCTGAAGGAGCTGTTCGTCGACATCTGCACCGCCGACCCGGGCGAATCGTGGTCGGGTTACGAGCGATTCCTGGGGCAGGTCCAGCAGCGCCGGCAGGTGCAGGCGATCGTCAAGGCCGCCGAATGGCTGCGCAAGAACCACTACGAAGGCCCGGTCAAGGATCCCGACCTGAATTCGGAAGGCGTGATCGCGATGGCCATCATTTTCGCGGTGGAAGGCGGCGCGCGCATCACGGCGCGCACCGGCCAGCGCGAATTCGAGCGCCTCGTGAAGGCGGTGCGCAAGCACCAGCCGGACTTCGAGCAGGGCTGGGCCGAGTTGATGGCGCGCATCCCCCCGGTCCACCAGCCGGTGATCGCCGAGCGCATCGACATCTACCGCAAGCACTGCACGGTGCTGGAGCAGTTCGGTACCAAGGCCACGATCGCCCAGCTGATGACCGAGCTGGAAAACTACGCCGGTTCGGAACTGGATCCGGAATACCCTTGATTATCTCGGCATGACCACCCCGGGCGCACGCGTCACTGCCGGCAGCGCGGCCTTCCGGCGCATCAACCGCGCGATGGCGTTCGGGGGCTTTTCCATCTTCGCCCTGCTGTACTGCGTGCAGCCGCTGATGCCGCTGCTGGGCCATGACTTCCAGTTGTCGCCGGCCCAGAGCAGCCTGGTGCTCTCGGTGTCCACCGCCACGCTGGCGCTGGCGCTGCTGGGTTCGTCGAGCGTGGCCGAACGCTTCGGCCGCAAGACGGTCATGGTGGCCTCGATGTACAGCGGCGCGCTGCTGACCCTGGTCTGCGCCTGCGCCGCGGACTACACGCAATTGGTCGCCATCCGTGGCCTGATGGGCCTGATGCTGGGCGGCTTGCCGGCGGTGGCGATGGCTTACCTGAGCGACGAGATCGAGCCGACCTCGCTCGGCCTGTCGATGGGCATGTACATCAGCGGCAGCGCCTTCGGCGGCATGAGCGGGCGGGTGATCTCGGCCTTCATCAGCGACTTCGCGTCCTGGCGGCTCGCGGTCGGGCTGCTCGGCGCCGCCGGGCTGTACGCCGCCTGGGAATTCTCGCGCAGCCTGCCGCCGTCACGCCATGGCGGCGCGCTGCCGGCGCGCGGGCCCGGCTTCATCGACGGCCTGCGCATCCACCTGCGCGACCCCGGCCTGCCGTGGCTGTTCGCGTTGCCTTTCCTGCTGATGGGCGCTTTCGTCAGCCTGTACAACTACATCGGCTACCGCCTGCTGGCGCCGCCGTTCGGCCTGCGCCAGAGCGCGGTCGGGCTGCTGTCGCTGCTCTACCTGCTGGGCATTTTCAGCTCGATGTGGGCCGGCAAGCTGGCCGACCGCCTGGGCCGCCGCAACGTGCTGTGGCTGGTGATGGGGGTGATGATCGCGGGACTGCTGGTGACCCTGTTCGATTCGGTGGTGGCGGTGGTGCTCGGCGTGGGGCTGGCCACCTTCGGCTTCTTCGCCGCCCATTCGGTGGCCAGCAGCTGGGTCGGACGGCGCGCGCGGCCGCCGCAGGCGCTGGCCTCGGGTATCTACTTGTTCTTTTATTATCTTGGCTCGAGCGTGGTGGGGTGGTTCACCGGCCATGTGTACGAGCTCTGGCGCTGGTCCGGGGTGGTGGCGCTGCTCGGAGCGGTCCTGGGGATCGGCATGCTGATCGCGCTGCGCCTGCGCAGGCTGGCCCCGGTTCCCGTCACGCCGGGCTGAGCGGCGCGGTTCAATTCAACTGTCGGCCATTGCGCGGCAGCGGCACGATCGCCTCGGACACCGCCTGCGCGGGCGTGAGCCGGCGGCACGCGTCCGGCCGCCGCAGGACGCGCTCGATCACCGACGAGGGCACGCCCTTGTATTCCATATAGCGCCGCGCCTGGGTGGCATCGCGCACGGCCAGGATGTTCAGGCCACGCGCCACGGCGTTCGCGGTAGTTTCATCGCTGCGTCGTTGCCGCATTTGCATCTCACAACACCTTCTTGCATCGTCTACTGTCGAGTGCGGATGTGCCGGAGCGCATCCACCCGTCCCGGGATGATAACCCGCCTCGAAACCGATCTGCCAAACTGGGCCGAAAAGTGTGCGCCCAAAAATGACAACGCCACGCTGGGCGTGGCGTTGGGTTCCGATGGACTGGCGCCGATCAGCGGCGCGCCGCGCGGTTTACCGGAGGGCGTCCCGTACCGGCGGACTTGCCCAGGTGGCGGAAGGTGATACGGCCCTTGGACAGGTCGTACGGCGACAGTTCCAGGCTGACCTGGTCGCCGGCGATGATGCGGATGTGATTCTTGCGCATCTTGCCGGAAGTGTAGGCAATCAGCTTGTGGCCGTTTTCGCAATCGACGCGGTAACGCGAATCGGGCAGCACCTCAGCGACGACGCCATTCATTTCGATGAGTTCTTCTTTTGCCATGATGGGCTCCTGTTAGTGTGAATACGATTATCGGGCCGGCCTGGCGCGATGGCGCACGGGCAGGCGGGTAATGCGGCCCGCACAAGCGGGCGATGTCGGGTGAACGTGGCGGCGCAGCGCAGGCGCTTTGCCGGGAATGACAAAGCCCGCGCATGGCAGGCTTCTTGTTCGATGACTGGCAGGTACTGCGTTCGCGGGTACTTCGTTCGGTGCGGCCCTTGTCATCGGCAAGGTGTCGCCATGGGGCTGCGCCGTGGGCGCAAGGTCGTCCGCATGAACACCATATGGGGACTGGTCGCTAATTACCAAGGGCAATCTTCGTGTACGCCGAGCCAGCGCTGCGCAGCGCGGACAATCGACCGATGCCGCAATGCCTGTAGTGTAGCACGATTGGCGGTCGACCGTTCATTGACCTAGTGTAATGAAGATATATAATCACCCAATATCCGTTGCGCGATGCGCGACTCTTTTCTCCGGTCGTCCTGCATCCTGCTACCGGGAGCGTAAGAAGCGGCCATCCTCGATGGGCTGTTTTCATGAACGATACGACTGCACAACGTCTTTCCACCGGTATTGGCGGCCTGGACGACATCCTTGGCGGCGGGCTGACGCCGCAGCGCGTCTACCTGGTCGAAGGTTCCCCCGGCGCCGGCAAGACCACGCTCGGCCTGCAGTTCCTGCTCGACGGCGTGGCCCGCGGCGAGAGTGGCCTGTACATCACCCTGTCCGAGACCACCGACGAGCTGACCGCGGTCGCGCGCAGCCATGGCTGGGACCTGGGGCCGCTGGTGATCTACGAGCTGGCGGGCGACGCCGATCTCGACCCCGACGCCCAGCAATCGGTATTCCACCCGTCCGAGGTCGAACTGGGCGAGACCACGCGCAAGGTCATGGACCGGGTCGACGCATTGCGCCCGGTGCGGGTGGTGTTCGACAGCTTGTCGGAAGTGCGCCTGCTGGCCCAGAATGCGCTGCGCTACCGGCGCCAGATACTGGCGCTCAAGCAGTTTTTTTCAGCGCGAGCGTGCACGGTGCTGTTGCTTGACGACAAAACCAGCCAGTCAGACCAGCACCTGCACAGCATCGCCCACGGGGTGATCACGCTCGAGCAGATCGCCCGCGAATATGGCAAGGAACGGCGCCGGGTGAGCATCCTCAAGATGCGCGGCATCCGCTTTCGCGGCGGTTACCACGACTACACGCTCGACACCGGCGGCATCACGATGTATCCGCGCCTGGTCGCGGCCGAGCACGTGCGCGATTTCGTGGCGCACATCGACTCGAGCGGCTCGGAAGGTTTCGACGCCCTGCTGGGCGGCGGCCTGGTGCGCGGCACCAATACCCTGTTCGTCGGCCCGTCCGGCGTCGGCAAGACCACGCTGTCGACCCGCTGCCTGTTGTCGGCCCTGGAGCGGGGCCAGAAGGCCGCCTATTACCTGTTCGACGAGGGCCTGGGCACCTTCTTCACCCGCAACGAGCAGCTCGGGCTCGACTTGCGGCCCTACCTGGCCAACGGCCAGCTGGCGATCCACCATTTCGACCCGGCCGAGCTGTCGCCGGGCGAATTCGCGCAGGCGCTGCGCGACGCGGTCGACGACGGCACCCTGTTCATGGTGATCGACAGCCTGAACGCCTACCTGCAGGCGATGCCGGGCGAGCAGTTCCTGACCCTGCAGATGCACGAGCTCTTGTCCTACCTGAACCAGCAGGGCGCGACCACGGTGATGATCCTGGGCCAGCACGGCCTGACGGCCGAAGGTCGCACCGATGTCGACCTCAGTTACCTGAGCGACAGCACGGTGCTGCTGCGCTTCTTCGAAGCGGCCGGAACGGTGCGGCGCGCCATCAGCGTCATCAAGAGCCGCACCACCCAGCATGCCTCCACCATCCATGAGATGCAGCTGGGCGACGGCGGGGTGCGCGTGGGCGCGCCGCTGCAGGGTTTCGAGGGGGTACTGACGGGCATCCCGACGTACCGCGGGGCGACGCCGATGATGGCCCAGGCGCCGCATGCACCGGAATAATCCGCACGAGGAGCGCATCCTGGTGTTCGCGCCGCGCGGGCGCGATGCCGAGGTCATGGCCTCGGTGTTGCGGCGCGACGGCATGGATTGCGAGCTGGTCGGCGATTTTGCGGCCCTCGGCGCCGCCATCGCGCAGGGCGCGGGCGCGGCCATCGTGGCCGAGGAGGCGCTGCACGGGGTCGACGCGTCGGCCCTGCGCAGGTGGCTCGAGCGCCAGGAACCGTGGTCCGATTTTCCCTTCATCGTCCTGCTGGGCAAGGCGACCGGACTGCAGCCGGGGGCGGCGCGCGAGCGCCTGGGCGACTTCGGCAACGTCATCCTGCTCGAGCGTCCGCTCAATGTGCAGACCCTGCGCAGCGCGACCTTGTCGGCGCTGCGCACGCGCCGCCGCCAGTACCAGGCGCGCGATGTGCTGGCCGACCGCGAGCGTACGGCCGCCAGCCTGCATCAAAGCCGCCAGGAGCTAGTGGCCCTGAACGAGACGCTGGAATCGCGCATCGAGGAACGCACCCGCGCGCTGGCCCAGGCCAATGACCGCCTGATGAACGAGATCATCGAGCGCGAGCGGGTGCAGCAAGCGATGGCGCAGTACCAGAAGATGGAAGCGGTGGGGCGCCTGACCGGCGGCATCGCGCACGACTTCAACAACCTGCTCAACGTGGTCCAGGGCAGCATGGACCTGATCCTGCTGATGTCGAAGGACGAGGTGGCCAAGGGCCGCGCCGAGATCGCGCGCAAGGCTTGCCAGCGCGGCGGCAAGCTGACCCGCCAGTTGCTGGCCTTCGCCCGCAACCAGAGCCTCGACCTGCGGGAGACCCATATCGCTTCCCTGTTCGACGGCGTGCGCGAACTGGTCGCCACCTCGCTCGGCTCGCGCATCCGGCTGCGCTTCGAGGTCGAAGGCGACTGTCCGCCGGTGCTGGCCGACGCCAGCCAGATGGAGATGGCGCTGCTGAACCTGGCCATCAACGCGCGCGATGCAATGCAGGACGGCGGCGAACTGGTGTTCGTCGCGGCCTGCGGCGCCCCGCCGCCCGACTTCCTGCCGCCGGGCGACTACGTGCGGATCGCCGTGACCGACAGCGGCGAAGGCATGGCGCCGGAGCTGGTGGCCAAGGTATTCGAGCCCTTCTTCACCACCAAGGGCGTCAAGGGCACGGGCCTGGGATTGAGCCAGGTGTACGGCATGGCGCAGCAGTCCGGCGGCGGCGCGCGCATCATGAGCGAGCCGGGCGTCGGCACCACGGTGGAGATCTGGCTGCGCACGGCGGACGGGATCGACGATGCCGAGCCGGCGCCGCCGGCGCGCATGCCCGCCTTGCGCCAGGCGGCGCGCATCCTGATCGTCGAGGACGACGATTTCGTGCGCGAGTCGATGGTGTCTTCGCTCGAAGCCCTGGGCCACACGGTGCGCCAGGCGCCTGACGGCGAAGCCGGCCTGCGCGCACTGCACGCCGAGCGGCCCGACCTGCTCATCACCGACTACCTTATGCCGGGCATGACCGGCGCCGAGCTGATGCAGCGCACGCGCGCGATGTTCCCCGGCCTGCCGATGATCATCGCTACCGGCTATGCCGACATGAAGGCGATCGAGCAAGTGCTCGGCAGCGACGTCGTGCTGCGCAAACCCTTCCAGCTGGCCGAACTGGCGGTCAGCGTGGGCCAGGCGCTCGACCGCCAGGGCGACGACGCGCGCTGACGTGCGCCGACCGGCAAGCGTGCAAGCCTCTTTCACGCGCCCAACTATAATTGCCGCTCATCGGGAGCCCGCAGGTCCCGGACGATCAACCATTGAACCGCCCACCGTGACCACTGCACCCGACCACTTCGATTACGAAGCGCACCTCGCCGCCTGCGCGCGGGGCGACCGCCAGGCCCTGCGCCGCCTGTATGACCGGGAGAGCCCGCGCCTGCTGGGCGTGGCGCTGCGCATCGTGCGCGAGCGCCAGGCGGCCGAGGACGTGCTGCACGACGCCTTCATGAGCATCTGGACCCGCGCCGCCAGCTTCGACGCCATGCGCGGTACGGGCCGCGGCTGGATGTACACAGTGGTGCGCCATGCGGCGCTGGACGCGGTGCGCGACGGCGCGCGCGAAGTCAACGTCGACGAAGAGGCCTTCGACGCCCTCGGCGGCCAGTCCTACGATCCCGGCATGCAGGACGCCTTCGAACTGCGCCAGGACATGGGCCGCCTGCACGACTGCCTGAACCGGCTCGATGTCGCCAAGCGCAACAGCATCCTGCATGCGTATGTCGATGGCTTCTCGCACAGCGAGATCGCCGAGCGCCTGCACTCCCCGCTGGGGACCGTCAAGGCCTGGATCAAGCGCGGCATGAGCGCGCTGCGGGAGTGCATGGTATGAACCCGGTCCACGATCCCCATGAATTGGCCGGCGAATACGTGCTGGGCACCTTGCCTCCCGAACGGCGCCGTGAAGTCGATGCCGCGCTGCCGAACGACGCCACGCTGCGCGCGGCCGTCGCCGATTGGGAGGAGCGGCTGCTGCCATTGACCTCGCTGGTCGAGCCGGTGGCGCCGTCGAACGCCCTATGGCCGCGCATCGAACGCAGCCTGGGCCCGGTTTCGGCCCCCGCACGCGCCGCCGGTTTCGGCTGGTGGCAACGCCTGGGCCTGTGGCGCGGCCTGGCCGCCGGCGGCTTCGCGGCCGCCGCGATCATGGCGGTGGTGGTCGGCGTGCGCCTGCAAGAGGTCGCGCAGCCGCGCTATATGGTGGTGCTGGCCGCGCCGCAGAACGCGGGGCCGGGCTGGGTGCTGGAGCTGGTGGATGACGAGACGCTGCGCCTCGAACCGCTGGTCAGGACCGAGGTGCCGGATGACCGCGCGCTGCAATTGTGGACCAAGGCCGACGACTGGAAAGGTCCGGTCTCGCTGGGCCTGGTCAAGCCGGGCCAGGCGGTCGACGTCAAGCTGGCCAACCTGCCGAAGGTGGTGCCGAACCAGCTGTTTGAAATCACACTGGAACCGGCCGCCGGTTCACCGATCGGCCGTCCGACCGGGCCCATTCTCTACATCGGGCGCGCGGTCAGGATATAGGAATTGCCGAAGGCGGCCCGCATGCCGCCTTCGGATCCCTATCAGCGCAGCCAGATCGCGATATCGCGCACGCCCGGCGTGCCGCTGCCGATCACCGAAGTCGCCGGCGTCGCCGCGCCATTGACGAGGGTTGCCGCACCGGTCGCCGGATCGACCCGGTACAGCGAGCTCGGGCCGCCGGCCGTGGTGCGCAGCGCCGCCAGCACCAGGCCGTTCGCGCCGCCGCCGATATCCATGCCGCCATCGCCCGCGACCGTCACGCCCAGCGGGCCCACATTCACCAGCGTGCCGTCGTTCGGCGGATTTTGCAGTGCCAGCACCGAGCTTGCGCCGTCGACGTCGAACAGCTGGGTCGACGCCGCGTTCGGGACGCTGTTGGTATAGGCCGCGGCGGTCACGCTCGGGGCCACGCCGGCGCGGTTGAGATTGCCGTCGGTGGTGGTGGCGCCGGTATCGACGTTGATGCGCAGGTTCTGGCCGCTGTCGCTGATCACGCGCAGGCGGTCCGCGACCGGGTTGAAGTCGACCGCGAACGCCGTGCCCTGCATGGCCGTGTACGGCATGGTGGTGTCGGCGGCGTCGGCGCCGAGCGTGGCCTTGATGGTGGCCGCGCCGGTGGCCGGATCGATCGTGACCAGGCGACCGGTCGAGCTCAAGCCGTACAGCATGCCGTCCTTCGGCCGCACGTCGATGCCGACCAGCGTTTCGCCGCCGGCCAGGCCGGTGATGGTGACGTTGGTGTCGACCGTGTTCGGCGAGCCGACCTTGAAGCCCATCAGGCGGTTATTGTCCGACAGTCCCAGCACCACCGGCGCCGCGGCGCCGCGCAGCGCGATGCCGCGGATGTCCTCGGTGACGCCAAGCGCGCCGAGCAGGGTGGCCGGGGCGCTGGCGGCGGCCAGGTTCACGCCATACAGGTTGCGCGCGCCGCCGACGGTGGCGACCATATACCCCATATTGGTGCGCGCATCGATGTCGAAGCCGTTCGTGGCGCCGATGGTGACGCCCAGCGGGACCGGCATGGCCAGGGTGCCGTTGTTGGGCGGGTTCTGGGTGTACAGCGTCGAGTTGGCGCTGTCGATGCCGTACAGCGTGGTCGCGCCGGTGCCGGCGAACGAGTTGGTGTAGGCCGAGGCCGAGATCGCGGTATTGGCCGCGCCGCCGTTGATGCTGCCGTCGGTGGTGGTGGCGCCGGTATCGACGTTGATGCGCAGGCTCTGGCCGGTATTGCTGACGATGCGCAGGCGGTCGGCCACCGGGTTGAAGTCGACGCCGAAGCTGGCGCCGGCCAGTGCGGTGAACGGTTCGGTCGTGTCGGCGGCATCGGCGGCGAGGCGCGATTTGTTGGTGGCGGCGCCGGTGGCGGCGTCCAGCGTGTACAGGCGGCCGGTCGAGCCGACGCCGTACAGCATGCCGTCGACCGGACGCACGTCGATGCCGACCAGGTTCTCGCCGCTCTGCAGGCCGGTCACGAGGACATTGGTGCGGATGGTGCCCGGCGTGGCGCGGTCGAACGAGACCAGGCGGTTGCTCGCGGTCAGGGCGACCACGTCGCCGACAGTGGCCGCTGGCGGCGGCGGTGGGGTGGTGGTCGGCGGCGTCGCGTCATCGTCGTCATTGCTGCTGCCGCAGGCGGCCAGGGCCAGGGCGATCGAGGAAACGAGGACGAGCTTGGTGAATCGTGGCTTGGTCATGATGTGTCCTTTGGTCTGAATTGCTTGTTTGAATTCGTTCAGGCGCATCGCGGCCGGGGCGGCTGCAATGTTGGCGCTTGTACTACGCGCCAGGTGCATGAATGGATGCAGCTTGCGGAAAAAATATTTTCAGCGGGCTGAGATCGGCATGTATGCGTCGGAAGAAAAGGCAAGACGGTTGGAATGCCGAACGGAATGCACCGGCATTGCCCCGTCGGCCAAGTACGAAGCTGCTTGATAAACCACTAATCCGTCCTAAGCTGGAGGGCTCCAGTGGTTTTTCCACATCATCTTCAGGAGGAAATCATGCTGCAAACCGCCGAAATCCAGCAACGCTTCAGCCATGTCCAGCAAGTCGTGAACCAGGCCGAAGAAGTCTGCCGCAACGACCAGAGCATCCCGGAAGAAATCCGTGACTGCATCCAGAAAATCGCGCACGAGACGGACCGCGCGCAGAGCGTGATGCAGTCGAATGACCAGTCGGACATGATCCAGTGCATCGACGATCTGGAAGCGATGGGCGACGAGGCCAAGCGCGTCTGCACCTCGACCAAACCTTCACCCCAAGTCCAGTCGGTCATCGTGCGGGTGCACGACGAGCTGTCGAACCTGAAGCACCAGCTGCACTAACTCCTTAGACGATACCCCGGTCGCGCAAGGCCGCGATCTCATCCTCGCTCCTGCCCAGCACTTCACGTAATACTTCGCTCGTGTGCTGGCCCAGCAGGGGCGGGGCCATCGCGCTCGTCGCCGGCGTGGCCGACATCCGGATCGGATTGCGCACCAGTGTCACGCGGCCGGCGCTCGGATGCGGCAAGTCGATCGCCATGGCGCGCGCCACGACCTGCTCGTTGGCGAACACCTCGCCGACGTCGTTGATCGGCCCGCAGGGCACGCCTTTTTCTTCCAGCAGGGCGATCCATTCGTCGCGCGATTTCTGCCTGACCATGTCCGCCAGCAGCGGCACCAGCAGCTCGCGGTTCTGCACGCGCAGCGGATTGGTGGCAAAGCGCGGATCGCTGCCCAGTTGCGGCTGGCCGCCGGCCTCGACGAACTTCTGGTATTGGCCGTCGTTGCCGGTGGCGACGATGATGTGGCCGTCGGCGCAGGCGAAAGTCTGGTACGGCACGATGTTGGCGTGCGCATTGCCCCAGCGCCGGGGGGGCTTGCCGCTGTTGAGATAATTGCTGCCGACATTGGCCAGCATCGCCACCTGGGTGTCGAGCAGGGCCATGTCGATGTGCTGTCCTTCACCGGTGCGGTCGCGGTGGGTGAGGGCGGCCAGCACGGCGACCGTCGCATACATGCCGGTCATGAGATCGGTCAGCGCGACGCCCGCCTTTTGCGGCCCGCCGCCCGGCAGGTCGTCGCGCTCGCCAGTCACCGACATCAGGCCGCCCATGCCCTGGATCAGGAAGTCGTAGCCGGCACGGTGGGCGTACGGACCGTCCTGGCCAAAGCCGGTAATCGAGCAGTAGACCAGGTCGGGCTTGATCGCCCTGAGCGAGTCGTAATCGAGGCCGTAGCGCTTGAGGTGGCCGACCTTGAAGTTCTCGAGCACGACGTCGCAGTGAATGACCAGCTCGCGCAGCAGTGCCTGGCCCTCGTTGCTGGCGATATCCACCGTGAGCGAGCGCTTGCCGCGATTGGCCGACAGGTAGTACGCCGCTTCCAGCGTGTCCTTGCCCTGCGCATCCCTGGCATACGGCGGACCCCAGGCGCGGGTGTCGTCGCCGGCGCCGGGGCGTTCGATCTTGATCACGTCAGCGCCGAGGTCGGCCAGGTTCTGCGAGCACCAGGGGCCGGCCAGCACGCGTGACAGGTCGAGCACGCGGATGTGGCCGAGGGCTTTCGGCAGCGCAGAGGTGAGGGAGCTGGGGGGCGTCATGTCTCGTTCTTCGTGTGTGCGATCAGGAAGCGCCGATTATAGTGGCTGAGGGTCTCAGGATAGACCGCACCGACATACGCAAGAGTTGCGTCGAGATGCAGGAGCAACTGAGCGCTGGATGGGCACTCATCCCGAAATTGCAAGGCATTCAAGCACGTGGGCTCGTTCTCGATCCCATGTTCGGACCTGCGCCCGATGGGAGCCTGACGTTCGCAGTTGCCATTGCAAGCCAAGGAAAGGAGCAGCCAGTCTGGCAGGTTGGCGAACGGGACACTGACGGCGGGTCAAGCCCATGGGTTGTCGAGCGTAAACGGGACCCGGACCGTGGTGAGAAATGCCTGTTGCGGCCCACAGATGGCACCGGCGGCGCCATCTGTGATGCAGGAATCAGGTTCCTGAGTGCGCTGTCGCAACCGCATCGGCCTCAAGCTGGCTATCGCCTCTTGCCACCGTCTGCCGCCCTTCAGCCTCCGCCTGCAGCGCGCAACGCTCTGCTTTCTCAGCATTGCGCAGCTCGACATAACGCCGCAGCGCATCGTCCAGTGCCGGCAGCAGCGCGCCGCGCTCGCTGTGCAGCGTCGAATACGCCGGGCGCGCCGCGGTGAAGCCGAATTCGGCGGCCGGTTTCGCCTCCAGCGTCGATGCGTCGACGCCGGCCAGCCCGGCCGCGCGGCGCGCCAGGTCGGCCCAGCTCAGCTCGCCCTGGTTGGCCAGGTGCCAGATGCCGGCCTCGCGGTCGACCGCCAGATCCAGGCAGGCGTGCACCAGGTCGGGGACGTAGGTCGGCGAAATGGTCAGGTCGCTGGCGGCCACGAACGGGTCGCCACGCTCCAGCGCATCGAGGGCATGGGTCACGAAGTTGTGCTGGTCCCACGGTCCGAAGAAGGCGCTGGTGCGCACCACCAGCGCGCCCGGATGATAGTCCAGCACCGCGCGCTCGGCCTCGAGCTTGCTGCGGCCGTAGACATTCAGCGGATTGGGCGCGTCGGATTCGACATAGGGGCGCTCGTTGCGGCCGTCGAATACCAGGTCGCTCGAGAAGGTGGTCAGGTGAACGCCGTGGCGCGCGCAGGCGGCGGCCAGGATGGCCGCGCCGTGGGTGTTCTCGCGCTGGCAGCGCTCCATCTCGTGCTCGGCATCGTCCACCCGCACATAGCCGCAGGTATTGACCACCGCCCACGGCTTGTGCCGCGCCAGTGCGCGCTCGACCGAGTCGGCGTCGGCGATGTCCATGTCCTGGCGCGACAGCAGACGGTAGGCCAGGTTGCGTTTGTCGCAGATGCGGGCAAACGCCTGGCCCAGAGTGCCGGTCGCGCCCAGGATCAGGATCGGCGCCGCGTCGGTGCCCACCAGGCGGTGGCCGTCGGCCGCGATCGAGGTCAGGGCGTCGGGCGTGGCCACCGGCTGCTGGCACAGGAAGCGGCCCGGCCGGCGCCACCAGCCCTGCGCGCGCAATACCGGGTGCGACAGCGGCGCGCCGCTGGATAATTCGCGCATCATTTGCGCCAGCGCGGTCGGGCGCGGCAGCGGCGAGCGCACGTCGAGCGGGCCCGGCTCGTAATAGCCGCGGTCGAGCGTGACCAGGCTGTTCCAGTCGAAGGAGCCGAGCAGGGCCCAGACCGTGACCGCGCGCACGTCGACGCCGTTGTCGCGCGCTTGCTGGGCCGCTTCCCAGATCTCCAGCAGCCAGCGCATCTGGTCTTCGCGGTTGGCGTCGATATGGGCTTCGGTGATCGCCAGCGGGATGCCGTAGCGCTCCCAGATCTCGGACAGCAGCGGCGCGATCCCCGGCGTCGGCGTGGCCAGCACGCGCGAGGCTTCGATGTCGGCGCAGGGAATGCCGTCGGCCACGCCGCGATGGTGCGGCGGATAGCGGTCAGGACGGTGGTCGAGCCAGCGCTCGCTGGTGACGTAATAATTGACGCCGATGAGGTCGGGCGGGCAAGGGTTCTCGCGGAACCACAGGATGTCCTCGACCTTGACGCCGGTTTTCAGGAGGTAGTTCCACAGCTTGTGCCCGGGGCCGACCATGCCGCACAGCAGATCCCAGCCGAGCCAGCGGCGCTCGTTGTAGAACTCGGCCACATGGCCCAGTTCGGGGGTGCTGTAGGTCTTGCCGAGGTCGTCGGTCTGCACCAGCTTGGCGTTCGGGTTGACGGCGCGGATGGCGCGCATCGACAGCACGGTGGCGCGGCACTGGTTGAGCAGGGCGTCGATGAAGGTGCGGTCGTCGCGGCCGTGCGGATACCAGACGCCGTACAGGCCGGCGAAGCGCGCGGTGGTGCAGATCTCGTTGACCGGGGTGTAGAACTCGAGCCAGGGATAGCGCGCGGCGACCGCGCCGGCATAGTCGGCCAGTTCTTGCGCAAAACCCGGATCGACAAGGCTCGTGTGGCGCGGGCCGCTGCCGTGGTGGATCAGGCCGGCGATCGGGGTGACGCCGGCGTCGCGCAGGGCGGCCAGGCGTTCGTCCGGCCAGCCCCAGTCGGCTTGTCCGATGCCGTCGGGCGCGGTGCGTTCCCACAGGATGGGGTAGCGGATGGCGCGGATGCCGAGCGCGGCGAAGCGCCCGATGTCGCAGGCGCGGCCGCTGTGGCCGTTGCGGTCCAGCTGGCTGAAATACGTGTCCTGCACGCGGTTGACCGTACATTCGAGGCCGCCCCAGAGTTCGAGGGGGTGTGCTGGGCTGTTCGTGCTCTTGTTCATGATTGTTCTTTTCCTTAATTTTATGACAACAAAGTCTCGACAGGCAGTCGCTACCGACTATCGCACTGTGATGGGAGATCCCTGCCTGCCGAGTCATGGAGCGGGTAGCGGTTGACAGCGCGCCGTCAACCTGCAACCATGCGGTCCATGAACTTTCCGAAAGCACATCCAATTCTTGCCTGGTGGCGCCGCTCCTAGCGCGCGGCCCCGGAAATGATGTGCATTTCAGCTAACGCCGCCTCGATTCGGGTGGCGTTCTTTCTTTGACGCTGGACGATCGAGGCATCTACCAAGGAACCTCGATGACCCAGCCACAAAACACTTCTCCTGCAAACCAGATCATCCTGACTGGCGATCGTCCGACCGGCCCGCTGCATCTCGGCCACTTCGTGGGCAGCCTGCGCGACCGCGTGCGCTACCAGCACGAATACCGTCAATTCGTCATGCTCGCGGACTCGCAGGCGCTGACCGACAATATGGATGACCTGGGTAAGGTACACCGGAACGTGGTGGAAGTGGCGCTCGATTACCTTGCCGTAGGGATCGACCCGACCAAGACCACCGTCTTCATCCAGTCGCAGATTCCGGAATTGACCGAACTGACCTTCTATTACCTGAACCTGGTGACCGTCGCACGTCTCGAGCGCAATCCGACCGTGAAGGCCGAAATCGTCCTGCGCGGCTTCGAGCGCGACATCCCGGCCGGCTTCCTGACCTATCCGGCCAGCCAGGCCGCCGACATCACCGCCTTCAAGGCCGGCGTGGTGCCGGTGGGCGAGGACCAGATCCCGATGATCGAGCAGTGCAACGAGATCGTGCGCCGCTTCAACCGCATCGTCGGCCGCGACGTGCTGGTGGAGGCCAGGGCCTTCGTGCCGGAAGTGGGCCGCCTGCCGGGCATCGACGGCAAGGCCAAGATGAGCAAGTCGCTCGGCAATACCATCAACCTGGGCGCCAGCGCCGACGAGATCCGCGCCGCGGTCAGGAACGTCTACACCGACCCGCTGCACCTGAAGGTGTCGGATCCGGGCCATATCGAGGGCAACGTCGCGTTCACCTACCTCGACGCCTTCGATACCGACAAGGAAGGCCTGGCCGAAATGAAGGCGCACTACCAGCGCGGTGGCCTGGGCGACAGCATCGTGAAGAAGCGCCTGGAGGGCATCCTGCAAGAGCTGCTGGCGCCGATCCGCGCCCGCCGTGAAGAGTTCGCCAAGGACCCGGCCCAGGTCATGAAGATGCTGCAGGAAGGCACGCTGAAGGCGCGGGAAGTGGCGGCGGCGACGACCGATGAAGTCAAGAAGGCGCTGGGCCTGTCCTACTTCTGAGGGGACGGGGTACGGTATTGCTGCGCGATACTTGCAGTAGCGCAATCCGGGTCTCTGATAAAACCAGTAGCCGGGGGCTCCCGACGATGGCAAGCTGCGGGCTTGTCCATCGCCGAGGAGTGCCGCATGAACAAAGGCTTGCGCCTGACCGAACAGTGGATGCAGCGCGCGCTGTGGCTCGTCGCCCTGATCTTCGCCGGCTTCCTGATCGGACTCGGCGGCTTGATCGTGCAGAACCTGCGCAGCGTCGAAGAACCGCTGCCGGTCGAGCAGTTCATGAACCCGGCGCAGGTGGCCAAGCTGCGCACCGAGATGGCGGCGCAGCAAGCGCGCATCGACGCCGCGCGCGCGCGCCTGGACCAGGCCGGCCAGAAGCATACGGTGGCGCAGTCGAATACGCGCTCGGCGCGCTCGACCTTCGACGACTGGCTCGCGACGCGGCAAGCGACGGCGCGGCCCGAGCAAGACCCGGAATTGATCAAGCGTACCCAGGGCCTGGAGGCCCTGGAGCGCGCTGAACGTGCCGCCCTGGCGGCGGTGGAGGGCGAACAGCAGACGATGCTGGACGCGACCCAGGCCTTTGAACGCGCCAGCCTGCTGTGGCGCGCGCTGGAAGAGCCGGCCCAGCAGGCCTTCGCCGACGAGGCCGACGCGCGCGAGCTGCGCGTCTTTCTCTATCGCCTGGCGCTGACCCTGCCGCTGTTGCTGGGCGCCGCCTGGCTGTTCCGGCACAAGCGCAGGACCCCCGACTGGCCGTTCGCCTGGGGCTTCATCATCTTTGCCCTGTTCACTTTCTTCTTCGAGCTGGTCCCCTACCTGCCGAGCTATGGCGGCTATGTCAGGTATATCGTCGGCATCATCCTGACCGTCGTCGCGGGACGCCATGCCATCGTCTGGCTGCAGGGCTACCTGACGCGGCAGAAGCAGGCCGAGACGCTACCCGACGCCGAGCGGCGCCAGGGCATGCGCTACGACGTCGTCCAGGCCCGCCTGGCGAAGGGTGTGTGCCCGGGCTGCGAGCGCGCGATCGACCTCAAGGATGGCAAGAGCGATTTCTGTCCGCATTGCGGCATTGGCCTGTTCAAGCGCTGCGGCCAGTGCGCGACGCGCAAGAACGCGTTCGCGCGGTTCTGTTTTGCCTGCGGCACGCCGGCCAATACCACGCTCGAAGACTAGGCAGACTGTTTCATGGAGTGCTGGCATGCCGACGTGTCTGCGCACGCCCGCCAGCCGTCAGGCCCATGATCCCGGCACCCGGGTTCGTCGGCGCCACGCCGCCGTACACGGGCTGCGAGCAGCGTCTGCGGCAGACTCGCGGCAGGCATGAGCGGCTGCGCCGCCAGCGCCAAACCCACCGTCGATGCGGTGGGCAATGTGGAGTGGATGGTGCTGGCGCTGGTGCGGCAAGGCGCGCCGGGACAGGCCCGGCGCGTTCCGACGACCTCAGTCGCGCAGGTCGGCAGGCACCTTGCCGCCGTTCGCGGCCAGCTTGTTCATCACCTGGCGATGCAGCCAGATATTCATCTTGGCGGAGTCGCCCGTGTCGCCCGTGTAGTTCAGCTCGGCTGCCAGTTCCTTGCGCGACTGCAGGCTGCTGTCCAGGCCGAGCAGCTTGAGCAGGTCGACGATCGAGGTGCGCCAGTTGAGCTGCTGGCCCGACGACTTCTGCATCTCGTTCAAGACTTGCTCGACGTCGACTTGCTGCATGGGCGCGGCAGCCGGGGCGGCGGCAGCCGGTGCGGCAGGAGCGGCGGCCGGTGCCGCCGCCGGCGCGGCTTGCGGCTGGGCCGGCGCAGCGCCTGGCGCTGCCGGCGCCGCTGCCGTCGTCGCGGCTGGCGCCGCATCCTTCTTGCCTGGGAAAATTTTGTGGAAAATATTGCTCAGGATACCCACGGGACCCTCCTTTTCTGGTGATTGCTTAC
The DNA here is from genome assembly GCF_059685725.1 of Telluria sp. RT2P19. Classification (NCBI taxonomy): domain Bacteria; kingdom Pseudomonadati; phylum Pseudomonadota; class Betaproteobacteria; order Burkholderiales; family Oxalobacteraceae; genus Telluria; species Telluria sp. RT2P19. The sequence goes on from NZ_JCASIL010000001.1 coordinate 288,788, forward strand.
GGATATTGTTTGCCATATAGCCGAGTGCGACCGCCAGCGCGGCGCCGCCGGCCGCCTTGATCAGCGTCGGGTGTTCGGCATAGAAGTCGCCCATACGGTCGACGATGCCGGGATTCTGTTGCTGCGCTTTCTCAGCCAGTTCTTGCACTTGCTCAGGCGAGACTTGCGCCGCCTGTTCCGGCGTCACTGTCGCTGGCGCGTTGCCGCCGAAGATCTTGCCCAGCGCGCCGCCCGCGACCGACCCGAGCAGGCCGCCGCCGGCGCCGCCCAAGAGGCTGTTGAGCATGCCGGCGCGCTGGTCGGGATTTCCCTGGCCGAACAGCTGGCTGACCATCTGGGGGAAGGGCGGCGTCTGGTCCGAGCGCAAGGCGCTGGCGATGCCCTGGGCGATGCTGGCGCGGGGCGCGTTCTGCGCCACCTGGTCGAAGTCATCGGCCGCCTTGCCATTGTTGGCGCCCGAGCCCGCGCCGCCCAGGTATTGCTGTAATAAGTTTCCTAGATCAAAAGCCATATCATCTCCTGCGTGAGGCCGGTAAAAGACCAGCGTAGGCCGATGCGGTGCCGGGCTCTGTTCGGTGACGAACCGAAGGCTTAACTATCCGACAATCCGCATTGTTCGCTAGCCGTATGGACATTTGCGGTGCTGGAAAGTTAAGCTGTCACCATGCCCTACCTGCCGCTCGCCCTGTTTTCCATCGTCTACCTGTTCGCCAGCCTCGCGTGGGATTTGTCCCAGCTGGTCGGCGCCGCCTACCTGACGACGAGCCTGACCTGCTTCGTCGCCTACGCCATCGACAAGTCGGCCGCGCGCGCGAGCAGCTGGCGCACGCCCGAGTCGACCTTGCTCGTGCTGGGCCTGGTCGGCGGCTGGCCGGGGGCGCTGTTGGCGCAACAGTGGTTGCGCCACAAGACCAGCAAACAATCGTTCCAGCGCAAGTTCCAGCTGACGGTGGCGCTCAACCTGGGCGCCTTCGCCTGGCTGGCATGGCGCTTCGGCGTGCCGGCCTGAATCAACCCGAAAGGAAGCGCATGTGGCCTTACCCCCGTGTCCTCGCCCACCGCGGCGGCGGCACCCTGGCGCCCGAAAATACCTATGCCGGCCTGCGCCGCGGGATGCAGGCCGGCTTTCGCGCGGTCGAGTTCGACGTCATGCTGGCGCGTGACGGCGTGCCGGTGCTGATGCACGATCCCGGCCTGGGCCGCACCGTGAAGGGCAGCGGCAGCGTGTTCGAGCACGACGCGCAAGAGCTGGCGGCGATGGATGCCGGCGGCTGGTTCGGCCCGGCCTTCACCGGCGAGCCGGTGCCGCTGTTCCTGGAATATGCCCGCTTGTGCAAGGCGCACGGCGTCTGGATGAATATCGAGATCAAGCCTGCTCCGGGCTTCGAGCGCGACACCGGCACGGTCGTGGCGCGGCTCGCCGCCGACCTGTTTGCCGCCGAACTGGCCGCCGGCGAGCCGACGCCGCTGCTGTCGTCGTTCAGCGAGGCTGCGCTGGCGGGGGCGCGCCAGGCGGCCCCCGGCCTGGCGCGCGCCTGCCTGATGTCCAGCCTGGCGCATGACTGGGAGGCGCGGGCACGCGCGCTGGACGCGGTCGCCATCCACACCAATCACCGGCACCTGGGCCAGGAGGCCGCGCAGGCGGTCAAGGCGGCCGGCTTCGGCCTGTTCTGCTACACCGTCAACGATCCGGGCCGCGCGCGCACCTTGCTGGAGTGGGGCGTCGATGCTTTTTGCACCGACCGTATCGACTTGATCGGGCCGGATTTCGCCTGAGGGACTTTCGCCTCAGCAATATATTTTCCAGACGGGCTCAAGAACAGTGGGGAAGGGGACGTTAAGTATTCACGATCTCCTTGATGCGGCAGCAAGCATGGCACCCTCGACCACCATCATCCCGTTTTCCCGGCACGCCGAAGGCGCCCAGGCCGCCCTGCGTCACTGGCTGGGCCTCGTCGCGGGGCCATTGCAGGCCCGTTCGCATGCCCCTGGCGACGAGGCGAGCGGGCAACTGCGTGCGCGCATCCTGCGCCAGGCCGCGTCGACCATGCTGGCGCCGGTCGAGCCCGGGCCGCGGGCGGGGCTCGACCTGCTGCGCTGATCCACTGTTGCAGGCAAGGTTGTCAATATCAGCGGGACCGATATTGACGGCGGCGGCTAGGCTATAATCGATTCTTTATATGGCAAGCTGCCCCATTGCGCCCTCCAACAGACATGAAATCCTCAGACATTCGCGAAAAGTTCCTGAAGTTCTTTGAATCCAAAGGCCATTCCATCGTGCGTTCCAGCCCGCTGGTGCCGGGCAATGACCCGACCATGCTGTTGACGAATAGCGGGATGGTGCAGTTCAAGGATGTGTTCCTGGGCCTGGACAGCCGCCCGTATTCGCGCGCGACCTCGGTCCAGCGCTGCGTGCGTGCCGGCGGCAAGCATAACGACCTGGAGAACGTCGGCTATACCGCGCGCCACCACACCTTCTTTGAAATGCTGGGCAACTTCAGCTTCGGCGACTACTTCAAGCGCGACGCGATCCAGTACGCCTGGGAACTGCTCACGAAGGTCTACGGCCTGCCGGCCGACAAGCTGACCGTCACCGTCTATTTCGAGGACGACGAAGCCTACGATATCTGGGCCAACGAGATCGGCGTGCCGAAAGAGCGCATCATCCGCATCGGCGACAACAAGGGCGCGCGCTACGCCTCGGACAACTTCTGGCAGATGGCCGATACCGGGCCCTGCGGCCCGTGCACCGAGATCTTCTATGACCATGGCGCCGACATCTGGGGCGGTCCACCGGGATCGAGCGAAGAAGACGGCGACCGCTTCATCGAGATCTGGAACCTGGTGTTCATGCAGTTCAACCGCGACGAGTCGGGCAATATGACCCCGCTGCCGAAGCCGTCGATCGACACCGGCATGGGCATGGAGCGCCTGGCCGCCGTGCTGCAGCACGTGCACAGCAACTACGAGATCGACCTGTTCCAGAGTCTGATCCGCGCCGCCGCGCGCGAGACCGGCATCGACGACCTGGGCAACAACTCGCTCAAGGTCATCGCCGACCACATCCGCTCGGCCTCGTTCATGATCGTCGACGGCATCATCCCGAGCAGCGAAGGCCATGGCTACGTCCTGCGCCGCATCATCCGCCGCGCGCTGCGTCATGGCCACAAGCTGGGCCAGACCAAGCCGTTCTTCCACAAGCTGGTGGCCGACCTCGACCTCGAGATGGGCGAAGCCTATCCCGAACTGCGCAACGTGAAAGACCGCGTGGCGTCGGTGCTGAAGGCCGAAGAAGAACGTTTCGGCGAGACCCTTGAAAACGGCATGAAGATCCTGGAAGCCCAATTGGCCAAGGATCCCAGCAACCTGGATGGCGGCACCGCCTTCACCCTGTACGACACCTACGGCTTCCCGCTCGACCTGACCGCCGACATCTGCCGCGAGCGCAACGTGACGCTCGACGAGGCAGGCTTCGCCGCCGCCATGGAACAGCAGAAGAAGACCGCGCGCGCCGCCGGCAAGTTCAAGATGGCCGCCAACGTCGAGTATGCGGGCGAGAAGACCAAGTTCGTCGGCTACGACGCGCTGGCCCACAACACCCACGTGCTGGCGCTGTACGCCGACGGCGTGAAAGTCGAGGAACTCAAGGCCGGCCAGGCCGGCATCGTGGTGCTCGACACCACGCCGTTCTACGCCGAATCGGGCGGCCAGGTCGGCGACCAGGGCGTCATCGGCACTGCCGGCGTGCGGTTCGAGGTCGAAGACACGCTCAAGATCCAGGCCGACGTGTTCGGCCACCACGGCGTGCTGCGCGAAGGCAGCCTGAAGCTGGGCGACACCGTCGACGCGCAAGTCGATACCGTCAAGCGCGGCCGCACCATCCGTAACCACTCGGCCACCCACCTGATGCACAAGGCCTTGCGCGAAGTGCTGGGAAGCCACGTGCAACAAAAGGGCTCGCTGGTCGACCCGGACAAGACCCGTTTCGACTTCAGCCATCCGCAAGCGCTCACCGCTGACGAGATCGCGCAGGTCGAAGCCATCGTCAACCGCGAGATCCTCGAAAACCACCCGACCCAGTCGCACCACATGTCGTTCGACGACGCCGTCAAGCATGGCGCGATGGCGCTGTTCGGCGAAAAATATGGCGACACCGTGCGCGTGCTCGACATCGGCACCTCGAAAGAGCTGTGCGGCGGCGTCCACGTGACCCGTACCGGCGACATCGGCCTGTTCAAGATCGTGTCGGAAGGCGGCGTCGCCGCCGGCATCCGCCGCGTGGAAGCGGTGACGGGCGAGGGGGCGCTGACGCTGGTGCAGTCGATCAACCGCAAGCTGATCGAAGCGGCCGGCGCGCTCAAGACCAGCCCGGACGAGCTGACCACCCGCATCGCCCAGGTCCAGGATCAAGTGAAAGTGCTGGAGAAGGAAGTCGCCGCACTCAAGTCGAAGCTGGCCGCAGGGCAGGGTGACGAGCTGCTGAGCAAGGCGGTCGACGTCAACGGCATCAAGGTGCTGGCGGCGACGATGGAAGGCGCCGACGTCGCCACCCTGCGCGAAGCGATGGACAAGCTCAAGGACAAGCTGCAGACAGCCGCCATCGTGCTGGCCAGCGTGGCGGACGGCAAGGTCAGCCTGATCGCGGGCGTGACCAAGGATGCCACCGGCAAAGTCAAGGCCGGCGAGCTGGTGAATTTCGTCGCCCAGCAGGTGGGCGGCAAGGGCGGTGGCCGTCCGGACATGGCGCAAGCGGGCGGTACCGATCCGTCGGGCCTGCCGGCGGCGCTGGCAGGCGTGGCTGGCTGGGTCGGCGAGCGCGCCTGATCGAAGACGTGCGCCGGCAGCCGCGTAGCTGCCGGCGCTGACACAGAAGGGCGGCGTTCCGGTCGATCGGAATGCCGCCCTTTTTCATGGCGCTGTGCGCGTTAATTCGTTTCTTTCCGACGGCACGTTGCGCACTGGATGATTGCGACCAGCAATTGCGCTGGCGTACGCAAAGCGCCGTCATCCAGGAAGCGCTGCCAGCCTGAATAGTTCACCAGGTAGCGACTGGCGACGCCATTGAAACGCTTGATCCAGGTCTTGAAGCGGGCATGCCAGCCATTGACGTTATTGAGGTGGATCGCGCCGCGCGCCTTGATCCCGGCGCGCAGGTTGACCGCCTCGTGCGCGATACCGGCGTCGGCGGCAAAGACCCGGTAAGCGGCCGCCGAATCGCTGATCAACACTGCGCCCGGCGCCAGCACCGGCCGCAGGCAGGCGATGAGCTTCACGGCGCTGACCGGCCCGCGACCAGTATGAAAGTCCAGTGTCCGCCGGCCCCGGTCGCGTGCGACGAGCAGGCACTCGTGCTCGCGGCTGATGCCGCGCCGCGTCGCCACGCCGCCGCGCCGCCGCGCGGGACGCGTCAGGTGGCGCGAACCCTTCTGCGATTCGAGCATAAACGTTTCGTCCGCCTCGACCATGCCTTCAAGGCGGGCGGGACGCTTGCACGCGGCCCCCGGCACGAAACGGTGGCGCCAGCGGAAACTGGTGCTGCGGTGCACGCCGACGAGCTCGGCTGCTGCGCGGACCGTGCGCGAATCGAGCACGCATTGCAGGTACGGTAGCCAGGCGGCTTTCTTGCGCAGGCGCGCCAGCGGCGTGTTCGTCAGCGCGCTGAAGCTGCGCCGGCAAGCCAGGCAGCGCCAGCGCTGCAGGCCGCTGGCCGCACCGCAGCGATGGACACGCGGACATTGGCAATGCGGACAGCATGGGGTGGCCGCCGCCTGGGCGACGAAGTGCAGGCACGCGCCAGGGTGGACGATCGCCGCGATCCAGGCGCGCAACCTGGCCACCTCGTCGGTATGCAGGTGCAGCGAGGTCAGCGCGGCAAATACTTCTTCGAAGACCAAGCCTTGCATCATTGCCACCTGATGAGTTAACTCGACAGTGGCTGAGACCGGCGCGAATGGGAAAGGTTCGCATAACTAACGCGAACAGCGCCTTTTTCATGGCAGCGCCACGTCTGCGCGGCGTGTGCCGACCTCCAAAGTGAGTCCGCACTCTTCTCCCGGCGCGAGGGGCCGAGGCCTTGCCGCAAGCGTAGGCTGCCTGGGTAAGCGTGTGTGCAGATGGTCGTTTCGTCTATTGCGTGCGCCATTTCGGACCGCATCTTGCAGGGATGGCGCACCGCGATAGTGCCTTTTGATGAGTATCCAGACCACAATCGATATTGATCAGTCAAGCATTTCACACTGGGTTGCGGTCTTGCAACAATGTGTGACTATTTTGGTGCGGTGCGTCATACTGCGCAAATTGGAGTAGTATGAGATTCAGTTGGCCGACCTCAAGGCCAGTTTATTGAAGGCAGGCAAGCGATGAGCGACATCACCTTAGATATCGACACTATGGAATTCCAGAGAGACCTGGATGCGCGTGGACTGAATTGTCCGTTACCTATCCTCAAAGCCAAGAAGGCGCTCGCCGAGATGGAGACTGGCCAGGTGCTGCGCATCGTTGCCACCGACACCGGCTCGGTGCGCGACTTTCAGGCTTTTGCCAAGCAGACCGGCAACGCCCTCCTGGCCCATACCCACGAGAACGGCGAATTCACTTTCTTGATGCGCCGCAAATAATGCGATTGGCTGCAGCCGTTGTTGCAGCCGCGAGCGTCGTTCCGGACGGGGCGTCCAGTCCCGTCCGCTCCCCTTGAAACCACGGACCCTGCGCAGTTTAGGTGATTTCTTCTAGAAAAAATCGCACGATCGTGCTTTAATTTGGCCCGGAGCGCCGATTTCTCATATAATCTAGGCCACTTATTTCGATCCATCCCATTTTTAAAGGCACCCCATGAAAGTCCTGGTACCCGTCAAACGCGTGGTCGACTACAACGTCAAGGTTCGCGTCAAGTCCGACAACAGCGGCGTCGATGTCGCCAACGTCAAGATGTCGATGAACCCGTTCGACGAGATCGCGCTGGAAGAGGCGACCCGCCTGAAAGAAGGCGGCAAGGTCACCGAAGTGGTGGCAGTGTCGGTGGGCGTGGCCCAGTGCCAGGAAACCCTGCGTACCGGCATGGCGATCGGCGCCGACCGCGGCATCCTGGTGGAAACCGCCGGCGACACCGAGCCGCTGGCCGTGGCCAAGATCGTCAAGGCGCTGGCCGACAAGGAACAGCCGCAGCTGATCATCCTGGGCAAGCAGGCAATCGACGACGACTCGAACCAGACCGGCCAGATGCTGGCTGCACTGCTGGGCTGGCCACAAGCCACCTTCGCCTCGAAAGTCGTGCTGGAAGACGGCAAGGTGACCGTGACGCGCGAAGTCGACGGCGGCCTGGAAACGGTCGCTTTGACGCTTCCCGCCATCATCACCACCGACCTGCGCCTGAACGAACCACGCTACGTGACGCTGCCGAACATCATGAAGGCGAAGAAGAAGCCGCTCGAGACCGTCAAGCCCGAAGAGCTCGGCGTCGACGTCGCGCCGCGCCTGAAGACCCTGAAGGTCGTCGAGCCGGCCAAGCGCTCGGCCGGCGTCAAGGTGCCGGACGTGGCGACCCTGGTGCAGAAGCTGCGCACTGAAGCCAAAGTCATCTAAGCCGTCTGTCGTCACTTAATACATAGGAATCAATATGGTCGCATTAGTCATTGCTGAACACGACAACGGCTCCCTGAAGGGCGCTACCCACCACACCGTGACCGCAGCCGCGCAGTGTGGCGGCGACGTGCACATCCTGGTCGCGGGCTCGAACTGCGGCGCCGCCGCCGAAGCCGCCGCGCAGATCGCCGGCGTAGCCAAGGTGCTGGTCGCCGACGCGCCGCACTTCGCCGACGGCCTGGCCGAGAACGTGGCCGAGCAGATCCTGGCCATCGCCGGCGAGTACTCGCACATCCTGGCCCCGGCCACCGCCTACGGCAAGAACATCCTGCCGCGCGTGGCCGCCAAGCTGGACGTGGCGCAGATCTCCGAGATCACCAAGGTCGATTCGCCCGACACCTTCGAGCGTCCGATCTACGCCGGTAACGCGATCGCCACCGTGCAATCGAGCGACAAGGTGAAAGTCATCACCGTGCGCGGCACCGCCTTCGACTCGGCCGCCGGCGGCGGTTCGGCCGCCATCGAGAACGTCACCGCGGTGGCCGACTCGGGCACCTCGACCTTCGTGGGCCGCGAACTGGCCAAGTCGGACCGTCCGGAGCTGACCGCCGCCAAGGTGATCGTCTCGGGTGGCCGCGGCATCGGCTCGGCCGACAACTTCAAGATCCTGGAGCCGCTGGCCGACAAGCTGGGCGCCGCCATGGGCGCTTCGCGCGCCGCGGTCGACGCCGGCTTCGTGCCGAACGACTGGCAGGTCGGTCAGACCGGCAAGATCGTCGCCCCGACCCTGTATATCGCCGTGGGCATCTCGGGCGCGATCCAGCACTTGGCCGGCATGAAGGACTCGAAGACCATCGTCGCCATCAACAAGGATCCGGAAGCGCCGATCTTCTCGGTCGCCGACTACGGCCTGGTGGGAGACCTGTTCGAGGTCGTGCCGGAACTGGTCAAGGAACTGGGCTGATCGGGCGGCGCGCATCCCTGGATGACGCGCCGACGCAGCCGCACACGCCGTTCCCGCCTGCGCAGGAACGGCGTTTTTTTTGCATGAAAAAACAGGAGACACAGGTGAGCTATAACGCCCCGCTGAAAGACATGCAGTTCGTGCTCAACGAGCTGGCCAATCTGGCCGAGATCAATGCGCTGCCCGGTTGCGAAGACGCGACCCCGGATACCGTGGCCGCGGTGCTCGAAGAAAGCGCAAAATTCTGCGGCGAAGTCATCGCCCCGCTGAACCATGCCGGCGACAAGGAGCCCAGCTTCTGGAAAGACGGCGAAGTCACGACCACCAAAGGCTTCAAGGAAGCCTTCCGCGCCTACGCCGACGCCGGCTGGCAGGGCGTGCAGCACCCGCAAGACTTTGGCGGCCAGGGCTTGCCCAAGCTGGTGGCAACGCCGTGCATGGAAATGCTGCACGGGGCGAACCTGGCGTTCGCGCTGGTCGCGCTGCTGTCCGATGGCGCCATCGAGGCGCTGCTCACGGCAGGCTCTGACGAACAGAAGGCGCGCTTCCTCGAGCCGCTGGTCTCGGGCCAGTGGACCGGCACCATGAACCTGACCGAGCCGCAGGCCGGTTCCGACCTGGCCGCGGTGCGCACCCGCGCCGAGCCGCAGGGCGATGGTCGCTACAAGATCTTCGGCACCAAGATCTACATCACCTATGGTGAGCACGACATGGCCGAGAACATCGTCCATCTGGTGCTGGCGCGTACGCCTGATGCGCCGCCGGGCGTGAAAGGTATCTCGCTGTTCATCGTGCCCAAGTTCATGATCAACGACGACGGTTCGCTCGGCGCGCGCAACGACGTGCACTGCGTCTCGATCGAGCACAAGCTGGGCATCAAGGCCAGCCCGACCGCGGTGCTGCAGTTCGGCGACCACGGCGGCGCGATCGGCACCCTGGTGGGCGAAGAGAACCGCGGCCTGGAATACATGTTCATCATGATGAATGCGGCCCGCTTCGGCGTCGGCATGCAGGGCGTCGGCCTGGCCGAACATGCTTACCAGCAGGCCGTGGCGTTCGCCAGGGAGCGCGTGCAGTCGCGCGAAGTATCCGGTTCGCCGGGACCGGTGGCGATCATCAACCACCCGGATGTGCGCCGCATGCTGATGTCGATGCGCGCCCAGACCGAGGCGGCGCGCGCGCTGGCCTACGTGGGCGCGGGGATCTCGGACCTGGCCCATCACCATCCGGACGAGGCGACGCGCCAGGCCAACCTGGCCGTGTATGAATACCTGGTCCCGGTGATCAAGGGGTGGTCGACCGAGATGAGCGAAAACGTCGCCCGCGACGGCGTGCAGGTGCATGGCGGCATGGGTTTCATCGAGGAAACCGGCGCCGCCCAGCACTACCGCGACGCGAAGATCCTCACGATCTACGAAGGCACGACCGCGATCCAGGCGAACGACCTGGTCGGCCGCAAGACCGTGCGCGATGGCGGCGCGGTCGCCAAGGCGCTGATCGCGCAGGTGCGCGAGGCCGAGGCGCAGTTGGGCGAGATGCAGGGTGAAGACTTTGGCGCGATCGCGCGCCGCCTGCAAGAGGGTAGCGCAGCGCTGGAGCAGGTGGTCGACTACGTGGTGGCCAATGCCAGGTCGGACGTGCGCGCCGTGTTCGCCGGCAGCGTCACTTACCTGAAGCTGGCCGGCATCGTGCTGGGCGGCTGGCAAATGGCGCGCGCGGCCTTGGTCGCGCAGAAGAAGCTGGCGACGGGCGAGGGCGACGCCGCCTTCTATCGCGCCAAGATCGCTACTGCGCGTTTCTTCGCGGACCACATCCTGTCGCAGGCGCCGGGCCTGCGTACGGCCATCGTCGAAGGCGCCGCAGGCGTCCTGGCCCTGGACGTGGAGCAGTTCTAGCCGTAGGCGCCACCTGTAAACAACAGGTCGAACAGCCGCGCCATCGTTCCGATCAGGACGATGGCGCCGGTCAGCATCGTGATCACCAGCAGCACCGGCAAGATCCAGTTCGACTGCGATTGCCGGCCGCTGCCCTGATTGTATTTCTCATCCCATTTCTCATCCGGCGTGAGACCGATCACCAGTGCTTCGATGAAGCCGGCGATGAACGACACCAGGAGCGGCAACACCACATAGAAGGGGTGCGGCTTGACCGCGCCGTACAGGATGCCGGTGATGGGCAGCGCGCACAGGTGCAGCAGCCCGAGCCGGTCGGCGCCGCTCTTCACATAAAAGCGGTGTGCCCCGAGGCCGCCGAGCAGCAGCGCGAGCAGGGTGGCGACGGTCTTGTTCTTGTGCGGAGCGGCCATGGGTACTGTTCAAAGTTTAATGACAGCAAGTATCGTCCATATTTGCAGGAATGGCACGTGTTGGGCGACCGGCTGCCGAAATGGCGGAATGGCCGGTGGCGGTGTGGCGAAAAATCAGCGATAATGCTTGATTGTTCGGGGACTGCGCTGGGACTGCGCGCCCTGTTGTCATTAACGCTTGCTGCTGTTCGGTGTCGCGCGCTATAATCGTCGACTTTCTCCGTCCAGAACAACTTTTTCGGAAATATTATGGTCGTTATTCGTTTGGCTCGTGGTGGCGCTAAAAAGCGTCCGTTCTTCAATATCGTTGCAACCGATTCGCGCAACCGTCGCGATGGTCGTTTCATCGAGCGCATCGGTTTCTACAACCCGATGGCTTCGGGCGCCGAAGTCGGCCTGCGTATCGCTGCTGACCGTCTGGCTCACTGGCAAGGCGTTGGCGCACAACTGTCGCCAACCGTCGCTCGCCTGGTCGCCCAGCAAAAGCCGGCTGCTTAATCCAGGCAGCAAGCTGCAGTGAACGATTCAGCAGTAGCGGGCGGGGTGCAAGTCCCCGATGACCTGACTCCGGTCGGTTATATTTCCGGTGCATATGGCATTGTGGGCGGCATCCGTGTCTCCCCGCATTCGCCCGAGGCCGATGCGCTGCTGAGCGTGAAAACCTGGTGGCTCGACAAGCCGACCCTGCACGCCGTCACCGTACGGAGTGCAAAGCTGCACGGTGGCGATGTCGTCGCCACCCTGGTCGGCATGCGTGACCGCGATGCGGCCGAGGCGCTCAAGGGCGCAACGGTGCAGGTCGCGCGCAGCGAGTTTCCAGCGCTCGAAGAGGGCGAGTATTACTGGTCCGACCTGATCGGCCTGGATGTGGTCAACCTGCAGGGCGAAGCCCTGGGCAAGGTGACCGACATGATGCACAACGGCGCGCAATCCATTTTGCGCATCACGCCCGTCGCCGATACGGCGCTGGAAAAGGCGCCCGAGCGCCTCGTGCCGTTCGTGGACCAGTTCGTCAAGACCGTCAGCCTCGAGCAACAACTGATTACCCTGGATTGGGGCCTCGATTTTTGAGTCTCTCCAAGCCGGAGCGAACTGAAGGAGCACAGCGCGATGCAGTTTGACGTCGTGAGCTTGTTCCCTGAAATGTTCGCCGCATTGACGCAGTCGGGTGTTACCCGGCGCGCCTTCGAGCAGCAGCGCTGGGGCCTGACGATCTGGAATCCGCGTGATTTCACCCAGGACCGGCACCGCACCGTGGATGATCGGCCGTATGGCGGTGGTCCCGGGATGGTGATGCTGGCCAAGCCGCTCGAAGCGACGATCATTGCTGCGAAGCAAAGACAAATCGACCTCGGCCTGCCGAGCCCGCGTGTCGTGTTCATGTCGCCGCAAGGCAAGCCATTGAGCCACGAACGCGCGATGGCGCTGAAGGACGAACCCGGTCTCGTGATCCTGTGCGGCCGCTACGAAGCGGTGGACCAGCGCTTGCTGGACCGCTGTGTTGATGAGGAAATTTCTCTCGGCGACTTCGTGCTGTCGGGCGGTGAATTGCCGGCCATGGCCTTGATGGATGCGGTGGTGCGCCTGATTCCCGGCGTGCTCGGCGACGATGCCTCGGCGGTCGAAGACAGCTTTGTCAACGGCCTGCTCGATTCGCCGCATTACACGCGGCCCGAAGTGTATGAAGATGTCCCGGTGCCGCCGGTCCTGATGGGCGGCAACCATGCCGAGATCGTCAAGTGGCGCCGCCAGCGCATGCTGGAAGCGACCGCGACCAAACGGCCCGACCTGCTGGACAAGGCGCGCGCCGCCGGCCAGCTGAGCAAGAAGGACGAACAATTTTTGGCAGGTTTGGTCAAACCTGCCGAGTAGGAATATGCGCAGCAGGATCGCGCATGCAACCGCGGGCGCGTTGCCCGTGGTTCAACCCCATCCTCTACTGGGCGAAGGTAGTGCCAGCAAGATGGTTTTTGGAGTCATAAAAATGAATCTGATTCAACAACTCGAGCAAGAAGAAATCGCGCGCCTCGGCCGCGCGATCCCTGATTTCGCACCTGGCGACACCGTGGTCGTCAGCGTCAACGTCGTCGAAGGCAACCGCAAGCGCGCCCAGGCATACGAAGGCGTCGTGATTTCGCGTCGTAACCGTGGCCTGAACTCGAACTTCATCGTTCGCAAGATCTCGTCCGGCGAAGGCGTCGAGCGTACGTTCCAGCTGTACTCGCCGCTGATCGCTTCGATCGAGGTGAAGCGCCGTGGTGACGTCCGCCGTGCGAAGCTGTACTACCTGCGTGAGCGTTCGGGCAAATCGGCGCGTATCAAAGAAAAACTGCCACAGCGTCGCGTCAAGACCGTCGCTGCAGCCGAGTAATCGCACTCGTGCTCTGGAAAAGGCATCCGCAAGGATGCCTTTTTTAATTCCGGCGGCATTGTTTGCAAAGGATTCATGTTGGCCAAGCTCGTATTCGACCCCACCCAGTTGCCTGTCGCCAGCCTGGCGGGCGAAGCGCCGATCGCACCGGCGCGCCTCGTTCCCGCCGCGCTGCGCGCGCGCTTTGGACAGACGCTGCCATGGGAGGCCGAGGCATCGGATGAACGGCGGGGCCTGGCTGCAGCCGTGCTGCGCCGCGCCGCCGTGCTGGTGCCGCTGGTCGCCCGTCCCGAGGGCGTAACCGTGCTGCTGACCTTGCGCACCGACCATCTGTCCAGCCATGCCGGCCAGGTCAGTTTTCCGGGCGGCCGTACTGAGGAGCTCGACTCGTCGCCGATCGAGACCGCGCTGCGCGAGACCGAGGAAGAAATCGGCCTGCATCGCCGCCATGTCGAGATCATCGGCGTGCTGCCCGACTACGCCACCGTCAGCGATTACCGTGTAACCCCGGTCGTGGCCCTGGTGCAGCCGCCGTTCGAATTGACACCCGACCCGGGCGAGGTGGCCGAGGCCTTCGAGGTACCCCTGGCCTTCCTGATGGATGGCCTGAACCACCAGCGCCGCATCATCGACTTGCCACAGGGCGCAGGCAAGCGCGCCTTTTATACAATGCCTTACGAGCAATATTTCATCTGGGGCGCGACTGCCGCCATGCTGCGCAACCTCTTCCATTTCCTGCGTGCGTAATCCTTTATTACAGGTCTGGATTTGATTCTGGCAGGCTTCTCCGCTATCGTAGCGGGGCAGTCGTATTGCCAAAACAAAAAAGGGTTCCTGAATGACATTCTTTTCCATCCTGTGCGCGCTGCTCATCGAGCAGCTGAAGCCGCTGCGCGCCGATAACCAGGTCTATGGCGGCATCAAGTCGCTCGCCATCCGTATCGAGACCTGGTTCAATGCCGGCGAACAAAAGAATGGACGCATGGGCTGGATCCTGATGATGATTGCCCTGATGCTGCCGACCTGGCTCGTCTACTGGTTCTTCATGCGCTATAACCTCGTGTTCCTGGCCTTTGCCTGGAATGTCCTGATCGTCTACCTGACCCTGGGTTTTCGCCACTATAGCCACTATTTCACGTCGATCCAGCTTGCGCTCAACTCGGGCGACGAGGCGCGCGCGCGTACACTCCTGGCCGAATGGACGAGGCTGGATACGGTCGGCATGGATGGCGCCGAGATCACCCGCATCGCGGTCGAGAAAGCCTTGATCACGACCCATCGCAATGTATTCGGCGTATTCTTCTGGTTCCTGATGCCGCTCGGGCCGGCCGGCGCCGTGATGTACCGCGTTTCCGAATACCTGTCGCGCGCCTGGAACGAGCCCGACCACATGCGCAACGAAGCCTTCGGCCAGTTCGCCGCCAGGGCTTTCTACTGGATCGACTGGGTGCCGGTGCGCCTGACGGCCGTGGCCTTCGCCGTGGTCGGCAATTTCGAGGACGCGGTCTACGCCTGGCGCAACTTCGCCGACCGCTGGGCCGACGAGGCGCGCGGCATCATCCTGTCGGCCGGCGGCGGCGCGATGGGTGTGCGGCTCGGCACGCCGAACGAAAATGCGCCACAATTACTCCCGGCGGACGCTGCCACCGTGGACTTGAGCGACAGCGACGTGGATGTGATGCCGGGCGAAGAGCCGAATGTCCGTGCCTTGCAAAGCACGGTCGGACTGGTGTGGCGCGCCCTGATCTTGTGGATGATCCTGCTGTTGCTGACGTCGAGCGTGGCCTGGCTGCGCTAGGCGGCCGGCGGTGTGGCGCGCCGGGTCTCGTCCTCAAGTCTTCTATAAGATATAATACTGCCTGAACCGAGCAAAGCTGTATTGCACCGAGCTGACTTGCTCTTATCCACGCAGTATTTTCTGTCTGAGCGCGTAGGACTATGACCGACCAATTGCAAGCGAAGGATGAGGAACTCTCTGGCGAGTTTTTCATCCTGGGCCTCACGAACAAAGGCAAGCAGTTCCGCCCGAGCGACTGGGCCGAGCGGCTGTGTGGCGTCATGGCCTGCTATTGCCCCGGCTCCGGCGGTCCCAACGCCCATCTCAAGTTCTCTCCCTACGTCTACCCGACCGTGGTCAACGGCACCAAGGCCGTCGTGGTCAACCGCAGCCTGCAAAAGATCGAACCGCTGGCCTACCATTTCGTGGTCAGCTTCGCCAAGGACAACGACATGCAAGTGGTCGACGCCTGCTTCGTGCCCTTGCCGGGCGAGACGAAACCGGGCGCTGCCTGAACCGTATCGCCAACTTGACGCCACTGGCGCTTTGACTAAAATCAAAGCGCCAGTTTTGTTTTGGCTTAGCCTCCACGGATAACCGCGGGCGAGGGGACTACCATGCGCATCGGCGACATCTGCACCAACGACACCATTTGCTGCACCCGCGACGAGACCGTGCAGGGCGCCGCCATGCTGATGCGGCGCCACCATGTCGGCGACCTGGTCGTGGTCGACACCGATGGCGGCGCCAAGGTCCCGCTCGGCATCCTGACCGACCGTGACATCGTGCTGGCCGTCATCGCGCCCGGGCTCGATCCGGCCAGCCTGCTGGCCGGCGACATCATGAGCGACGACCTGCTCATCGCCAGTGAGTCGGACGATGTCTACGCAACCATCGAGCACATGCGCCTGCGCGGTCTTCGCCGGGTGCCGGTGGTGGATGCCAACGGCAACCTCTCCGGCATCGTCAGCGCCGACGACTTGCTCGAATTCCTGGCCGAGGAAATGAGCGAGCTGTCGCGCATCGGCTCCTGGCAGCAATCGCACGAGCGCCGCGTGCGTCAATGACGGCCTGGTATTGCAGGCCGCGACTCCGGCCTGTCAACTACGCATGCGAATAGGCAACAGGTAGCGTTCCCGTCTGCTAACATCGCAGGATCGGGCGGGACGGCTGGCGTCCCGCCTTTATGACGGGACACCATGAATTCGACATTTCAGCTGCGCGGGATCGCCGCGCATGTGACGGCGGGCTGCATTGCCCTGGTCTTGGCCACGTCGGCAGCCGCTGCCGCCGCACCGGCCAGGCAAGCCACCGACAAACCTGCCGCCGGCGCGACGCTGCCGAAGGGCGTGACCCTTGGCCCATCGGTCGAAGGGATCACCGAATACCGCCTGGCCAACGGCCTGAAAGTGCTGCTGTTCCCGGATGCCTCGCGTCCGACCGTCACCGTGAACATGACCTACCTGGTCGGCTCGCGCCACGAGAACTACGGCGAGACCGGCATGGCCCACCTGCTCGAGCACCTGCTGTTCAAGGGCGCCAGGAACAACCGCGACATCACCAAGCAGTTCTCCGAGCGCGGCATGCAGTTCAACGGCACCACCTCGCTCGACCGCACCAACTACTACGAGGTGTTCCAGGCGTCGAAGGAAAATCTCGATTGGGCGCTGCAGATGGAAGCCGACCGCATGGTCAACTCTTTCGTATCGGCCAAGGATCTCGCTTCGGAGATGACCGTGGTGCGCAACGAGTACGAAGCCGGCGAGAACGAGCCGGGCAACGTGCTGTTCAAGCGCATGCAAAGCGTCGCCTACGACTGGCACAGCTATGGCCGCTCGACCATCGGCAACCGCAGCGACATCGAGAACGTGCGTATCGAGAACCTGCAGAATTTCTACCGTACCTATTACCAGCCCGATAATGCGGTGCTGCTGGTGGCCGGCCAGTTCGATCCGCAAGCGACCCTGGCAAACATCGGTCGCCTGTTCGGCGCGATCCCGAAACCCAAGCGCACCCTGCCGGCCTTCTGGACGGTGGAGCCGACCCAGGACGGCGAACGCAGTTTCGCCGTGCGGCGCCAGGGCGATATGCAATTCGTCGCCGTCGGCTACAAGATCCCATCCGACCTGCACCCGGAAGCGGAAGCGCTCGGTTTCGCTTCCCAGATCCTGGGCGACGCGCCGAACGGCCGCCTGCACAAGCTGCTGGTCGAGAGCGGCAAGGCCGTCCAGGTGTTCAGCTTCGGCCAGACCGGCTACGCGCCCGGCCTGCAATTCTTCGGCGCCGTGGTCAAGCTGGGCGAGCCGATCGAACCGGTACGCGAGGCGCTGATCCAGGCGGTCGAGGAACTGGCCACCAAGCCGCCCACGAGCGAGGAGCTCGAACGCGTGCGCCGCTCGTGGCTGAACACGGTCGAGCGCAGCCTCAACAACCCGCAGGCGGTGGGCGTGGCCCTGTCCGAGCCGATCGCTCTCGGCGACTGGCGCATGTATTTCGTGGGCCGCGAACGCGTGCAAAAGGTGACGGCCGAGCAGGTCGCGGCCCAGGCCGGCCGCTATTACCTGCGCAGCAACCGCACCGTCGGCATCTTCATCCCCGAGGAAGCGTCGAAACGCGCCGAGCTGCCTGCCGCGCCAACGCTGGCCGAGGCCATGAAGGACTTCAAGCCGGCCGCCTCGAACCTGGTCTCGGAAAACTTCGACCCGAGCCAGGCCAACATCATGAAGCGCACCACCTTGACCACCGCCGGCGGCGTCAAGCTGGCGCTGCTGCCGAAGAAGAACCGGGGCGAAACCGTGACGGTCGACCTGCGCCAGCATTTCGGCGACGCGAAAAGCCTGTTCGGCAAGGGCACGACCCAGGCGCTGACGAACCTGATGCTGATGCGCGGCACCACCCGCTACACGCGCGCCGAACTGGCCGACGCCTTCGACAAGCTCAAGATCGCGGGCAGCCCGACCCATTTCCAGACTACCCGCGAACACTTGCCGGAAGCGCTCAAGCTGGTGGCCCATGTGCTCAAGGAGCCGGCCTTCCCGGAATCCGAATTCGAGCAGCTGCGCCAGCAACTGCTGGTCGGCATCGAAGCCGGCCGCAACGAGCCGCAGAGCGCCGCGGTGCGTGCGCTGGGCCAGCACTTCAACCGCTACCCGCGCGGCGACGTGCGTTACTCGCCGAGCCTGGACGAGCAGCTCGAGGAAGCGAAGGCGGCGCGCCTGGAGCAGGTGACATCCTTCCACCGCGACTTCTACGGCGCCAATCCGGCCGAGATGGCGATCGTGGGCGACTTCGACCCGCAGCAGGTCACGCCGCTGGTGAACCAGCTGTTTGGCGCTTGGCGCGCACCGCAGGCGCATGCGCCGGTGCTCGATACCTTTGCCGAGGTCGCGCCGGTGACGCGCACCCTCGACACACCGGACAAGGAAAACGGCTTCTATATCGCGCGCCTGAACCTGGACCTGAACGTCGACGACGACCAGTTCCCGGCGCTGGCGCTGGCCAACTACATCTTTGGCGACGGCGGCCTCAAGTCGCGCCTGATGGACCGTATCCGCCAGAAGGATGGCCTGTCGTACGGCGGCGGCTCGGACGTCTCGCCGGGCACGCTGGACCGCGCCGGCAGCTTCACCATCAATGCGATCGCGGCGCCGCAGAACCTGGCCAAGCTGGACGCGGCGGTACGCACCGAACTGGCGCGGGCGCTCAAGGAAGGCTTCACGGCCGAGGAGCTGGCCGGCGCCAAGTCGGGCCTGGCGCAACAGCGCCTGCAGACGCGTGCGAACGATGGCGCTCTGGCGTCGGGCTGGACCTCGTTCATCTACCGCGGCAAGACCTTCGAGGCCTCCGCCGAGTTCGAGCGCAAGATGAATGCAGTGACATTGCCTCAGCTAAATGCAGCATTTCGCAAGGCGATCGATCCGGCTAGACTGTCCGTATTCATGGCGGGAGACCAGGCCAAGGCCAAGTCGTCGGCAGGGGCTGAGCAACCAACGGTTACTATGCCTTAACAGCAACAGTTTCCTGAGAAAAACTCCCTGTATTGTGACAATGCACGAAGGCATGCGTTAAAATGTTTCTTTTCGGAAGCAAAAAGTTTCAGCCAGGGAGCAACATGAAGGCCATCAGCAAGCAGCCGGCAAGCGGTTTGTCGTTTACCGGCAAGGTCGTTCTCGTGACCGGCGCCGCTAGCGGAATCGGTCGCGCCATCGCCCTGGCGTTCGGCCGTGCCGGCGCCAGTGTCGTGGTGGCGGACGTCTCGATCGATGGTGGACACGCCACGGCGGCGATGATCGTCGAAAATGGCGGCAAGGCCTTGTTCGTACAGAGCAATGTCACCCGCGCGGCGGACGTCGAAGCCCTCGTCGACAAGACCATGAATTACTACGGCCGCCTCGACTTCGCGGTCAACAATGCCGCGGTCGAGGAAGAGCGCCAGCCGCTGGCCGACGCCGACGACGAACAGTTCGACCGCATCATGAACGTCAACGTCAAGGGAGTCTGGCTGTGCATGAAGTACCAGCTGCGCCAGATGCTCAAGCAGGGCCATGGCGCGATCGTCAACATGGCCGGTGTCTCCGGCCTGGTCGGCAGCCCGAACCGCGCGATCTATGGCGCCAGCAAGCATGCGGTGATCGGCCTGACCAAGAGCGCCGCCGCCGAGTACGCGCGCGAAGGCATTCGCGTCAACGCGCTGTGCCCGGCCGCGGTCAAGACACCGATGCTGGCGCGCGCGCTCGAGCGCGATCCGGCGAGCGAGAAGAAGCTCAAGGCGGCCCATCCGATGGGACGCTTCGCCGAGGCGGGCGAGGTGGCGCAGGCCGCGCTGTGGCTGTGCTCGGACATGGCCTCGTATGTCAACGGCCATGAGATGGTCGTCGACGGCGGATTTACCGCAGTCTGATACCGCCAGGCAGCCGGCGCCTGCCGGCTGCGGACGGCACATCGCGCAGGCGCTTCAGTTGTGGATGTACTTGGCGAACACGTCGCTGAAATCGCGCTTCGTGTGGGTGTCGAGCATGGCCGTGTTCAGCGCTTCCAGCAGTTCGCCGTACTGGCTGACCAGGGTTCCCGCGCCCGGCGCGATATTGAGCTTGTGCACCGACGCCGTGGCGTCCAGCGTACGCAGTGCATTCTCGCGGCACACGGCATCGCGCCGCTGCTGCTTGCCGATCGTGATCAAGGCCTTGTAGATGTCCTTCAGTTGTTCGATGAAGGATTTCTTGACGTCGATCGAGAACTTCGTGCCGTCCACGTTGAATTTCAGTTCGATGTCCATGTCCAGCGTGCCGGCGGTTTCGATGCTGACGTCGGAAAACAGGTTCGAGGCATACTCGTAGCGCTTGATCGAGCGCTTCGAGGACACCGCCGAGTCGCCGTCGACGTGGATCAGCGCGAGATTGGTGAAGCAGTACTCGTCCTTCTTGCTCTTGATCAGGAAGAAGATCTGCTCGCCGTCTTCGGTGAACAGGTAGTCGTCCGCATCGACCTTGCTGTAGTCGCCTGGCCCGACGATGACGCCGATATCGCTGATGCCCAGTGCTTCCGCCGCGAATTTCTTGAACATGATGGTCCTCGTCTGTAAAAACGACCAGATTACCACCAGTTCATCAGGCTGCCGGCATCAGGATGCGTTGAGTTCGGCAACGAAGTCATACGTATCGCCGCGAAAATACGAGCGGCAGAACTCCACCGCGCGCCCGTCGCGCAGGAAACCCAGCCGTTCCACGCACAGGCCGGCGTCGCCCTCGCGTGCATCGAGCAGGCGCGCCTGCTGGGCACCGAGGAGCAGGGCGGACAGGCGTTGCAGCGCGCGCACCGGGCGGTTGCCGGCCGCGCCGAGCGCCTCGTACATTGAGTCGCCCACGGCGTCGAGCGAAGGCAGGGCGAAGGCGGCGATGGTCGCGTATTCCAGGCACATCGGCGCATCGTCGGCATAGCGCAGGCGGTTGAAGCGGTACACCGGCGTGCCTGGCGACAGCCGCAGGCGCAATGCTTCCTCGGGCGTGACGAGGCCCTCGGAACGCTTGAGCCAGGCGCTTCGCGGGACCCGTCCGCGCGCCCGCATGTCTTCCGAGAACGAGGTCAGCTTGGCGAAGTTTTTCTCGATACGCGTGTTGAGGAAATTGCCGGAACCGGCGCGGCGCACCAGCAGGCCATCCTCGACCAGGCTGTCGATCGCCTTGCGCACCGTAATGCGCGAGATGCCCAGTTCCAGCGCCAGCTGGCGCTCGGCGGGCAGGGCGGCCGATGGTCCATAGGTGCCATTGTCGATTGCCTGGCGCAACGCGCGCTGCAGTTGCTGGTAGAGCGGCAGCTTGCCGGCGCCGGCGGCGAGGCTGGTCTTGGCGGCGTCGTGCATCAGTTGGACGAGGGGATTCATGCGAATGGCAACGATCATGGACCTGGAATGATACCGCAGGCGAGTAGGCCGGTCACTTCGGTCGCGGATCCTTCAAGGGCTGGCTGACCACGGCGACCCGTCCGGCGCGCACCTCGCGCACGGCGGTGGCCACGGCGCGCGCCACATTGCGCGTCTCTTCCTGCACCGCGGTGTCGCGGTCGAGCGTCTCGTGGCTGTCGGCATACGATTCGTAGTAGCCGATAAAGCGGTCGAGCTGGCCGAAGCTGCCCGAGTTGACGAGGCCCATCCATTCCAGCCAGTCGGACAGCGCGCGGCGCGTGCCCTCGATGCCGGCCACGTCGCCGTGCACCACCAGTCCGAAGGCGCGGCCGGCCAGGTGCTTCGGGTAATCCCAGCCGTCACGCTCGATCTGCTTGGCCTGTTCGGCGTCCTTGCCCTGGGTGGACGTCGGGTCGGGATTGCCGCCGTCGGCGCAGACCAGGCGGTCGATCATCAGCTTCAGCACGGCCGGGGTCTGGTACCAGTAGACCGGCGTGACGATGATGACGCCATGGGCCAGCACCCAGCGCTCGTAGATCTCGTTCATCCAGTCGTTGACCTGGCGCTCGGCGTGGTTCGGGTAGCAGCTGCATGGCCAGTGGCACAGCGGCATCGCGGTCGACACGCAGCCCTTGCAGGGGTGGATGTGGCGGTCGTAGTCGGAGTTGAGCAGGCTCAGGTCGAGCACGTCGGCTTCGAAACCTTCCGCCATCAGGACGTCCTTCGCCATCTGCGTCATGCGCCAGCTCTTCGAGATCTCGCTGGGACAGGTGCCGTCGTTGCGGGCCGAGGCGTTGATCAGCAGGACGCGATTGCGCGAATCGGGGTTTTTCTGGTGCTGCTCGGCGCCGAGCAGGCGGTCGCGCGCTTCTTTCCATTCCACCGACAGGTCGTAGCCAGGGTCGGCGAAGCCGGGGCCGGCCTTGACGGTGTGCGGGGCCTTGCGGCCTTCCTGGTACGCATCCCAGGCCACGTCTTCGATGGCGGCCAGTTCGCGGTCGAGCGCTTGGTAGCCGGGGTCCTGGAAGGCCTTGCGAAAACGCAGGTGGAATTCGTTGCGCCCCAGCTTGGCGGGCGCCTGGCCCTTGCGTACCGTCGTCGTCATGCAGCCTCCGATGCAAATAAGGCAATTATCAGGCGATCTGGAGGGGTGGTAATGTACGGGCGCGCACGTTCGGGAAGGGAAACCGGGTCACGTGGATGCCAGGTGAACCGTCACATGAGAAAAAGCGGGCCGGGCACGAAGCCCGGCCCGCTTCCACGGGTCCGTCGAAACGGAGGAATTACTTCTGATTCAGGTGGACGATCCAGTACTTGGCCAGGTCGCCGGCGCCGCCGCCGCCCTTGACGGTCTGGAAGGTCTGGATCGCTTCGGCCTTCTTGCCTGCGCGCGCCTGCGCCATGCCGAGGCGCAGCTTGGCTTCTTCAGGGTTCTTCAGGCCACCCTTGGCGATACCTTGCTGGATGAAGCCGACACCCTTGTCGCCCTGGCCCATGGTGGCGTACGCCCAGCCCAGGTTGACCAGGCCGGCGCCGGTCTTGGCCTTGGAGGCCGAGGCTTCGCCAGCGGCGATGTTCTTGGCATCGTCGGCCGCGCCCTTGTTCGCCTTGTCGCGCAGGGCGGCGTGGGACTTGGCGTTGGCGCCCTGGCCCAGCACGCCGGCGGCGTAACCCGCGTCCATGGTTTCCTTGGCTTCGGTCGGGAAACCGTCGCGCAGCGACAGTTCGGCCAGGTCCACGTATTCCTCAGCTGCCATTTTCTTGACGGTGGCCGCTTCCAGGCGGTACACGTTGATCATATTGGTCTGCGGATCGAAGCCGGACTTGCGCGCCACGCCGCGGTTCAGGACGTCGGTCCAGAAGTCGTCGCTCGGGTAGTGGGCAACCAGCTTCTCGAGCGCGGTCAGGTAGCCGGCGTCGTCCTTGACCTTGTTGGCCGACGAGGCCAGCAGGCGCAGGTCTTCCTCGCTCGGCTTCTGGCCGGCTTTCTCGGTCGCCTCGATGGCCGGCAGCAGGGCAGCCTTGGCGTTGGCGTAGTCGCCGCCCAGGTAGTAGGCGCGGGTAAGGGCCGGCGCGACTTTTTCAGGCGTCGTGCTTTCTTTCTGGTAGCGCTTGAACCACTCGATCGCCTTCGGATAGTCCTTGGCGTTGTAGTGCATGTTCGCCAGGGCCTGGATGAAGTCGGCCTGTTCAGCCGGCTGCAGGCGGCCGGAATTGATCACGGCTTCCAGTGCCGGCATGGCGATCGCATTGTTGCTGGTCGCCGAGCCCAGCGACAGCTTCATGCGGTTGACGACGTAGTCTTCGTATGGGGTGCGGTTCGGGAAGGCTTCGGCCTGCTGCACGCGCGACTGCACTTCGGCGTAATTCTTTGCATCCATCAGCGGCTTGATCGCGGCCGGGTCGAGCAGCTTGAACAGCTCTGGACGGACGGTGTCCGCAGGCGCAGCGGCGGCAGCGGCCGGCTTGTCCTGGGCGTGGACGGAAGAGATCAGGGCCGGGGTGCTCATGCCAACGGCGGCCAGCATCAGGCACAGGCGGGCAAGACGGAATTGGGACATTGGGTATCCTTCTATCTAGACAAAAAAATGACGAAATGCGCTTTCGCCAAATATAGCAAAAATGCCAATCTCGGACAAAGTTGTGCATTGTCCCATAAATCAGCCTTTTTCAGGCCCGCCAATTGTGCCGCAGAGCTGGCGCGCACGCCCAGCGTCGTTACATCGCGTTACCGACGCGGTCACCGCCGTTGAAGCCGGGTACCGGGCAGGTGCCCGGCGCCTCGATTTCTCCGGCCAGCCAGGCGACGGCGGCGTCGAGCGCCGGCGGTGCAAACCCGTAGCTCATCAGGGCCGGGGAGGGGAAGTCGAGCGCCTGGTAGGGATTCCAGAGGGCCAGGTGCAGGTCGGGACGCCAGCCTGCGCGCGCCTGCGGGCCATAGCGGCGGCGCGAGGTCGAGGCCAGGATCGTGAAGCGGCCGTCCTGCGGCAGCGCCGACCAGTCGAAGCTTTCGCTGTCGGCAAAGGTGACCAGCTCGACGTCATACAGCGCGCGCAGGGCCTCGGCAATGCGCCCGGCCGGCACGCCCGCTTCCGAGATGCCGTCGCTGACCACGTCGGCGCGCGCCACCAGGCGCACCCGGCTGCCTCTTGCGGGACGCTGCGGCTGGCCCAGTTCCGTCAGGCCGGCGCGCCAGGCGCGCGCCATCAGCGCGCGGTCCTCCTGTTCGTGGGGGTAGGCCATCTCGCCCGCGCGGTGGGGGCTGGCGGGATGTGCGTCGGCAAGCAGCGCCAGGCGCGCCAGCTTGGCCTCGACTTCCGGCAGCGGCAGCAGGCCGTCCTGGATCGCCTGCGCGATCGCCTGCACGGTCTCGACCTGGGTCGCGCGCGATCCGATCGCCATCACCATGTCGGCGCCGGCCGCCAGCGCGTTGACGGCCGCCTGGCCCGCGCTGTAGCGGTGGGCGATCGCATGCATGTCCATGCCGTCGGTGATGACCACGCCCTGGTAGCCGAATTCCTCGCGCAGCACGCCGGTGAGGATGGCGCGCGACATGGTGGCCGGATTGACCGGGTCCAGGGCCGGATAGACGATGTGGGCCGTCATCATCGCGGGGGCCGGGGTTGCCGCTCGCGCGGCCAGGCGGAACGGCGCGAACTCGAAGCGCTCGAGTTCGGCGCGCGGCTTGTCGACATGGGGCAGGTCGCGGTGCGAGTCGACGTGGGTGTCGCCGTGGCCGGGGAAATGCTTGACGCAGCAGGCGACGCCTTCGCTTTCGCTGCCGTCCATCCAGGCCAGCGCAATGCGGGTAGCCTGGTCGGGATCGGCGCCGAAGGAGCGCTCGGCGATCACCGGGTTGTGCGGATTGTTGTTCAGGTCCAGCACCGGGGCGAAGTTCCAGTTGAAGCCCAGCGCGCGCACCGCGCGCGCCACCGCGGCGCCGACTTCGCGCGCCAGTTGCGGATCGTTCGCCGCGCCCAGCGCCATCGCGCTCGGCGGCGCCGGCACCCAGGTCGAGCGCACCACGGCGCCGCCTTCCTGGTCGAGGGCGATCAGCGCTTGCGGGCCCATGGCGTGGGCCAGGGCGCGGGTGAAGCGCGTCAGCTGGCCGGCGTCGACCATGTTTTGGCGGAACAGGCACACGCCACGCACCTTGTGGGTGCGCAGGAAGGCGTCGGTATCGGCATCGAGGTCGGTGCCGAACAGGCGCACCATCATCAATTGGCCGGCGAGGTCGAGGTAGTCATTCATTGCGTGGTTCGCCCAGATTGCTCAGTTGGTCTTGGTGACCTTGCTCAGGTGGCGCGGCTGGTCCGGATTCATGCCGCGCGCGGCCGACAGCTTCGCGGCCATCGTATAGAAGGCCTGCACCGCCGCGATCGGGTCGAGGTCGGGAATGGCGGCCGTGGGCAAGGTCAGGTCGCGGCTCGCGATATCGCTCGGCGCGGCCAGCAGCACGCGCGCCCCGCGGCCGCGCATCTCGTCGGCCAGCGCGACCAGGCTGGCCTGGGTCGGGCCACGGGTCGCGTAGATCAGCAGCGGGTAGCCTTCCTCGATCAGGGCCATCGGGCCGTGCTTGATCTCGGCGCCCGAGAAAGCTTCTGCCTGCAGCGCCGAGGTTTCCTTGAACTTGAGCGAGGATTCGAGCGCCAGCGGGAAGCTGATGCCGCGGCCCACGACCATGATGTTGCGCGCCGGCGCCAGCACCTCGATCGCGGCCGACCAGTCGGCCTCGGTGGCGGCGCGCAGCGAATCGGGCAGGGCGGCGATCCCGTCCTTCAGTTCCTTATCGTCCTGCCAGTCGGCCACCAGGCGCGCGCCGGCCACCAGGCTGGCGATGAAGCTCTTGGTCGCGGCGACGCTTTTCTCGATACCGGCATGCAGGGGCATGGTCCACTCGGCCGCGTCGGCCAGCGGCGAAGCGGCATCGTTGACCAGGGCTACGGTGGTGGCGCCGCCGGCGCGGAAGTAGCTGATCGGCTCGACCACGTCCGGGCTCTGGCCCGATTGCGAGATCGCCACCGCCAGCGTGTCGCGCGCGATGATCGGCGACTTGTACAAGGTGATGAGCGACATCGGCAGCGAGGTCACCAGGCGGCCCATGCGCGCCATGATCAGGTAGGCCAGGTAGTTGGAGGCGTGGTCCGAGCTGCCGCGCGCCACCGTCACCGCGCTGTGCAGCTGGGTGGCGCGCAGCCTGGCGCCCAGCTCCGCGTAGCGCGCCACGTCCTGGGTCAGCTGGTGGGCGATGCAGTCGGCGGCGGACAGCGCCTCTTGCAGCATCAACGAGGTGGTGGCGGGCGCATTGCTCTCTTGGGTCACAGCACTTCTCCTTCGATATGGACGGCTTTGATATTCAGGTCGCGGTCGAGGACCACGAAGTCGGCATGGCAATCCGGCGCCAGGCGTCCGCGCAGGGTTTCGCCAAGGTAGTCGGCGGCATTGGTGGACACGCGGCGGCTCGCTTCGGCCAGCGGCAGGCCGATCTTGACGAGGTTGCGCAGCGCCTGGTCCATGGTGAGCGTACTGCCGGCCAGGGTGCCATCGGCCAGGCGCACGCCGCCCATGCATTTGTGGACCACTTGGCGGCCCAGCATGTATTCGCCGTCGGGCATGCCGGCGGCGGCGGTCGAATCGGTGACGCAGAACAGCTTGGGGATGCAGCGCAGCGCGGTCTTGATCGCGCCCGGATGCACGTGCAGCAGGTCGGGGATGATCTCGGCGTACTCGGCGTGCGCCAGCGCCGCGCCGACCATGCCGGGGTCGCGGTGGTGCAGGCCGGGCATGGCGTTGAACAGGTGGGTGAAGCCCGCCGCGCCGTGTTCGAGGGCGGCGACGCCGACCTCGTAGCTGCCGGTGGTGTGGCCGACCTGGACCCGGATGCCGGCGTCGGCCAACTGCCGCAGCAGTTCCATGTGGCCGTCGATCTCGGGCGCCACCGTGATCAGCTTCATCGGCGCCTGGGCCTGGAAGCGCTTCACTTCATCGAGGCTGGCTTCGCGCGCGAACGGCGGCTGGGCGCCCAGCTTGCCGGAGTTGATGTACGGGCCTTCCAGGTGCACGCCGAGGATGCGCGCTTCACCCTTGCCGCGCGCGGCGCAGGCGCGGCCGATGGCGGCCAGCGCCCGGTCGATGTCCTCGAGCGGCGCGGTCATGGTGGTGGCCAGCAGGCTGGTGGTGCCGTGCCTGGCGTGCAGGGCGGCGATCACGTGCGGGGCGTCGCCGCCTTCCATCATGTCGCGTCCGGCGCCGCCGTGCACGTGCACGTCGATGAAGCCGGGCAGGATGTAGTCGTCGCCGTTGGCGTTCGGGTCGGCCCGGCCGCCTTCGATGGCGTCGATGCGCGCGCCGTAGCGCAGCGTGCCGTGGACCCAGCCGTCGGGAGTCAGGATATTGCCTTGGATAGTAGCGCTCATGGCTGGGACTCTTTCAGGTGCAGTTCGATCATGCGCAGCGCGCCCAGGGCGGAGTCGCCATGGGGCGGGCTGCAGCGCGCCAGCGTCTCGGCCGGCAGGTACAGGCGCAGGGTTTCGCCGAGGCCGCCGCACAGGGAAAGCGGCAGGCTGCCGGTGGGGTCGAGCGCGCGCGCGATACTTGCCACGTCGCGGCCGGCCTGCTCGAGGATGTCCCGGGCGACGGGATCGGCGGCGCCATGCGTGACCACGAAGCGCGCCAGGCCGGCGTAGTCGGTCTGGGTGGCCTCGCCCAGCCAGACCTGGATCGCGTCGCGGTTGCCGCCGCAGGCGTCAATGACGTCGCGCGCCAGTTCGCCACCCTCGGCGCGGCCGTCGAGGACCTGCTCGACGTGGCCGATCGCGCGCAGGCCCATCCAGGCGCCGCTGGCCTCGTCGCCGGCCGGGAAACCCCAGCCGCCGACCTCGACCCGCGTGCCGTCCAGGCGCAGGGCTTCGCCCACGCTGCCGGTGCCGATCGCGACGATGGCGCCGGGCCGGCCGCCGTGGGCGCCCATCAGGGTCGAGAAGCCGTCGGTGTCGAGGCTGAGTGCGCCATAACCCGGATTGGCGGCGCGAAAGGCCGCCGCCCATTCCTTGTTGTGCACGCCGGCCAGGCCCAGGCCGATGGCGCAGGACGCCATGGGAATCGCGTCGACGCCGATCGCGGCGAAGGCCTTCGCGGTGGCGGCGTTGACCGCCTTCCAGGCATTGTCGATGCCGTGGCGCAGGCCCGACGGGCCGCTATTGCCGGTCGCCAGTTCGGCGCCGTCGCGGCTGGCGAGGCGCACGCGCGTATTGGTGCCGCCGCCGTCGACGCCGATGAGATAGTCGATCATGGTCACGATAATGAAAATAAATGGGCCGGGATGAGGTCAGGGCACTATAGGCAGGCCCTACTTCCATGTCAACAGGTATTTAACTGGTATGCATCAACGCAGGCCAAAAGGACGGGTGGTCTTTCCGGATATATCGATAGGCTGTTGTGCTGGTCGTTGCAATTGGTATTACAAATGGTATTGGTTGGTCGAGTGCCAGGCGTGGTGGTGGCGACCGGCGCGCTGGCTGTCCCGGCAGGCGCGGTCACGCTTGTCCCGATAATATCGGTGCTGCTCGAGGCCATGCGACTGGCAAAGTGTTATCGTCCCGGTCTTGTCCTTTGCGGCTCCCGACCCTATGCACGACGCTCCTTCCACACCGCCTCCGAACCACGACCTTGCCTTCGCCACCGGCGGCGGCGACATGGGGGCGCTGCTGCGTGCCTGCGACTGGTCGCTCAACCCCTTGGGACCGCTGGAAACCTGGCCGCAGTCGCTACGCACCGCGGTCGGCCTGATGCTGGGTACGCGCCAGCCCATGTACGTGGCCTGGGGTCCCGGACTGCAGTTGTTGTACAACGACGCCTACCGCGGCCTGCTCGGCGCGCGCGCCGACCATCCCGAACGCGTGCTGGGCCAGCGCTTCGACCAGGTCTGGGCCGACGTCTGGCATGAGGTCGGCCCGATGATGCAGGAGACACTGGGCGGGAATGCGGTGCACGCCGAGGACCACGAATTCACGCTGCACCGGAATGGCTATCCCGAGCGCATGTACGCCACCTTCTCGACCATCCCGCTGCGCGACGAGTCGGGCCGGGTTGCCGGCGTGTGCTGCGTGTGCTCGGAAACAACGTCCAAGGTCGTGTCGGAACGCAGGGCGCTGGCGGCCGCCGAGGCCAACGCCAAGTTCCGCACCTTCTTCGAGCAAGGCTCGCAGTTCTCGGCCCTGATGGCGCCGGACGGGACGCTGATCGAAGCCAACCATGTCGCCCTCGAGGGCGGCCGTTACCGGCGCGAGGACGTGGTCGGTCAGCCATTTTATGCCTGCGGCTGGTGGAGCCGCTCGCCGCAGGCGATGGCGACGGTGCGCGACGCCATCGCGCGCGCGGCGGGCGGCGACACCGTACGCTGCGAGCTGCCCTGGTTCCTCGCCGACGGCGAGCAGCGCTTCACCGACATGACCATGGCGCCGGTCACCGGCGACGACGGCGCGCCGCTGTTCATCGCCGCCACCGGCGGCGACATCACCGAGCGGCGCCAGGTCGAGGAGCGCCTGCGCCTGCTGGACGCGATCGGCGAGGCCACCCGGGTGGCGCGCGACCCCAAGACGATCATGAGCGAAGCCACGCGCCTGCTGGGCGAGCACATGGGCGTAACCCGGGTGGCCTATGCCGACCTCGAGCCGGACAACGACCGCTTCACGATCCGCCACGACTGGACCGCCGCAGGCGCGTTCAGCACCGTGGGCGTGTATTCGCTCGACCTGTTCGGTTCGCGCGCCCGCGCCGACATGCGCGAAGGCCGCACGCTGCGGATCCGCGACGTCGACGCCGAGCTTGCCGGCGACGACGGCGCCGGGATGTTCAACCAGATCGGCATCAAGGCCATCATCTGCTGCCCGCTGGTCAAGGACGGCCGGCTGGCGGCGATGATGGCGGTGCACCAGGAGCATCCGCGCGCCTGGAGCGCGGGCGAAGTCGCCCTGGTCGAGGCGGTGGTGGAACGCTGCTGGGCCCACATCGAACGGGTCCGCTCCACCGAAGCGCTGCGCGAGGCCGACCGGCGCAAGTCCGAGTTCCTGGCCACGCTGGCGCACGAGCTGCGCAATCCGCTGGCGCCGATCCGCAACGGCCTCGAGATCATGAAGATGAAGCGCAGCACGCCGGCCAGTCCGGCGTTGCTGGACAATGTGCGCGCCATGATGGAGCGCCAGGTCGGCCACATGGCCCACCTGATCAACGACCTGCTCGACATCGCACGCGTCTCGAGCGGCAAGCTGGTGCTGCAGGTCCGGCCGATCGACCTGCGCGAGGTGATCGCCACCGCCGTCGAGACCAGCAGGCCGCTGATCGACGCCGCCGGCCATGCTCTGGAGGTGCAGGATCCCGGCTTCCCGGTGCCGGTCGAGGTCGACCCGGTACGCATCAGCCAGGTGCTCAGCAACCTGCTGTCGAACGCGGCCAAGTACACGCCGCAGGGCGGGCGCATCGGGCTTGCGCTGCGTATCGAGGCAAACGAGGTGGTGGTGACGGTTGCCGACAACGGCATCGGCATCGCCGCCGATATGCTGGGCGCGGTGTTCGAGATGTTTACCCAGGCCACGCGCAGCATCGAGCGCTCGCACGGCGGGCTCGGGATCGGGTTGTCGCTGGTGCGGCGGCTGGTCGAGCTGCACGGCGGTTCGGTCAGCGCCAGCAGCGAGGGGGTGGGCCGGGGCAGCACGTTTGCCGTGCGCCTGCCGCTGGCGGATGCGCCGGCCGTCGACGCCACGGCGGCGCCATCCGCGACCGTGGCCGCGCCGGTGGCCGGGCAGGGCCGCGCGCTGCGCGTGCTGGTCGCGGATGACAATCTCGATGCCGCCGCCACGCTGTCCGCGCTGCTGCAACTCGATGGCCACCAGACCTGTGTCGTGCACGACGGCGCCGCCGCCGTCGATGCGGCCGCGACGTTCCAGCCCGAACTGGTGTTCCTGGATATCGGCATGCCGCGCATGGACGGCTACGAGGCGGCGCGGCGCCTGCGGCGGCTGCCGGCGCTGGATGGCATCCTGCTCGTGGCCCTGACCGGCTGGGGCACGGAGGAAGACCGGGCCCGCTCGCGCGCGGCCGGTTTCGACCGCCACCTGCTCAAGCCGGCCGTGCCGGACGAGGTGCAGGCGGTACTGGCCGAGGCCGTGCGCGCCGGCGCCTCATTCAGACGCTGATGCACGGGGGCGATATCGATGGTGACGGTCTGGCGCCTTGGCATGCGACAAACCTTATGTGCTTGCCACAATCCGCGGTCCAGGGCGCGGCGTGAAATGTCATAATGTCGAGATCGTCGAAGGAGAGCACCGCCGTGAAACGTCATCCAGGCCCGGGTCGACCGCGGGCCGCCAGGCCGTCGGCCGCCGCCCGGGCCATGCTGCGCGCCTTGTTGCTGGCGGGGCTGGCCGGTTTTGCCTGCGGCGCCATGGCGGCGCCGTCGACCTTCGGCCCCGTGATCGGCAGCGCGCTGCTGTGCCGCGGCCAGCTCGATAACGCCTATTTCCATGCTTATCTCACCCAGGCCTTCGGGCCGGCCTACAAGCACGAGGGCGGCGCCTGGTGGTTCCGCACCGAGGCCTCGCTGTGGGGCGCCGAGGTCAACGAGGTGATGGTCAGCGACGATACGAGCCACCTCGTATTCGTGGCCGCGGTCATCGACAGCACGCCCGAGGAGTTCGAAAAATCGGTGCGCACCGGGGCCGGCGTCGCCTTCAAGCCGCTCGACGCCTCGCGCTACCCTTTGCGCAAGTCCAATACGGGCAGCACCATCGCCTACGCCAACGACAAAAGCAAAATATACTGCGCGAAGTTCAAACCGCAGCCACCCGGCCGCTAGCCACGCGCGTACGACGCCATGTACAACCATTATTTCCAGCTGAAGCACGCCCCGTTCTCGATCGCGCCCGATCCGCGCTACCTGTTCATGAGCGAGCGGCACCGCGAGGCGCTCGCTCACCTGCTGTATGGGGTCGGCAGCGGTGGCGGCTTCGTCCTGCTCACCGGCGAGATCGGCGCCGGCAAGACCACCGTGTGCCGCTGCTTCATCGAGCAGGTGCCCGAGAACTGTCGCCTGGCGTATATCTTCAATCCGCGCCTGAGCGCCGAAGAGCTGCTGCAGACGATTTGCGACGAGCTGCATATCGCGCTGGCGCCTGGCGTGACGGGCGTCAAATCGTATGTCGACGCGATCAACCGCTACCTGCTCGAGTCGCACGCCCAGGGCCTGAACAATGTGCTGGTGATCGACGAGGCCCAGAACCTGTCGAGCGAGGTGCTCGAGCAGTTGCGGCTGTTGACCAATCTCGAGACCAGCGAGCGCAAGCTGCTGCAGATCATCCTGATCGGCCAGCCGGAGCTGCGCACGATGCTGGCGCGGCCGGAGCTCAAGCAGCTGGCCCAGCGCGTGATCGCGCGCTATCACCTGGGGCCGCTGTCCGAGAGCGAGACCGGCGCCTATATCGCGCACCGCCTCGCCGTGGCCGGGGCTGCCGGGATGCCGTTCCCGCCCAACCTCACGCCGCTGGTGCACCGCCTGGCGCACGGCGTGCCGCGACGGATCAACCTGCTGTGCGACCGCGCGCTGCTGGGCGCCTATGTCGAGAACAGTCCGCAAGTCACGCGCGCCATCCTGCTCAAGTCGGCCGCAGAAGTCTTCGCCGGCGAGCCGGCCGCGCGCAAGGCGCCGCGCTGGCCCTTGCTGGCCGGCGGTGTGCTGGCCGGCGTGGCGATCAGCGCGGCGGCGTGGCAGTTGCTGCCGCAGCATGACGCGCAAGCCGTCAAGGCGCAGGCGGCGCCGGCCACCCCGGCCACGATGAAGCAGGTGGCGGCCAAGCCGGCGCCGGCGCCTGTCAAGGAGGTGAGCGCCCCGGCCCCCACTGCCGGGACGGATTTCGCGAGCGGCAATAGCGAAAACGATGCGCTGCGCGCGCTGGCCGCCCTGTGGGGGCCGTCGTTCGCCGGCATCACCGGGACGGACCCGAAGGCGACCTGCGCGGCGGCGCAACGGGCCAACCTGCGTTGCCACCATGGGCGCGGCGGCCTGTACGAGTTGCGGCTGCTCGATCGTCCGGCGGTGGTCACCCTGCATGATGGCCCGCGCACCGGATATGCGGCGCTGGTCGGGATGGACGAGGGCAGCGTGCTGCTCGCCGTCGACGGACGCCGCGAACGGGTCGCCATTCCCGCATTCGTCGCGCGCTTCGGCGGCGAGTTCACGACGTTCTGGCGGATGCCGGGCGCGTTTCGCGACATGGTGGGGCAGGGCGATCGCGGTCCGGACGTCGACTGGATCGCCCAGCGCCTGGCCGGCCTGAACGAAACCACCGCCCCCGCGCTCGACCAGCCGCTGGACGCGAAAACAAAGGAGTGGCTGCGCGCCTTCCAGGCGGCCCAGGACCTGAAGGCGGACGGCGTCGCCGGGCCGCACACTTATATGCGTCTCAACCAGCTGTCCGGCGTGGTCGAGCCGCGCCTGCTGGCCGGCACCGCGACCGGGACGGGAAACTGATATGTCGTACATCCTCGAAGCACTCAAGAAGGCCCAGGCCGAACGCCAGCTCGGCAACGCCCCGACCATCCACGCGCCGCCGCCGATCTATGCGGCGCCGGATCGTGCACAGGGCGGCAACCGGCGTTATCTCATGATCGGACTCGGTGCGGGTGTGCTGGCGGCGACGGCGGCGCTGCTCTGGCTGCGCCAGGGTGGCGAGCCGCCGGCACGGCTAGCGGAGCAGGCGAGCGTGGTAGCGCCGGGAGCCGTGCCGGCGGCGGCACCTGCTGCGCCACCTTCCTCCGCGCCCGTTTCTGCGCGTGTTTCCGCGCCCGCTTCTGTGCCCGCTTCTGCGCCTGCTTCTGAATCCGCTTCTAGGCCCGTGGCGGTTGCCGCGCCGCCTGCAGCGCCGGCGCCTGCTCTGCGCGAAGCTGCGCCGGTGGCCGTGCGACCCGCTCCAGTCCCGAGCAGGCTACCGGAGCCGGCCGCGCCGCCGGTGCGCCGCGCCGAAGCCCCGCGTCCTGCGGCGCCGGCCGCGCCGCGCGCCGAGCCGTTAGCTGCAACGCCGCAACCGGTGCCGGTCGCCGCCGCGGCTCCGGCGGCGGCCGAGGAAAGCCTGCGCAGCTTGCAGCAACTGCCCGAGGCGGTGCGGCGCGAGATCCCGCAAGTGGCGATTGGCGGCTACATTTATTCGCCCACGCCGGGCGAGAGCCTGCTACTGGTCGACAAGATGCTGCGCCGCGAGGGCGAGGAAGTGGCGCCCGGACTGGTGCTGGAACGCCTGACGCCGAAGGCCGCCGTGATGAATTACCGTGGCACCCGCTACCGTGTCGCTTACTGACCGCGGCCCAGGCCCGGTGCTGGGCGTGGTGGGCTGGTCCGGCAGCGGCAAGACCACCCTGCTGGAACAGCTGGTTGCGCGCCTGGCCCAGGATGGCTTGCGGGTGAATATCGTCAAGCACAGCCACCACGATATCGAGCTCGAGCCGCCGCGCAAGGACAGCGCGCGCCTGCGCCTCGCGGGGGCGGCCGAGGTGATGATCGCCTCGCCTTACCGCTTCGCCGTCATGCGCGAGTTGCGCAGTGAGCCGGAGCCGGCGCTGGACGAATTGCTGGCGCGGCTGTCGCCGGCCGACCTGACCCTGGTCGAGGGCTATAAATGGGAAGCCTTGCCGAAGCTCGAGGTGCACCGCCCATCGCTGGGAAAGCCGGCGCTGTTCCGCGACGATGCGTCGATCGTGGCCGTGGTGTCGGACGTGGCGCGCCCCGGCGACGTACATGACGGTCTCGCCTGGCTGGACTTGAACGGCCTGGACCAGGTAGTGGACTGGCTATGCGCCTGGTTAAAAAATCGGCCTCAAGTTTTGGTCGGTGGGGTCGTTAAAGACTGACAAGTCTTTTTCTGGAGAGGTAAATGGACGTTACGAATATTGCCAAGCTCGCCACCAGCATGGCCGAGACCGGTGTCCGTCAAGAAGTAGGCGTAACGATGCTCAAGAAAGCCTTGGACATCCAGGCCAATTCGGCGGCCCAGCTGATCCAGTCGGTGCCACAACCGCAGAACCTGCCGCCACACTTGGGCAATACGATCAATACCAAGGCCTGAACGACGTCGACGATCTTCAGTTACAGGAGGCCGGCACGAACTTACGTTCGAAAGCCGGATCGAAGATCACGTGAGATTGCGTCTCGCCTTGGTCTCGCCTTGTTAACCCGGCCGCGAAGCCGGGTTTTTGCATTGGTCAGCGCTCAATGGAAGGCGCGCAGGATGCGTGCTTCGCCGGACATGTCCCGGTAGCGGTCATTGGCCGCGCGGGTGGCGGCCATCATGCGTTCGAGTTGGGCGTCCTCGAAGCGGGACAGTTCCTCGTTCGCCGCTTCCAGGGCGAGCGACAGCTTGGCGCGCGCGTTCTGGTACAGCGCACTGGAGTAGTGATCAGTGTTCTTGAGGAGCTCTTCCGCGTTTTCGATCACGAGGCGCAGGTCGCCGATCAATTGCTCCTGCGTTTGAGCACGGTGTTCCGGGGTTTCCATCGCCTTCACCTCTAAGCCGTATGTGTGACGTCTTAAAATATAAACAAGGAAGCCCCGCTCTGTTTGTTAGTGCGCAAACATAAGGCGCCGTTCCAGCGCCCGGTTTTTTCACACCAGAGCGCCCGAGTTCCGGGCGCCAGACAGCTTATTGCACGGTGATGCGCAGATCGCCGACCGAGACGGTCTGGCCGCTGCGGATCTTGGCCGTCTTGCGCAGCTCCTGTTTACCATCGACCGACACCGCGCCGCTGGCGACCATGTTCTTGCCCGCGCCGCCGCTGTCGACCAGGCCGACCAGCTTCAGCAACTGGTTGACCTCGACGAATTCTGATGTCAAATCGAAAACTATTTTTTGCATTCTATCCTCGGGATGGTAAAGGCGGTGTACGATTGATGAGGCCACTTAATATGGGCGCAGGATCGGCGGCAAGCCGCCAACCTGGCGGCTCTTCGTGCGAGTCACGGCGTCCCCGAGTCGATTCACACCGTTCCGACGTTCGACTTGCACCGTATCGGCATCCATTCACGCCGGATCTGGACGGGTCATGTCAATCGGCACGATCCACTGGTCGAACTGCTGTTCATCGACGAAGCCGCTTTGCAGGGCGGCCTGGCGCAGGGTCAGGCCGTCCGTGGATGCCTTCTTGGCGATCTGCGCGGCGCGATCATACCCGATGTGCGGCGCCAATGCAGTCACCAGCATCAGCGATTTTTCCATCAGCTCGCCGATGCGGGCGCGGTTCGGCTCGATGCCCTGGGCGCAATGCTCGTCGAAGGAGCGCATGCCGTCGGCCAGCAGGCGAGCACTTTGCAGGAAATTGTGCGCGATCATGGGCTTGAACACATTGAGCTCGAAATTGCCCTGCGAGCCGCCGACCGTGATGGCGACGTCGTTGCCGAACACCTGGCAGCACAGCATGGTCAGTGCCTCGCACTGGGTCGGATTGACCTTGCCCGGCATGATCGAGCTGCCCGGCTCGTTCTCGGGGATGGTGATTTCGCCCAGGCCGGAGCGCGGGCCGGACGCCATCCAGCGCACGTCGTTGGCGATCTTCATGAGCGCCGTGGCCAGCGTCTTGAAGGCGCCGTGGGCGGCGACCATGGCGTCGTGGCCGGCCAGGGCCATGAACTTGTTCGGCGCCGTCTTGAACGACAGGCCGGTGCGCGAGCCGAGCTCGGCCGCGATGCGCGGGGCGAATTCGGGGTGGGCGTTCAGGCCGGTGCCCACGGCGGTGCCGCCGGCGGCCAGCAGCAGCAGGCCGGGCAGGGCCGACTTGAGCTGCTGCTCGGAGTACTCGAGCTGGGCCACGTAGCCGGAGAACTCCTGGCCCAGGGTGAGTGGCGTCGCATCTTGCAAATGGGTGCGGCCGATCTTGACGATCGGTTCGAAGTCGCGCGACTTGCGCAGCAGGGTGCCGCGCAGCTGGGCCAGCGCCGGCAGGACTTCCTTGGCCAGCGCCCAGGCGGCGGCCACGTGCATGGCGGTCGGGAAGATGTCGTTCGACGACTGGCCCATATTGACATGGTCGTTCGGGTGCAGCATGCGGGCTTCGCCGCGTTCGCCGCCCAGCAGTTCGGAGCCGCGGTTGGCCAGCACTTCGTTCATGTTCATATTGCTCTGGGTGCCCGAGCCGGTCTGCCAGACGGCGAGCGGGAACTCGGCCGGGTGCTGGCCTTCGAGCACTTCGTCGGCAGCCCGGATGATGGCGTCGGCCTTGTCGCCGGGGAGCTTGCCGAGCGAGCGGTTGACCGCGGCAGCGGCGCGCTTGACCTGAGCCAGCGCCGCGACCAGCTCGGGCGCCATGCGCTCGCTCGAGATGTGGAAGTGGTGGAGCGAGCGCTGGGTCTGCGCACCCCATAGGCGATCGGCTGGCACCTCGATCGGGCCAAAGCTGTCCTTCTCAATCCTGTTTTCCATAGACATTCCTGTTATGCAAGGGGATGGGATTAAAGAGTTTATCGCAATGTCCGTTAATTACGCTTGGGCTCCACTCTTGTTATTCCTTATGGCTAGCCGCCTCCCCCTGATCATTACTTGTGCGCTGCTGTCCGGCACGGCCGGCGCAGCCGAACTGGGCGATTCGCAAGTCCGTTCGTATATCGGCCAGAAACTCGTGGCCGATATCGAATTGACCATGCTCGATGCGCCTTCGGTCCCGGTGCAGGCGCGGCTGGCGGACCCGAACGTCTACCGCGGCGCCAATATCGGCATGCCGCAGGTGCTGTCGACCCTGAACATGACTGTGACGCAGCGCGAAGGCCGCCAGTTCCTGCACGTGACGTCGCTCGCGCCGGTTGAATCAAGCCGGCTGCATTTGTACCTGGAACTG
Organism: Telluria sp. RT2P19; assembly: GCF_059685725.1. NCBI lineage: Bacteria > Pseudomonadati > Pseudomonadota > Betaproteobacteria > Burkholderiales > Oxalobacteraceae > Telluria > Telluria sp. RT2P19. The sequence goes on from NZ_JCASIL010000001.1 coordinate 327,055, forward strand.
GCCGATGGCGGCCAGCGCAATGTCCGGCTGGTGACCTTGTCGATGTCGCCGAACCCGAATCCGCCGCCACCTGCACCGGTCAGGATTCCGGCGCCGGTGGTGGCGGAGGCGCCTGCACCTGCGCCTGCACCCGTCGCGCCGGTCGTGGCGAAACCGCCTCGGCCGCGCGCCGTGCCGCCACCCAGGCCGGCCGCCGCGAAGGTCGAGCCAGCGCCGAAGCCGGAACCGGCGGCAGCGCCGAAGCCGCCATCGAAACCGGAGCCGATGCCCGAGCCGAAGCGGGAAGCGCCGCCCGTACCGGTAGTAGCGCCGAAGCCGGCGCCCGCGGCGTCGCCGAAACCTGTGCCCGCGGAGTCGCCGCAGGCGGCCCCGGCGGCGGCCGCCTGCGCGCCGGCGATGAGCGTCGACCGCTCGACGGTATGCGCCGCGCTCGACTACAAGAATGCCCAGCTGCGCGAACAGATCGGCCAGCTGGAAGACAAGGTGAGGGTATTGCAGGTGGCGCTGGGCGCCAGTCCAGCCGCCGTCAGCAGGCCCAAGCCGGTCGATCCGGACAAGCCGCATCGGCCAGGGCGCCGTCCGGCGCCGGCGCCCGAGGCGTCCACGCCCTGGGGCTGGATCGCCGGCGGCCTTGGCGCCGTGCTGGTGCTGGCCGCTGGTGCGCTCGTGCTGCTGCGGCGCCGCAAGCGGGCAGGGCAGATCCAAGCGATGCCCGGCGTTCCCCTGATGGCCCGCCTGCGCCAGCGCCTCGCACGCAAGAAAGGCGGCATGAACGCGGCCCGGGGGGCGGTCGAGCCAAAGCTCGACGACACTGAGCAGCAAGTGTCTACGCAAGTTTGATTTTGCGTTATACTGGTCTTGTGATCGACGAGGTCACAGACGGCGCAGGGTCTGGCGCAGCCACCATCGATAGCGTGGCGCGGACAGCAGACTGACGTTGATGAAACGCCTGTGACTGGAAGCAGTCCATTTGCCTACAGCGGCAGTGGACGCCGGGAGCAACCGGCAAGAGGCGACGCCAGCAGATAGCTGGGGTTCGTCCTCCACCCAATTCGCGGCCCAGCCCATGGCTTGGCGGCAGCAAGAGCGCCCGATGGGCGCTTTTTCATTGGCGCTGTACTCGCTATCTGTGGATGAGCATTGACTGCTGAGGTGAGCCGATCGGCGATCCGGCTCCTGTCGTCTTCCCGTCGAGAAATTGCTGCCTAGCGCACTCGGAGTCATCAACAGCTAACGGGTACAGCGCCAACAAAAAAGGCACCCGCAGGTGCCTTCGTTCGATTCGCCGGGAATCAATGCGCGTGCAACGCGCGGTCCAGCTGGCAAGGTTCGGTCACGTCGCGGATCGCGCGGTCATTGGCCATCAGCTCCTTGAGCAGGTCGATCTTGCGCAGGCGCTGGGCGCCTTCCAGGGCCGGCACGCCGGCGGCGGCGCTGCGTGCTTCGACCTTGGCTTCCACGTTCAGGCTGGCGAACTCATTCCAGTCTCCCGCCCTGGCGGCATCCGACATCTGACGAGTCAGGCCGGCGAGGCTTTCGTACATCGCGAGGACTTCGTTTGCGTTCATATTGCCACCAAAACAAGGGAGCTCCGGCCGGATTACCGGTTGTCTGGTTCTTTTACGGCAGGAGTTTTGGGAACTTTAGGGCGTTTTCGAAAATTCTTTGAACTTTTTTACGGAACTGCCGAGCTTGCCCAAGGACCCGGGGCGGTGCACGCCGAACCAGAGACCTTGGACCGCCACATCGCCAGGCTTGGCCCGCCGGCCCCGTTTGCGGCAGCGCCGTCCGTCGCGGGCTGGCATACTGTCGCCATGAACCATGACGACCAACACGACGAAAAGCACGACGACATTGCGCGCCGCACGCTCGCGCACTACGAGCGCAATGCCGACTCCTTTTTCGCCGGCACGATCGACCACGACGTCAGCCAGAACGTCGCGGCCCTGCTGGAGGCGATCGAGGCGCCGAGCCCCTACACCATCCTCGACCTGGGCTGCGGCCCGGGGCGCGACCTGAACACCTTCAGTGCGCTCGGCCATCGCGCCATCGGCGTCGACGGCAGCGAACGTTTTGTCGCCATGGCGCGCGACTACAGCGGCTGCGAAGTCTGGCACCAGGATTTCCTGCACCTCGACTTGCCGCCGGCGATGTTCGATGGCATTTTTGCCAATGCGGTGCTGTTCCATGTGCCCAGCGCCGCCTTGCCGCAAGTGCTGGCGCAATTGTTTGCCGGGCTCAAGCCCGGTGGCGTGCTGTTCAGTTCCAACCCACGCGGCGACAACCAGGAGGGCTGGAACGGTCCGCGCTACGGCAGTTACTACGATTACACCACCTGGGAGCGTTACCTGCTCGCGGCTGGCTTCATCGCACTCCATCATTACTACCGTCCGCCGGGCCTGCCGCGCGACCAGCAGCCCTGGCTTGCCAGTGTCTGGCGCAAGCCTGTCTGTTAAGCGCCGAACAGAACCGCCAGGTAGTTACTCCTACTATCACGGCTCATCCACGTCAAAGGCAGGGAGATTGCAATGAACAAGGATCAAGTCAAAGGCAAGGCGAAGGAAGTCGGCGGCAAGGTGCAGCAGAAGGTCGGCGAAGCCGTCGGCAGCCGCCAGCAGCAGAGCGGAGGCCTGTCGAACCAGGCCGAAGGCAAGGTCCAGAAGAAGGTTGGCGATGTGAAAGAAATTGCCAAAGGCAACCGCTAATCTGCCTTGCATCCCAAAACAAAGCCGCGCAGTCGCGCGGCTTTGTTTTGGGCGCTGTTCGCGTTAGTTATGCGAACCTTTCTTTCGCGCCGCTCTCAGCCACTGTCGAGTTAACTCATCAGGTGTACCGCTCAGCTCGATTCCACGCCTTTCGCCGGTCTGTCCCCTAGTACGTCCTCGATGTAGAGCATCTTGACCAGCACCGACAGCACGGCGGCCAGCGGCGTCGCCAGCGCCACGCCGGCAAAGCCGAACAGCGTGCCGAAGATCAGCTGCATGACGATTACCAGCGCGGGCGGCAGCTCGATCGCCTTGGCCTCGATCATCGGCTGCAGCACATAACCTTCGAGCATATTGATCGCCCCGAACAGCAGCAGCGCATACAGCGCCATGTCCGGACTGATCGACAGCGCCAGCAGTACCGCCGGAATGCCGGCCATGATCGGGCCCAGATAAGGAATGAAGTCGAGCAGGCCCGCAATAATCCCCAGGATCAGCGCCAGCGGTACGCCGAGCAGGCTGAGCCCGATCGCCGTGGTGGTGCCGACAATCAGCATCGACAATGCCTTGCCGAGCAGCCAGCTCGACAGCGTGTCGCTCATCTCGTCGATCACCTCGCGCGCACGGCCGCGCCTGGACTGCGGGATCAGGCGGACGAAGCCGCCCGTGTACACGCCCGGGGTTGCGGCAAAGTAGATGCCGACAAAAATGATGATCACCACATTGCCGAGCGCGCCGAGCACGCCGCTGAAGAACAGGCCGGCGTTCGGTACCATCGAACTCATTTGCTTGGTCATTTCTTCAGTCGACGGCAAATCCGCCACCAGGCGCTTGATCAGGGGATGTTGTTCGACCTCGCCTTGCAAGCGTTCGACGGCAGCGGGGATTTCTTTCGCCAATTGGGTCGACTGCTCGGAAATCTGAGGCGCCATGGCCCAGCCGCCCAGGCCAATGATGGCAGTCAGCAGCAACACGACGATGCCGAGCGCCAGTTGGCGCTTGATCCCAAAGCGCCGATGCATGATCTCGCTCAATTTGTAGAGCAGGATCGCAAACAGGATGCAGGCGAATACGAGCAGCAGGGCATCGGCAGCCAGCACGACGGCGGCCAGGCCCAGCACGAACAGGACGGCGATGCCGTTGACGAGGGTGACGCGGCGCGCCAGGCGGCGCTGGGTTTGCGGCGCTTCGTGCGCCGCTTCGGGTGGGGGGATATTTTTGTTATGCATGGGGCTTTCTCTTCTCGAGCGGCAAGTCGCGTTGAAAAAAGATTAGCAGTTGATCCATCTAAATGTCGCGCGACTGTGCCGGAATGGCTGTGTGCGTGCGCGAACAGATGAGCAGCACCCGGGAGCGTATTCTGTACTCATCGCATGGCCATACCGGCATGTCTTACTCAAAGGAGAACACCATGAACAAGGACCAAGTCGAAGGCAAACTGAAAGACATCGGTGGCAAGATCCAGGAAGGCGCCGGCAAGGCGGTCGGCAGCACCGAGCAGCAGGCCAAGGGCCTGGCCAACCAGGCCGAAGGCAAGACCCAGGAAGCCTATGGCGACGCCAAGGAAATCGTCAAGGATGCGGTGGAAGACACCAACCGTCCGGCGCCACGTCCATAATCCGACGTGTGAATGAAAAACGGCCGCGTCGAATAGACGCGGCCGTTCTTGTTTGTGCGGCAGGTCTCAGTTTGGCTGCGTGCCGCCCAGCTGCTTCTTGAAGTAGGCCTCGATCAGCCCATACACGTGGCGCTGGTTGGTGCGGCCCGACATGCCGTGCTTGGCGCCCGGATAGGTCATCAGGTCGAACTGCACATTGCGTTTCACGAGGTCGTCGATCAACAGCGTGGTGTTCGAGAACAGCACATTGTCATCGGCCATGCCGTGGATCAAAAGCAGCTTCGACGTCATGCCGTCCAGGTGCGCGAACACGCCGCTGCGCTTGTACGCTTCCGGATCGCCGTTCGGCGTGCCGCCCACGTAACGCTCGGTGTAGTGGGTGTCGTACAGCGCCCAGTCGGTTACCGGCGCCACCGACACGCCCATCGCGATCTTGTCGGAGGCGGCGGACAGCAGGCGCAGGGTCATGAAGCCGCCATAGCTCCAGCCGAACACGCCGACGCGCTTCGGATCGACGAAGCTCTGCCTGGCCAGCCAGTCGATGCCGGCCACCTGGTCGTCGACTTCGTGCTTGCCCAGGTTGTTGTAGAGGACGTCGGTGAACTGGCGTTCGCGGCGGCCCGAGCCACGGTTATCGAGGCGGAACACCACGAAACCCTGCTGCGCCATGTATTGATCAAAATAATTGCCCCAGGCGCGGGTCACACGCTGCGAGTGCGGGCCGCCATAGGTGAACAGGAACACCGGATAGCGTTCGGCGGCATCGAAACTGGCCGGCTTGATGATCGAATAGTGCAGGGTCTGGCCATCGGCCGCCTTCAGGGTGCCATATTCGGTCGGCAGGTGCGCATCGAGGTGACGCGTGTACGGATGCTTGTCGTCGAGCGCGTTCTTTTCGATCCATTCGACCATGCTGCCGTCGGCGCGGCGGATCGATACCTGCGGCGGCGTGTTGGGGTTCGAGTAGGTGTCGACGAACAGCTTGCCGTTGCCGGCGAACGAGGCTTCGTGCCAGCCGTCGCCCTGGGTGATGCGGGCCGGCTTGTCGGCGTTGCGGCCGTCCAGCGACAGCGCGTAGGTCTGCTTGTCGATCACGGCGTCGCGGTTCGACGACACGTACACTTTGCCAGCGCCTTCGTCGACCGCCAGGATGCCGTCCACGCCCCACTCGCCGCGCGAGATCGGGTGCAGCAGCTTGCCGTTCAGGTCATACAGGTAGAGGTGCTTGTAGCCGCTGCGCTCGGACGCCCAGATGAAGGCCTGGCGGTTCCTGAGGAAGCGCAGGTCGTTGTGGACTTCGACCCAGGTCTTGGAGGTTTCGGAGAACAGCGGACGCTGGGCCAAGGTGGCGACGTCGACCGCCACCAGGTCGAGGCGTTTCTGGTCGCGCGTCTGGCGCTGGTAGACCAGGGTCTTGGCGTCGGCGCTGAAGTCGGCGCGCACCAGGTAGATGTCCTTGTCCTGGCCCAGGTCGACCTTGCGCTGCGCGCCGGTGGCCGGGTTGACGATCATCAGTTCGATCGCCACGTTCGGATCGCCCGCGGCCGGGTAGTGCTGGTCGATCACCTCGGTGCGGTCGGCGAAGATCTCGAAGCGGCGTACCACCGGCACCGGCGCGTCGTCATAGCGGCGGTAGGCGATGTGCGAATCGTCCGGCGCCCAGTAGTAACCGGTGTGCTGGTCCATTTCTTCCTGCGCGATGAACTCGGCTTCGCCGTTGTGCACGGTGCCCTGGCCGTCGGTCGTCAACTGGCGTTCGGCGCCGGTGGCCAGGTCGATCACCACGAGGTTCTGGTTGCGGACAAACGACACATAGCGGCCACGCGGCGAGATCTTTGGATCGATGACATTGCCCGATGCGACCTTGCGCGCCGCTTCCGGCTTGGCGGCATCGACGAGATAGAGGTCGCCGCCGATCGGCACCAGTAGCTGCTTGCCGTCGGGCGACCAGTAATAGTTCAGGATGCCCGACAGGCCGGCGGTACGCGCGCGTTCGCGGCGCGCTTTTTCTTCGAGCGACAATTCCTCGTTCGGCACCAGCTGCTTGGAGTCGACCAGGCGCTGGGTGGCCTTGCTCCTGGTGTTGTATTCCCACAGGTCGAGCCGGTACTGGTCGTCGGCGCGCGGGCGCAGGAAGGTCACGCGTTCGCCGTCGGGCGACACGCGCAGGCTGCGCACGCTGGCGCCGGCGAGCGAGGCTTCGCCGTAGATGCGGTCCAGTGTCAGGCGTTCGGCCATGGCGGGAGCGGCCGCGAGGGCGGCCAGGAGAAGGAGAAGAGGGCGCATTGATGTCTCTTGAGGATTATTAATTTACAGCAATCGCGAGACGATACCAGAGTCAGCGGCCCCGCGCTGTAATTACAGGCCTCAAATCAATGCACCGTGCCGCGCTGCGCGCCCTCGCGGATACGCTGGCGTGCGAGCTTGTCGAACTGCCAGGTCAGCAGCACCGCCGCCACCGTCAGCGCCACCACCAGGCCGATCCAGAAGCCGGTGGCCTCCATCGGCGCGTCCGGCGTCCATGGGAACCATTGCGGCGCCAGTCCGAGGATGCTGCCCAGCGGCAGCGACAGGCCCCAGAACGACAGCAGCTGGATCACCATCGGCGGACGCGTCACCTGGTAGCCGCGGATCGCCGAGGCGGTCGCGACCTGGGTGGAGTCCGACAACTGGAACAGGGCCGCAAACAGCAGCAGGTGGGCGGTCACCTGCTGCACCGCCGGATCGGACGTGTACAGGGCGGCGATCTCCCAGCGGAACAGGGCGATGCCGATCGCCGACAACACGCCGAAGGAGACCGACACCCCCACGCCCACCCAGCCGACGAAGCGCGCGCGCACCGGATCGCCTTCGCCCATGGCCTGGCCCACGCGGGTCAGCATGCCGATCGCAAAGCTGAGCGGGACCATGAATACGAGCGAGGAGAAGTTCAGCGCGATCTGGTGCGACGACACTTGCACCACGCCATACCGCGCTACGAGCAGGCTGATCAGGCCGAAGGCGCTGACCTCGGCAAAGTACGTGACGCCGATCGGCAGGCCCAGGCGCAGCTGGGCGCCGATGGAGTGCGCGTCCGGGCCTTCGTAGCGGTCGAAGGGATAGGTCAGGCGGTAGGCGGGCGAACGCCTGATCCACCACAGCATGGCGCCCAGCATCAGCCACATGGCGCTCGCCGTGGATATCGCGCAGCCGACCGCGCCCAGTTGCGGCAAGCCGAATTTGCCGTACACCAGCACCCAGGCGACAAGGGTATTGAAGACCAGGCCGGCGATGGCGATCCACATGATCGGCTTGGTCTGGTTGATGCTGGTCGTGTAGCCGTACAGCGCGCGGTAGACGCCGAAGGCCGGCATGCCGATGCTGATCACGTGCAGGAACAGCGAGGCGCGGTCGGCCACGTGGGCGGCCATGCCGATATGGTCGAACAGCAGCGTGCACAGGTTGGCGAACAGGCAGCCGACCAGGCCGACCAGCAAGCCCTTCCACATGGCCTGGCGCACCGAATGCGGCACCTGGTCGTGGCGCGCGGCGCCGATCTCGTGCGCGACCACGGTATTGATCGCCATCATGGTGCCCATCACCGTCACCAGCACGATCGACCATACGGCCGTGCCCAGCGACACCGCCGCCAGTTCGTCGGCGCTGACGTGGCCGGTGAGGGCGACATCGACCACGCCCATGCCGACCGTTGCCAGCTGGCCGACCAGCACCGGCCACGACAGGCGCCACAGGGTGGCGATTTCGGTGCGAACGGGCGTGGCGGAGGTGGTGGTGGCGGTCATGATGCGGCGATAGGTCGGTGGACCCGTGATTTTACTGACTTATTGGCAAGACTGGTATCGGCAGGCGCGATCTGCGTGATGCAGCAAGTGCTAACTCATCGATGATGTTGCGCCGTCACAAGACAACTGGCTGCGATCTGCACCACCGTAGAGTGACAGCCCGAGGAGGCCGCGATGGAAGAACTGTTGCCGTATTTCGAGCGCGAGCTGGTCTACCTGAACACGGTCGGCCGCGAGCTGGCGCACCAGTATCCGCGCCTGGCCGCCGAGCTGGGCCTGGGACCGGAAGGCAGCGAAGACCCGCATGTCCGGCGCCTGATCCAGGCCTGCGCGCTGCTCAACGCGCGCACCGCGAAAAAGCTCGACGACGACTACCCCGAACTGACCGAAGCGCTGCTGGGCAGCCTGTACCCGCACTTTCTGCAGGGCGTTCCGAGCTGTTCGATCGCGCAGGTCGATGGCGGCGATCCGCAGGCGCAGGCGGCCAGGACCGAGTACATGCAGGCGGTGCTGCGCGGCACCGAGATGAGCTCGCTGGCCGCACGCGGTGTGCCATGTGTTTTCCGCACCACCGCCTCCCTGGCGCTGGCGCCGGTCAAAGTGGCGCGCGCCTGGTTCGAGCCGGTGGCCCGCGTGCCACCGCGCATCCGCCTGCCGCCGCGCGCATCTGCCTGCATCGGCATCGCCCTCGACAGCGCCATACCGGCGCGCATGCTGTACGGCCGCGGCCTGGCGCGCCTGCGTCTGCACGTCGCCGGCGACGGCCTGCTGTCGGCGGCGCTGATCGACAGCCTGTGCATGAACGTGGCCGAGACCTGGATCGAAGCCGAAGGGATGGATTCCTGGCGCCGTCTCGATCCTCCGGTGCTGTGCATTGGCGGGCTGGAGCCGGATGAAGCGCTGGTGCCCGAACAACCGCATGCCCATCCCGCCTACCGGCTGCTGACCGAGTATTTCGCCTTTCCCGATAAATTCCATTTCCTCGACCTCGACCTCGGCCGGCTGGCGCCGCTGCTGCCGTCCGGCGCGCGCCGCTTCACCCTGCATTTCCTGCTCGCCGGCGTGCATGCCGAGTCAGGCGGCGCGCGCATCCTGCGTGCACTGTCCGCCGCCAACCTGCTCACCGGCTGCGTGCCTGTGGTGAACCTGTTCCACCAGGGGGCGGCGCCGGTGCGCATCACGCAGCGCGCGGCAATGTACGACGTCGCGCCGAGCCGGCATGAAGAGGGCGTCGAGGTCTATAGCATCGACGCGGTACACGTGCTCGAGACCCGCGACGGCAAGACGGCCAGCGTGGAGTACCGGCCCTATTACGGACTGCGCCATGGCGAAGCAGGGGCGCAAGGGCAGCGCTACTGGTTTGCGCGCCGCGACGACCGTGGCGACAGCCGGCACCGCATGAAGATCGCCTTCACCGACGACGATTATTCCGTGCTGGGCGAGGACGCCAGCGTGGCCTCGATCGACCTTACCTGCAGCAATGGCGTGGCGGCCTGCGGTGTCGCCACGGGCAGGCCGGGCGGCGACCTGGCCAGCGAGACCGCCACGTCCGGCCTGCCGATCCGCCTGCTGCGCAAGCCTTCCATGCCGCTGCGTTTCGGCAACCGCAACGGCACCCACTGGCGCCTGGTGACGCAACTGGCGCTGAACCACCGCTCGCTGGCCGACCTCGACGCCTTCCGCGAGACCCTGGCCCTGTACGACCTGCCGCGATCCGGCGCCTCGCAGCGCCAGATCGCCGGCGTCACGGCGATGGCGTCGGGTCCGGCCACCGCCTGGCTGCGCAACTGCCATGGCGCGACCCTGGTGCACGGCGTCGAGGTGCGCATGACGGTCGACGAAGATGCCTTCGCCGGCAGCAGCCTGGCCGTGTTCGCCCAGGTGGTGAGCCGCTTCCTGGGCCTTTATGTGCACCTGAACAGCTTTACCCGGCTGGTGCTGGTGTCGGGCCAGGGCGGGAAGGAGTTGCTGCGATGCGAGCCCCGCAACGGCAGCCTGGCGCTGGTGTGAGTACCGGGCCGATCGCCGACCTCCTGCGGCGTCCGGAGCGCTACGAATTCTTCCAGGCGGTGCGGCTGCTGGTGCGCTGGCTGGCGCGCCAGGGCGTCGCGCCCGAACAGGCGTTGAGTGGCCTGATCCGCTTTCGCAACAGCCTGGGCCTGGCCTTTCCCGCCAGCGAGATCGAAGCCATCGAGCCGAGCACCGAGGATATTCCGGCGGTGCGGATCACGCCCTCGTTGATGGGCTTGCTGGGCTTGATGGGAACCCTCCCGCTGCACTACACCGAACGCTTCGCGGCCTGGGAGCTCGCGGCCCGCGACGAGGGACCGCGCGCCTTCCTCGACCTCTTGTCCAGCCGCCAGGTGGCGCTGTTCTATCGCGCCTGGTGCAAGTACCGGGTGCGCCATCGCTCCGAGCCCGGCGTCGATCATTTCCTGCCGCTGTTGCTGGCGCTGGCCGGTGTGCCGCAGCGGGCAGGTGACGTGGCGGGCGCCGATGCGGCCAGCCTGGCGTGGTTTGCCGCGCCGCTGCGCAGCCGGGTGGTCAGCGCCGACCTGGTGGCGGGCGTGCTGGCGGCGTATTTTCGCGTCCCGGTGAAGGTCGAGCAGTTTACCGGACGCTGGGACATCCTCGATCCGGGACAGCGCACGCTTCTCGCGCGCGCCAATTGCGTGCTCGGCGCCGGCGCGACCGCCGGCGGGCGCCTGCTGCGGCCCGAGCTGGGCATCCGCATCCGGCTGGGGCCGGTGGATGCCGCCGCCTTCGAACGCTTCCTGCCGGGTGCGCCCGGCGCACTGGCGCTGGCGGGCTTGCTCGACCGTTTCGCGATCGACGTGCCCTACCGCGAACTGCAGGTGGTGCTGCGGCGCGAGGACGTCGCCGGCGTCCGTCTGGACGGTTCGGTGCGGCTGGGCCTGGACGGTTTCATGGGCGACGGGGCAGGCCGGCGCGACCGCGACGACGTGTGCTACCTGTTCGATTGAGCGCGCCTCTCCTGGCTGGCTGAGCAATTAGATGCCCGTGGGCACGCGCGCGCCGCAAGCGCGACGGCCGACCTACAATCGATGCGAATGATCCACATTGACCAAGGAGGCCATATGCAACAAGCGCAGAACATGCAGCCGGCGGACCACGTCGAGCCGGCCGCCACCCAATCCCTGCAGGGCAGGAGCGTTGCGGTCCTGATGACCGACGGCGTCGAGCAGGTCGAATATACCGAGCCGCGCCGCTTCCTCGAGGAGCAGGGCGTGAAGGTGGTCCTGATCTCGCCGAAGAAGGCGGGCGAGGAGATCCAGGGCTTCAATCACCTGACGCCGGACCAGAAATTCAAGGTCGAGCTGAGCGTGGACGATGCGAAGCCGGGCGACTACGATTTGCTGCTGCTGCCGGGCGGCGTCGCCAATCCCGACAATCTGCGCCTGAGCGAGGAAGCAATCGCCTTCATCAAGGCCTTCGGCGACGAAGACAAGCCGATCGCCGCGATCTGCCACGGTCCGTGGCCGCTGATCGAGGCCGGCGTGGCCGAATCGAAGCACCTGACCAGCTGGCCGAGCCTGCAGCACGACCTGCGCAACGCGGGCGCCGAATGGACCGATGAAGAAGTGGTCGTCGACGGCAAGCTGATCACCAGCCGCAAGCCGGACGATATTCCTGCCTTTAATGAAGCCATCATGAAGCAGTTGATGGTGTTGCAAGAGGCGGGCAGCGATCCGGGGCCGACGTCGTGATATCGCCGAATCGTGTTCGTCATCTTGTTCGTTAGCCCAGGCACGTCGTACCCGCGCAGGCGGGTACCCAGGTTCTTCTAGCCAAGTAGAACCGCCTGAAGTCCAGCGTCACTGCAAATGTTCCTACAGTGTGACGCTACCAGCGCAATCAACACCAGACCACTGCAGATCTCCGCGCGCTTGCCACCACGGCGCCGAAGCGGCGGCCGATCGACAATCCCAGCGTCACCATCGTCAGGGTCGCCATGCCGATCGCCAGCGCCGGTCACAGAATCGTCGAATCCGAAAACGCCGGGTTGACGCCCACCACCATCGCATCGATGCAGGTCGCGAAGCCGGTGTGGGCCAGGAGCCAGGACGGGCGGCGGGTGTCGCCGGTATCGTTATCCGGCTCGCCGCAGCCCGATGATCATGCGTATCCCGGGCCGCCGAGCAGGACGAAGGCGATCCAGTGGCCCAGTTTTTCAGATAGGAAGCTGCCCAGCGCCCAGCCGATCAGCGGCGTCACGCCTTCGATAATACCGAACAGCAGGCCGACCTTGAGCGCATCCTTGAGCCGCCGGGGCCTTCCTGTTCAGCGCGTGATGCACCCAAGAGACGTGTACGTGAAGTCCTTGTTCAACTTGGCGGCAAGCGCCTCAGCGGGCGCCGGCCTCGGCCAGCGACCGTTCGCGCGCCGGGTTGCCGATGACGAGCCGCTTCGCCGCGACGTCGCGAAACAGCGCCGCGCCAGCGGCGACATGGCAGCCCGCGCCGACCGCCACGTGCGGGCTGAGTACCGCGTTCGGCCCGAAGAACACGTCGGCGCCGACGCGGGTATAGCCGCCGATCCGGGTGCCGGGACACATCACTACGTTCCGCTCGAGTACGCTGTCGTGGCCGACCGTGCAGCCGTGCATGACGACGCAATCCTCGCCGATCGTCGCCGCTGGCCCCACCATCGAGAAATACCCGACCACGGTGCCGCGACCGATGCGGCAATCCGCTGCCAGGCGGGCATCGGGGCTGATCAGCGGGCTGGCGGGCTGCAGCCCGGCCGCGCGCGCCGCCGCCTGCATATGGTGGCGGCCGGCCATGTCGCCGATCGCCACGAAATAGTGGCTCGCGCGCGCGCGCGCGGCGGTCCAGTCGCTGAGCACGTCGAGGCCGGCGAGCGCCGCCGTGCCGGCGGCATGTTCGGGATCGACGAAGACGGCGACGAAGCGGTCGTGCCCGAAGTAATCGATGATGTCCCGGGCAAGGGCGCCAGCGCCGATAAGCAGGATACGTTCCATGGCGGCCTCAGTCGCGGTCAGCGAGCGCGCGCAGGCGGGCGGCAAAATCGGACGCAGCGGCGTCGGGGGCGGCCAGCGTGGCCGCCAGCGCGGCGGCGCAGCGCTCGCCCAGCGCGCCCCGGGCTGCATCGTCGTGCAGCAGGCGCACGGCCTTGTCCTGCCAGTCGGCGCGGTCGCACCCGAGCAGGGCGTCGGCCAGGCCGATGCGCTGCAGGATCATGCCATCCGTGCGGCCCTGGATTTCGGTCGATGCCAGGCACACCGTCGGAATGCCGAGTGCCAGCGCGTCGATCGTCGTGTTGGTGCCGCCAACGGGGAATGATTGCAGGATCAGGTCGCATTCCACCAGCGCTTCCATATAGGGCTTGAACGGGGTGCCCTGCAAGACCTCGGCGTCCGGGAAAAGCGCCAGCAGCTCCATGCGCGCGGTGACGTGCTGCAGGCCGCGCGTGTTAGGGAAGAAGCGCAGGCGCGTGCCTGCGGGCGCTGCCGCCAGCACGGCGCGGATCGCTTCCAGGAATTCGTGGTTCAGCTTCATGGCCGAGGCGTCGATGCCGATGCGCGGCGGGCCTGGTCGCGGCTGGCGACGCCGGGCTCGGATCGCCTCGAAGGCCTGGTTCTGGTACGGCGCGCCCGCGATCGGGTGCCCCGTATAAGTCAGGAGCGGCTCCGGCAGGTGTGCTTCCAAATGCGCGAGTTCTGCAGGCACGGCCAGGTAGTCGATGGCCGGCGTGCCGATGGGACCGGGATGGCCGATCGACGCCACCTGCAGCGGCGCCAGGCGACAGCAGGCGAGGAACAGGGTCCAGGGCGTCATGCCGACGCTTGGATAGAACACGACGTCCGGGCGTAGCGCCGCGATGCGCGTGGCCAGCGCAGGGAAACCTTCGGGCGCGATTTCGAAGAATTGCAGGTCGTCGGCCAGCCCTGATGGCGTGTTACCGCGCGTGCGCGCCTCGGCCAGCCACGTGACGTGGAAATGGTCGCGCAGGCCGGCCAGCACTGGGCTGTAGCAGCGGTCCATGACACCCATATTGGTAAAGTTCTCGCTGACCACGACCAGGTGCTTGCGCGCCCCGGCAGCCGGCGCCGCCCGTACCGCCACCAGTGGCGCCGGCCCCCACGAGGCCAAGAGCCGGTTGATGTTCGCGCGGGCGTCGTACTTGCGCGGATGCGTGGCGAACGTGATCCAGTAGCTGGCGTTGGTCACTTCGACCAGGAACTCATACGGGAGCACTGGCGGGGAGGCATCGGCCAGCATGGCTGCGATGGCGTTCATATTGGCGAGCGTGGCCGCGCCGATCGGCGGCTGCGTGAGCGCGGCCAGTCCGAACAGCCAGGCTTCGTCGGGCGCGCGCGCGCTCCATGCGCGCAGGTCGGGCAGCTTGCGCAGGCGCGTGCTGCCCAGTAGGGCGAACTTGCGTTGCTGCCATGGCTGCGCGGCGAGCACGTCGGCCGGCAAGTCCAGCGCGCCGGCAAGGAAGTCATCGAGCATGGTGTCGCTGGCCAGCACGAGGCCGTGCAGCGCATGGCGCGCCGTCATCAGGCGCAGCTGTTCGCGCGCGGTCGACAGCGGCGCCGCGCGCAGCCATTGCGCCAGCAGCGGCAGCAGTTCGCGCAGTGTGTCCTGGCTGATGTCGATGTCGGGCATGCGCTGCAGGTCGAGCAGCCAGCCGAACACGGTACGGTCGAACGCGTCCTTGCCGCCGCGCGCGGCCTTATGCAGCTGCTCGGGCCAGGCCTGGCTCGGCGATTGCGCCAACGGCGGCGGCGATGCGGGTGATATCTTCATGGTTCAAGCGGGAGTGGAAAGGAAGGCAGACGATACGCTCCGCCAGCGATGCGCTGGCAGGCGTGTGCGCGCCGGCATCCGCCTGCGCGAAAGCCGGGTGCGCGGGCAGCGCGGGATAGAACCAGCGCCGGCCGTCGATCCGGTCGCGCGCCAGGGCCGCCAGCAGCCGTTCGGCCTGGCCGGCATCGGCCAGCAGCACCGGGCAATAGGCGCTCACCGCCGCTGTCGACGTCGCCGGATGCAGGCGCGCGTGCGGCTGGCGCGCCAGCATCGGCAGCATCAGGTCGCGCGCACGGCGGCGCGCCGCGACGTTGTGGGGCCAGCGCGCCAGTTGCGCGAGGCCGACGGCGGCATGCCATTCGCTCAGTTTGGCGTTGGCGCCGATCTCGGCGGCAATACGCTGGTCGAAACCGAAGTTGGTTAGCTTGCGCAGGCGCTGCGCCGCGGCCGCGTCGCCGACGACGATCACGCCGCCTTCGCCGATGCCGAAGGGCTTGGTCGCATGCATGCTGAACACGGTCGGCACGGCAGGATGCAATACCTGATTGCCCAGGCTTGCGGCGGCATCCAGGATCACGGGGATACCGGTGTCACGCTGCCAGTCGGCCCACGCGGCGGCGTCGATCGGATAGCCGAACGGTGACACGACGATCAGCGCGCCTGCCCTGGGCGCCGTCTCGCGCGCCAGCGCGGCGCTTGCCAGCGCCGGCGTGGCAGTCCATTCGGCTGGATCGACGTCGATGAAACAGGGATGAAAGCCCAGCCGCGCCACCACCATCGGCGCCGCGGCGAAACCGAAGGCCGGCACGAGCACGGTGGCGCCAGGCGGCAGATCGAGCGACTGCAGCAGCAGCTCCAGGCCGGCCGTCGCCGACGCCACCGTGACCGCGTGCGCGCCCGCGCCGCTGCCGTTGGCCATCAGCGCCGGCAGCGCCGTTTCGAGTTCTCGCACCAGGGGACCATGGTTCGAATACACGCGCGCCTCGTCGATGCGCGCCAGGAAGGGCTGCAGCGCGGCGGCGGCCGGCAGGTCGGGTACGAGCAGGGGAATCGGGGAAGGATCGGAATGCATTGTCGTCCAGTGGCGCCATGAATTGGTAGCCGTCTGGCGCACCGGACGGGCAGCCGACTCATTCTAGCGTCGAAGCGTACTCGATGCTATTACTTAATGGAAATATCGACGAAACTGCGACACAGGCGCGGCCTGGGCGGCCGCGCCTGTGGGGCTTAGAACAGTTTGCGACGACGTGCAGCCAGCAGGCCGGTGAAGCCAAGGCCCAACAGCAGCAGGCTGCCTGGTTCCGGCACTGCTACGGTGTTCGCGGTCAGCGAGATGTTATTGATCTTGAAGCCATTTGTCAGCGCGCCGACCGTAAAGGCGAGCGAATTCGACGCGGTCAGTGCCGTGATATCTGCGGCGCTCAGTGCAAATGAGGTGGTGAAGTTGCCGCTGTAGCCAGTGGTACTATCGTAGGAATACACGGTGAGGAACTTCTTGAGGCCCAGGGTGTCAAAGATGTTCGTCGTGCTGCTCGTGTTAGTCAGGTCTAGGCTATCGTAGGCATTGGCCTGGCTGTTATTGGTGACGCTACGCGTAGCAGAGCCAACGCTCAGCGAAGCGGTTGCAGCTGCATCGTAGTAAGTGTCGATGTCATTACGCCCGTAGTATTCGTTGTAACCCGTTTTGCAGCCTAACAGGCCACAGCAATATTCGAACGGATCTTCCGATTCGTAGAAATTCGTCCCGGTACCTTCCGACAGCAATTGCGCGTTTTTGTCTTGTTGGAATGAGGCGGAGATCGTCAGCGAATTAACCTGTTGACCAATCAATTGCGTACCGAAATTGAACATGCCGTTGAGCGACTTGCCTGCATCGACAGTTTTCCCGTCCAGGTTGCTGTTGACAGAAATGACAGCGGCGTTGGCAACTGCTGGCACGGTGGCGAAGGCCGCGCAGACGATCAGTGCGAATTTGTTGAAGGCTTTGGACTTGAACGACATCATCAGAAACTCCCTATTGAAATGGTAGTAGCCTTATAGCAAGTAGCATGCCAGGAGAAAAATTCCTTTAAAATCAAAGCAATTTTTGATGCGAGTCAGAAAGGTGTAAAATTTCTCGACAGAAATTTGATTTCTTAGTGGTAATTATCCTGAGAAACTTGGTATAAATAGGAAGGTCCTTCGGGTTCAACAGCATTTTGTGTTTCCCCGCTGGCCGTATCTGAATCACCAAAGCAAAAAGCCCGCACGATGGCGGGCTTTTTGTTACAAGCAACTCCATGAAAATCGGTTGGTGGAGGCGGCGGGAATCGAACCCGCGTCCGCAAGCACTCTACAGACAGTTCTACATACTTAGCACTATCATTTGATTTGACCTGTACAACGGGGATGTGCACCCTTTGTACAAGCGAGTTACCTTAAATTTCGGAAGCAAGCAAGTAACCCGCTTGATTCCTAGCCCCTGTAAATGACTCTACCAGTCTTGCGACTCACCCCAGAGGCGAGGTGTTGTAGAGCTAGCAGCAATTAAGCCGCTTGTGCGTACGAGTTATCGTTTGCAGTTATTGATTTCTGGATGTATTTACGAGGTAACCAGTCCTCGGTATGCCCTGCGCTGCTTTGCAACCCACGTCGAAACCAGGTCGCCCCCAACGTCAAGAACCATCATTGTACTCCAAGCGGCGAGGATGTACAGGGGTGTTCATTAGCACAGGCTTAAAGTCGGTCGATCTGCACTGCCGACAATGGATTGCATAATTGCAATACGCTCATCGGGCTTGCCATGCCGGAGAGGTTCGATATGACGTGTATCGTTTGTGGCAACGCCCAGGTGGCCGGGCCTCGCCGGACAGCATCGGCGGCTTTCAAAAAAAAGGCCGCGGACTGAAGAGTGCGCGGCCAAGGGAGAAACAGTGGGTCAGCGCCTGCTTAACGGCCGTTGCGGTTGGCGATCTCGTTGCCGATGATGCCGCCGCCGATCACGCCGGCGACCGTCGCCAGCTTCTTGCCGTTGCCGCCGCCGATCTGGTTGCCGATCAGGCCGCCGATCACGGCGCCCGTGCCGATACCGACATAGTTCGGCTGCTGGGCCGGAGCAGGCTGCGAATAGCGTGGTTCTTCATAGCGTACCGGTTGTGGCTTGGCATGCACCACGCGGGTTTTTTCGACCACCTTCACGACCGGTTTTTCCTTGATGATCACGGTTGGCTGCGGCTGAGGCTGCGCCACAGGCTGGGCATAGGCGACCTGCTGGGCCGGGACCATCGCGGGCACCATGGCAGGCACCAGTTGCTGGCCATTGGCCGCTACCTGCGCCATCTGGCCAGGCTGGGCAATATAGCCATTCGGCTGGGCGACATAACCGTTGGGCTGGACCTGCATGCCGGCCTGCGGCATGGCATACGGCGAGGCGGCTGCCAGCGGCATGGCTGGTTCAGGGGCGCTGTTCGAGGTCGGCAGCAGACCGGTGATGGCGGCGGCGCCAGTCAGGCTAACAATGATGACTGATGCGGCGGCAGCGGCCATCAGCGGATGGATGCGGTTGGTGCTCGTGTTTTCCATGGTCTGCTCCGTAAGGTATGGCGTGTTCGTATGGGTCCAGATTACCGGCGAGCCGGACGGAGAGATAGACGTGCCCCTGTATCAATCGTAAAGAGATGTAAGCACAACACACAACAAAACGGCGCCCGAGGAAGGCGCCGTCCATGGAGACTACTGGCAGGATCAGGCTGCTTGCTCGGCCTGCCGTGCAGCTTCGGAGACCTGTCCCAGCAGTTCAAGCAGTTGCGCCGGGGTATCGAGCAGGTAATCCGCGCCCCACGTCGACGGTTCGATCGCGCCACAATAGCCCCAGGCGCACGCCACGGTGACCATGCCGGCCGCACGGCCAGCCTCGATGTCGCGCAGGTCGTCGCCCACGTACCAGCACTGTTCCGGTGCAATGCCGAGCCGGCGCGCGCCTTCCAGCAACGGGGCAGGGTGGGGTTTGGCGAAGCCAGTGGTGTCGCCCGAGACCACGCAACCGGCGTGCGCCAGCGCGATCTGCGGCACCAGCGGATCGGTGAAGCGGGCCGGTTTGTTGGTGACGATGCCCCAGGCCATGCCGGCATCGGAGATCCCCGCCAGTAGCTCGGCAATGCCGTCGAACAGTGTGGTATACGCCGACATCGCCGACTGGTAGCGGTCGAACCAGGCCAGGCGCAGTTCTTCATAGCCCTCGTCGCCCGGCGCCAGGCCGAAGGCGGCGCCGATCATGCCGCGTGCACCGTGTGATGCGGTCGGGCGCAGCACCTCGTAGGGCGTCGGATCGAGGCCGCGCTCGCTGCGCAGCCAGTTGACGGCCGCGGCGAGGTCGGGCGCGGTGTCGGCCAGGGTGCCGTCGAGGTCGAACAAAACGGCACGCGGTGCCGGCATCACGGTCGGGAAGGTCATGTCGATCAGAGCGGTTTGCTGCACGCCACCATATAGTTCACATCGGTGTCGTTGTTCAGCGAATAGATCTTGGTCAGCGGATTGTAGGTCAGGCCCTTCAGGCCGTCGACCTGCAGGCCGGCCTGGCGCACGAACTGCGCCAGTTCGGCCGGCGTGATGAACTTGCCATAGTCGTGGGTGCCGCGCGGCAGCATGCGCAGCACGTACTCGGCGCCGATCACGGCGAACAGGTAAGACTTGGGATTGCGGTTCAGGGTCGAGAAGAACACATGGCCGCCCGGTTTCACCAGCCTGGCGGCGGCGCGCACGATCGACGCCGGGTCGGGCACGTGCTCCAGCATTTCCATGCACGTGACCACGTCGAACTGGCCGGCTTCCTGCTCGGCCATCTCTTCGGCCGCGATATGCTTGTAGCGCACCTCCACGCCCGATTCCAGGCTGTGCAGGTCGGCGACCTTGAGCGCCTTCTTGGACAGGTCGATGCCGGTGACCTTGGCGCCCTTGCGCGCCATCGATTCGGACAGTACGCCGCCGCCGCAGCCGATGTCGATCACGTTCTTGCCGGCCAATGGCGCGCGCGCGTTGATCCACTCGAGGCGCAAGGGGTTGATTTCGTGCAGCGGACGGAACTCCGAGGTCGGATCCCACCAGCGGTGGGCCAGTTCGCTGAACTTCTGGATTTCTAATGGGTCTGCGTTTGTCGTCGTCATGGCTCGAATAATAGCGGAAATCGATCTTCGCCGGCAGGCGAAGGTCGTCGCCGCCCAGGCGGGGATCCAGGTGCATTCCCTGCAGCGGATCCAGTTCGAATTTTTTCCACCGGAAAAAGTCGTCCCCGCGAAGGAAGGGACCCAGGCGCCGCACGCGCTATCGAAACGCTTGCAAGCCGGGTCCCCGCCTGCGCGGGGACGAAGTGTTACCGAAGTGGTGTACGGCTGATTACTTGTTGACGGTACGGGTACCGACGACTTCGATTTCCACGCGACGGTTCTGTGCGCGGCCTTCGGCGCTCTTGTTGTCCGCTTTCGGCTGGCTTTCACCCTTGCCTTCGGTGTAGATGCGGGTCTCTTCGATGCCTTTGCCTTTCAGGTAGGCTTTAACGGCCTCAGCACGGCGGATCGACAGCTTCTGGTTATAGGCGTCGGTGCCGATCGAGTCGGTGTGGCCGACGGCGATGATGACTTCCAGGTTCATGTCGCCCAGCTTGGCGCTCAGCTCGTCCAGCGAGGCCTTGCCGGCTGGCTTCAGGATCGCCTTGTCGAAATCGAAGAAGGCGTCGGCAGAGTAGCTGACTTTTTCCGAGGTCGGCACTGGCGCGGCGACCACCGGGGCCGGGGTCGGCTCAGCGACCGGCGCTGGCGGTGGAGGTGGGGCAACGCACTTGCCGTTCTCGAGTTTTTCTGGCTCGACGCACAGCGGCGCGTCGCAACCTGGGACGGCGTCGGCCGGGGTCCAGTAGCCGGTGCGCCAGCACAGGCCGAAAGGATTGCGTGCGATCACGCCACGGGAGTCCTGCACGTAAGCGCTGTACGGAGTGCGTGCCTGGATGTCAGTGGTCAGCGGCGCGTAAGGTGGGGCGCTCTGGGCAGAGGCGACGCCCGCAATCGCGGCCGACGCTGCGAGCAGAGCGGTGATCAGGTTCTTCATATTCTTTTCCTTTCGGTTTTAAATCCGTAGCGATTCAAACGGGCTCCATGTGTGGTCATAAGATTAACACGGCGGCCTCACCGTCTGTTTCGTATTGTGAAACAAGCAATTGACTTCCTGTCCATTTTGCCACATGCACCAAAAACGCACGACTGCACCCAAATCAAACATCAAGCATTAATTGCTTGACGTTGTTTGTCCGCAACATTTTCACAAGCGTGCGCGGCCGGTGACGACAATGCTGGAAATTTGGCGTTTCCAGCAGAGAATTTGAGAGGGCGGAGGGCCCAGGTCGGAATTGAGCAACTGCTATCTGTCGCATGGTAGAATCATCCGTTGCAACTTATAACCATCGCCTGAAAGCAGTCGACCCGCCCAATGGATCAATTCGCAAAAGAAACAGTCCCGATTTCCCTCGAAGAAGAGATGCGCAAGAGCTACCTCGATTACGCCATGAGCGTGATCGTGGGTCGTGCGCTGCCGGACGTACGCGACGGCCTGAAGCCGGTGCACCGCCGTGTGCTGTACGCGATGCACGAGATGAACAACGTGTGGAACCGTCCCTACCTCAAGTGCGCGCGCGTCGTCGGCGACACGATGGGCAAGTTCCACCCGCACGGCGACTCGTCGATCTACGACACCCTGGTCCGCATGGCCCAGGATTTCTCGCTGCGCTATACCCTGGTCGACGGCCAGGGCAACTTCGGCTCGATCGATGGCGACAGCGCCGCGGCAATGCGGTATACCGAGTGCCGCCTGGACAAGATCGCCGGCGAGATCCTGGCCGACATCGACAAGGACACCGTCGACTTCCAGCCGAACTACGACGGCAAGGAAAAAGAGCCGACGGTCCTGCCGACCCGTATCCCGAATTTGCTGATCAACGGTTCGTCGGGCATCGCGGTCGGCATGGCGACCAATATCCCGCCGCACAACCTGTCCGAAGTGATCGCCGGCGCGATGCACGTGCTGCGCAACCCGGACTGCACCATCGACGAGCTGATCGAGCTGATCCCGGCGCCGGACTTCCCGACCGCCGGCATCATCTACGGCGTCTCGGGCGTGCGCGACGGTTACCGCACCGGCCGCGGCCGCGTGGTGATGCGCGCCAAGACCCACTTCGAGGAAGTGGGCCGCGACGGTGCGCGCACCGCGATCATCGTCGACGAGCTGCCGTACCAGGTCAATAAGAAATCGCTGCTCGAGCGCATCGCCGAGAATGTGCGCGACAAGAAGCTCGAAGGCATTTCCGACATCCGCGACGAGTCCGATAAATCGGGCATGCGCGTGGTGATCGAGCTGAAACGCGGCGAAGTGCCCGAGGTCGTGCTGAACAACCTGTACAAGCAGACCCAGCTGCAAGACACCTTCGGCATGAATATGGTGGCGCTGGTCAATGGCCAGCCGAAGCTGCTGAACCTCAAGCAGATGCTCGAGTGCTTCCTGTCGCACCGCCGCGAAGTGGTCACCCGCCGCACCGTGTTCGAGCTGCGCAAGGCGCGCGACCGCGGCCACATGCTGGAAGGACTGGCCGTCGCGCTGGCGAACATCGACGATTTCATCGCCATCATCAAGGCCGCGCCGACCCCGCCGCTGGCCAAGGTCGAGCTGATGCAGCGCGCCTGGGATTCGTCGCTGGTGCGCGAGATGCTGGGTCGCACCGAACTGGGCGCATCCGGCGGCATCGCCGCCTTCCGTCCCGAGCACCTGCCCAAGCACTACGGCATGCAGCAGGATGGCCTGTACAAGCTGTCGGACGAGCAGGCGCAAGAGATCCTGCAGATGCGCCTGCAGCGCCTGACCGGCCTCGAGCAGGACAAGATCGTCAACGAGTACAAGGAAGTGATGGCCCACATCGCCGACCTGCTCGACATCCTGTCCAAGCCCGAGCGCGTGACCACGATCATCGTCGACGAAATGACGGCCATCAAGGCAGAGTACGCCGACAATGGCAAGGACACCCGCCGTTCGAGCATCGAGCACAACGCCAGCGACCTCGAGACCGAAGACCTGATCACCCCGCAGGACATGGTGGTGACCCTGTCGCACTCGGGCTACATGAAGGCGCAGCCGATCTCCGAATACCGCGCCCAGAAGCGCGGCGGCCGCGGCAAGCAGGCGGCGGCGACGAAGGACGAAGACTGGATCGACCAGCTGTTCATCGCCAACACCCACGATTACATCCTGTGCTTCAGCAACCGAGGCCGCATGTACTGGCTCAAGGTGTGGGAAGTGCCGCAAGGTTCGCGCAACTCGCGCGGCAAGCCGATCGTCAATATGTTCCCGCTGCAGGATAACGAGAAGATCACCGTCATCCTGCCGCTGCAGGGCGAGAACCGCAGCTTCCCCGAAGACCACTACGTCTTCATGTCGACCTCGCTGGGCACCGTCAAGAAGACCCCGCTGAAGGACTTCAGCAACCCGCGCAAGGCCGGCATCATCGCGGTCGACCTGGACGAAGGCGACGTGCTGGTCGGCGCCGCGCTCACCGACGGCAAGCACGACGTGATGCTGTTCTCCGACGGCGGCAAGGCCGTGCGCTTCGACGAGAACGACGTGCGCCCGATGGGCCGCACCGCGCGCGGCGTGCGCGGCATGAACCTCGAGGAAGGCCAGCAAGTCATCGCGCTGCTGGTGGCCGAGAGCGAAGAGCAGACCGTCCTCACGGCCACCGAGAACGGCTTCGGCAAGCGTACCCCGATCACGGAGTACACGCGCCACGGCCGCGGCACCAAGGGCATGATCGCGATCCAGACCAGCGAGCGTAACGGCAAGGTGGTGGCGGCGACCCTGGTCGAGCCGAGCGACGAGATCATGCTGATCACGACCGGCGGCGTCTTGATCCGCACCCGCGTGTCCGAGATCCGCGAGATGGGCCGCGCGACCCAGGGCGTGACCCTGATCGCGGTCGAGGATGGTACCAAGCTGTCCGGCCTGCAGCGCATCGTCGAGACCGACCTCGAAGAAGTCGAGCTCGAACCGGCGCCCGAATAATGGCGCCAAGGCGCAAGCGCGTGTGTTGACCATGCACGCGCTTGCGCCCGTTGTCCACCTTGTCCGGATTGTCGATGGGCCCCGCGCCCGCATGGAAAACCAATGAAAAGAATCCTTCTCGCCGTGACCTGCGCCGCAGCCTTTGCCGGCGTCCCTTCGTTCGCGCTGGCGCAGGCGCCCGCGGCGCCCAGTGCGCAGGAAGCCGCCGCGATCAAGGAACTGCTGGCGGCGATGGACGTGCGCAAGATGATGCTGGCCTCGTTCACCGAGATGGAAAAGGCGCTGCCGCAGATGATGCGCTCGCAGATGACGGCCGTGATCAATGCCGATCCGACCGCCAGCGACGACAAGAAAAAGGCAGCCATGGCCAAGGTCGAGCAGGTGCTGCCGGGCGCCGCCGAAGCGATCAACCGCATGTTTCGCGATCCGGCCTTGATCGACGAGATGATGGCCGAGATCGGCCCACTGTATGCCCGCAACTATAACGTGGCCGAGCTGAAGGAGCTGGCTGCCTTCTACCGCACCCCGTTGGGCCAGAAGATGCTGGCGCTGTCCCCGCGCCTGGCCGCCGAAAGCATGGCGGCCGGCCAGAAAGTCGTCGCGCCGCGCCTCAATGGCCTAATGCTGGAAGTGATGCAGAACGCCCAGGCCAAATAACATCGTCGAAAGGACCGCATGACCCACGTCTTCAATTTCTCGGCCGGCCCCGCCGTCCTTCCGAAAGAAGTGCTGCTGCAGGCAGCGAGCGAGATGCTCGACTGGCACGGCAGCGGCATGTCGGTGATGGAGATGAGTCATCGCGGTCCGGAGTTTTCCAGCATCCACCGCCAGGCGCTGGACGACCTGCGCGAGCTGCTGGACGTGCCGGCCAACTATAAAATCCTGTTCCAGCAGGGCGGGGGGCTGGGCCAGAACGCCATCGTTCCGCTCAACCTGGCGGGGCGCCGCACCGACCCGGTGATCGACTTCGTGCATACCGGTTCGTGGTCGGGCAAGTCGATCAAGGAGGCGGCGCGCTATGCGCGCGTAAATGTCGCTGCATCGAGTGAAGCCGAGGGTTTCGCCCGCGTGCCGGCGCGCGATACATGGAAACTGTCCAGGGACGCGGCCTATCTGCACATCTGCACCAACGAGACCATCGACGGCGTCGAATACCCGGAAGCGCCCGAGATCGATCCTGATGTGCCGGTCGTGGCCGACATGTCTTCGCACATCCTGTCGCGGAGAATCGATATCTCCAAGTACGGCGTGATCTTCGCCGGCGCCCAGAAGAATATCGGCCCGGCCGGCCTGACCCTGGTGATCGTGCGCGAAGACCTGCTCGACTACGCGTCGCCGCAGTGCCCGTCGGCCTTCCACTGGAAGACCTGCGCCGAGCATGATTCGCTGTACAACACGCCGCCGACCTATTCGATCTATATCGCGGGGCTGGTGTTCGCCTGGCTCAAGGCCAATGGCGGCGTGGCGGCGATGGAGCAGCGTAATATCGAGAAGGCGCGCCTGCTGTACGAGGCGCTCGATCGCGACGATTTCTATGCAAATCGCGTGGCGCCCGAATGTCGTTCGCGCATGAACGTGCCGTTCTACCTGCGCGACGAATCGTTGAACCAGTTATTCCTGACCGGCGCACAAGCGCGCGGTCTGCTGCAACTGAAGGGCCACAAGTCCGTCGGCGGCATGCGGGCATCCATCTACAACGCGATGCCGATCGAGGGTGTACAGGCCCTCGTCGATTATTTGAACGAGTTTGCGGGAAGGTGACTCCGGCGTGATGCGCGACGGCGCATCGGTCGGTTGAACGCGTGGACAGCGTAGCCGTCCACCCCACGGAGATCAGATGTGGGGTGGACGGGTCTCCCATCCACGCCACGGAGATCAGATGTGGGGTGGACGGGTCTCCCGTCCACGCGTTCAACACACGGTTGATTCTCCCGACCGCAAACAAAATCGACCACGAAGCATAACGATGACAGACAAACTCACACCCCTGCGCGAACGCATCGATGCGATCGACGCGCAAATCCTCCAGCTCCTGAGCGAGCGTGGCAAGGTCGCGCAAGCGGTCGGCCACGTCAAGGCCGAGACCAACGCCCCGGTATTTCGCCCCGAGCGCGAAGCGCAGGTGCTGCGCGGCGTCGCCGAGCGCAATCCCGGCCCGCTCAAGGACAAGGACGTCCAGACCATCTTCCGCGAGATCATGTCGTCCTGCCGCGCGCTCGAGAAGCGCGTCACGGTCGCCTATCTCGGCCCGACCGGCACCTTCAGCGAGCAGGCCGTGTTCCAGCAGTTCGGCACGGCCATCGAGACGCTGCCGTGCGTATCGATCGACGAGGTATTTCGCGCCACCGAGGCCGGCACCGCCGACTTCGGCGTGGTCCCGGTCGAGAATTCGTCCGAAGGCGCAATCAACCGTTCGCTCGACCTGCTGCTGGCCACCACGACCATCATCAGCGGCGAGGTGTCGATCGCGGTCCACCACAGCCTGATGAGCAAGACCGGCTCGATGGATGGCGTCACCACGATCTGCGCGCATTCCCAGGCGCTGGCCCAGTGCCAGGTGTGGCTCAACCTGCACCACCCGCATATCGAGCGGCGCGCCGTGGCGTCGAACGCCGAGGCGGCCGTGCTGGCAAGCCAGGATCCGACGGTCGCCGCGATCGCGAGCGAGATGGCGGGCGAGCAGTATCAGCTGGGCGTGGTGCAGGCCCACATCCAGGACGACCCGCACAACCGTACCCGCTTCGTGGTGATCGGCCAGCTGCAGACCGGCCCGTCGGGCAGGGACCGCACCGGCATCGTGCTGGCCGTGCCGAACAAGGCCGGCGCCGTCTACAACCTGCTGGCGCCCCTTGAAAAGCACGGCGTGTCGATGACCCGCTTCGAATCGCGCCCGGCGCGCATCGGCACCTGGGAGTATTACTTCTACGTCGATATCGAGGGCCATGTGCATGACGCCGCGGTCGCGCGCGCGCTCGAGGAGCTCAAGGACAACGCCGCCTTCTTCAAGGTGCTCGGTTCCTACCCACAAAGCCTTTAACAGATAGAGAGAAACCCATGTCGAAATTTGGTCCTGCGCAGTTCGGTCCTGATTATGTCCGCGCCATCGCCCCCTACCAGGCGGGCAAACCCATCGCCGAAGTCGCCCGCGAGTTCGGCCTCGACGAAGCGACCATCGTCAAGCTGGCCTCGAATGAGAACCCGTTCGGCATGCCCGAATCGAGCCGCGCCGCGATGCTCGATGCCGCCGCCGACCTGGGGCGCTATCCGGACGCCAACGGCTTCGATCTGAAAACCGCGCTGTCGCAGCGCTACGACGTGCCACTCGAGTGGATCACCCTCGGCAACGGCAGCAACGACATCCTGGAGATCGCCGCCCATGCCTTCGTACAAAGAGGCGAGGCGGTCGTTTACTCCCAGTACTCGTTCGCAGTGTACGCGCTGGCCACGCAGGGCGTGGGTGGACGCGCCATTGTGGTTCCAAGCGTCAACTACGGCCACGACCTGGACGCGATGGCCGCCGCGATCGACGCGGACACGCGCCTGGTCTACGTCGCCAACCCGAACAACCCGACCGGCACCTTCATTCCGGCCGAGCAGGTCGAGGCCTTCCTGCAGAAGGTGCCGGCCGGCGTGGTCGTGGTGCTCGACGAAGCCTATAACGAATACCTGGCGCCGGAGCACCAGTTCGAGTCGAGCGCCTGGGTGCGCAAGTACCCGAACCTGATCGTCTCGCGCACCTTCTCCAAGGCCTACGGACTGGCCGGCCTGCGCGTGGGCTTCGCCATCGCCCAGCCTGACGTGACGGACCTGATGAACCGCATCCGCCAGCCGTTCAACGTCAACTCGCTGGCGCAGGCGGCCGCGATCGCCGCGCTGAACGACAAGCCGTTCCTGGAAAAGGGTGCGCGGAACAACGCCGAGGGCTACCGGCAGATGGTCGCGGCCTTCGAGGAGCTCAAGCTCGAGTACGTGCCGTCGTTCGGCAACTTCGTGCTGGTCAAGGTCGGCGACGACGACGGCGCCGGCGCGCGCGTGAACACGGCGCTGCTCAAGCAGGGCGTGATCGTGCGCCCGGTCGGCGCCTACGGCCTGCCCCAGTGGCTGCGCATCTCGATCGGCCTGCCACAAGAGAACGCGGCCTTCATCGAGGCGTTGAAAAAGGCATTGAGCTGAATGTTCGATAAGGTCGTCATCGTCGGCGTCGGCCTCATCGGCGGCTCGTTCGCCCTGGCGCTCAAGCGCGCTGGTCGCGTGAGGGAGGTGGTCGGCATCGGCCGCCACCCCGAGGCGCTGGCGCGTGCGTTGGAGCTGGGCATCGTCGACGCGATCGACCATTCGTACGAACAGGCGCTGCGCGGCGCCGACCTGGTGCTCTTGGCCGCGCCGGTGGCCCAGACCGGCGCGATCCTCGAGGCGCTGCTGCCCTATCTCGCGCCGCAGACGATCGTGACCGACGCCGGCAGCACCAAGTGCGACGTGGTTGCCGCCGCGCGCGCGGCGATGGGGGACCGCGTGAGCCAGTTCGTGCCCGGCCATCCGATTGCCGGCAGCGAATCGAACGGTCCGGATGCCGCGCTGGCCGGTCTCTATCAAGGCAAGAAGTGCGTGCTGACACCACTGCCCGAGAACGCCGGGCACGACGTCGAATGCATCGCCAGCGCCTGGCGCGCCTGCGGCGCCGTGATCCATACGCTCAGCCCGATCGAGCACGACCGCGTATTCGCCGCCGTCAGCCATCTGCCGCACCTGCTGGCCTATGCGCTGGTGGACGATATCGCCGCCAAGCCGCATGCGGACCTGCTGTTCCAGTACGCCGCCAGCGGCTTTCGCGACTTCACGCGCATCGCCGGTTCGTCGCCCGAGATGTGGCGCGACATCAGCCTGGCCAACCAGGCGGCATTGCTCACCGAGCTGGATGCATATCTGGCACAATTGACGTCGATGCGGGCCATGCTCGCGGCATCGGACGGCGTCGGCTTGCAAGGAATCTACGCGACCGCCCAGCGCGCCCGCCGCGAATGGCAAGAGGCCATCGAGGCAGGGTCGCCGGATCGGCGCGCGCCCAATCAGGAAAACACATGACGCAGCAAAAACACTACCCGCAGCATATCGACCTCGAACCCGTCCTGCATGCAGAGGGCTCGGTGCGGCTGCCGGGTTCCAAGAGCATCTCGAACCGCACGTTGCTGCTGGCGGCGCTGTCCGAGGGCGCGACCACGATCCACGACCTGCTCGCCTCGGACGACACCATGGTGATGCTGGGCGCGCTGCGCGCGCTGGGCATCCGGTGGGACGAAGTCGACGAGCGCACCGTGGTGGTGCACGGCAATGGCGGCGAACTGCCGAACCATGAAGCCGACCTGTTCATGGGCAATGCCGGCACCGCGATCCGTCCGCTGACGGCCGCCCTGGCCGTGATCGGCGGCGACTACACCTTGCACGGCGTCTCGCGCATGCACGAGCGCCCGATCGGCGACCTGGTCGACGCCCTGAACGAGGTCGGCGCCCGGATCGAATACACGGGCGAGCAGGGCTTCCCGCCGCTGCGCATCCGCCGCGGCCGCGTCAACCCGCAGCGCATCGCCGTGCGCGGCAATGTGTCGAGCCAGTTCCTGACCGCGCTCCTGATGTCGGCGCCGCTGATGGCCGTGACCCATGCCGTGTCGATCGACGTCGTCGGCGAGCTGATCTCGAAGCCGTATATCGAAATCACCCTGAACCTGATGCGCCGTTTCGGCGTCGAGGTCGAGCAGAATGGCTGGGCGTCGTTCACCGTGCATCCGGGCCAGCGCTACCAGAGCCCGGGCACGATCCATGTCGAGGGCGACGCTTCGTCGGCATCGTACTTCCTGGCGGCCGGCGCGATTGCCGGCGGTCCGGTGCGCGTGGAAGGGGTGGGCGAACATAGTATCCAGGGCGACGTGCGCTTCGCCGATGCGCTGGAACGCATGGGCGCCATCGTCACCCGTGGCGATAACTGGATCGAGGCGAGGTCGAATGGCGTGCTCAAGGCCATCGACGCCGATTTCAACCACATCCCGGATGCGGCGATGACGATCGCGGTGGCGGCGCTGTACGCCGACGGCCCGAGCACGCTGCGCAATATCGCCAGCTGGCGCGTGAAGGAAACCGATCGCCTGGCGGCCATGGCGACCGAATTGCGCAAGGTCGGCGCCGAGGTGGAGGAGGGGCCGGACTACATCCGCATCACCCCGCCCGAGGAACTCAAGCCGGCGACCATCGACACCTATGACGACCACCGGATGGCGATGTGCTTCTCGCTCGCCTCGCTGGACGGCAAGGCGCGGCGCGGGAACGCGATGCGCATCAACGATCCGAAGTGCGTCGCCAAGACCTTCCCCGATTATTTCGAAGCGTTCGCGGGGATCGCGCGCGACGAATTGTTTTAAACTAGTGCTCTCATTGTCAGGATCCGCATGCCGAATTCGAACGTACCAGTCATCACCATCGACGGCCCCACCGCATCCGGCAAGGGGACGGTCGCCAGCCGGGTCGCCGAGCAGCTCAGCTTCCACCTGCTCGACTCGGGCGCCCTGTACCGCCTGACGGCGCTGCAGGCGCTGCGCCACGAGGTCGAGCTGCGCGACGAGCACGCGATCGCCAAGCTGGCCGAACACCTGCCGGCGCGGTTCCAGGGCGAGCATATTTTCCTGGCAAGCGAGGATGTCACGCATGCGATCCGGGCCGAGGAAGTCGGCAATATGGCGTCGAAGATCGCGGCGCTGCCGACCGTGCGTACGGCGCTGTTCGGGCTGCAACTGGGCTTTCGCCAGACGCCGGGACTGGTGGCCGATGGACGCGATATGGGCACCGTGATCTTCCCGACCGCCAAGCTCAAGGTGTTCTTGACCGCAAGTGTTGAGGCGCGTGCGCAACGCCGGTATAAGCAATTGATTGACAAAGGGTTTTCTGCTAATATGAACGACCTCCTGGCAGATTTGCAGGCGAGGGACGAGCGCGACACCAACCGTGCGGTCGCTCCCCTGGCCCCGGCAAGCGATGCGCATCTGCTGGACACGTCCGAAATGGGCGTGGATCAGGCAGTGCACCAGGTCTTGGCCTGGTACGCGCAAAAGTAATCAAGAAGAGTTTTTAAAGACTTTGAATGACGTTTCGATGCGTTCGGCGTAAGCCGTTGGCGTCAAAACGTCATTCCCGCGCAGGCGGGAATCACAGTTCGATGCATACCGTTGGCTCGAGTCATCGCCGTGGTAGGCATATAACGTGGTTCCCGCCTCGCGCGGGGACGATGGTGCTGGGGCAAGTGGCTACGTGTTCATAACGTGGCGATCGATCCAGGCCGCCGTCCTTTGGTGCCCGTACAGGCTTTTATCGTACAGGCGTGTGTCAACCCTAACCCAGTTCAGTCCGCAATTTCGTCGGCCTGCTGGCTAACATGAAATATCACTCCTTTTATGTCTACTGCAACCCAAGATACCGGTATGGAAAGCTTCGCAGCCCTCTTCGAGGAATCGCTGTCGCGTCAAGACATGCGTTCGGGCGAAGTCATTTCGGCTGAAGTCGTGCGCCTGGATCACAACTTCGTGATCGTCAACGCCGGCCTGAAGTCGGAAGCGTTCATCCCGGTTGAAGAATTCAAGAACGACCAGGGCGAACTGGAAGTTCAAATCGGCGATTTCGTTTCCGTGGCTATCGAGTCGCTGGAAAACGGCTTCGGCGATACCATCCTGTCGCGCGACAAGGCCAAGCGCCTGGCGTCGTGGCTGGCACTGGAAAAAGCGATGGAATCGGGCGAAATCGTCACCGGTACCGTCAACGGTAAAGTCAAGGGCGGCCTGACCGTCCTGACCAACGGCATCCGCGCTTTCCTGCCGGGTTCGCTGGTTGACACCCGTCCAGTCAAGGACACGACCCCATTCGAAGGCAAGACCCTCGAATTCAAGGTCATCAAGCTGGACCGCAAGCGTAACAACGTCGTGCTGTCGCGCCGTGCCGTCATCGAAGCATCGATGGGCGAAGAGCGCGCGAAGCTGATGGAAACCCTGAAAGAAGGCACCGTGGTCACCGGCGTCGTCAAGAACATCACCGACTACGGTGCGTTCGTCGACCTGGGCGGCATCGACGGCCTGCTGCACATCACCGACCTGGCATGGCGTCGTGTGCGTCACCCATCCGAAGTGCTGTCGGTTGGCCAAGAGATCACCGCCAAGGTCCTCAAGTACGATCAAGAGAAGAACCGTGTTTCGCTGGGCGTCAAGCAACTGGGCGACGATCCATGGACCGGTCTGTCGCGTCGTTACCCACAAGGCACCCGCCTGTTCGGTAAAGTCACCAACCTCACCGACTACGGCGCGTTCGTCGAAGTCGAGCAGGGCATCGAAGGCCTGGTCCACGTGTCGGAAATGGACTGGACCAACAAGAACGTGGCGCCAAACAAGGTTGTCCAACTGGGCGACGAAGTGGAAGTCATGGTTCTGGAGATCGACGAAGAGCGTCGCCGTATCTCGCTGGGCATGAAGCAGTGCAAGGCGAACCCATGGGACGACTTCGGCATGACCCACAAGAAGGGCGACAAGGTCAAGGGTTCGATCAAGTCGATCACCGACTTCGGCGTCTTCATCGGCCTGCCAGGCAATATCGATGGCCTGGTCCACCTGTCGGACCTGTCGTGGACCGAAGCCGGCGAAGAAGCCGTGCGTCGCTTCAAGAAGGGCGACGAGCTGGAAGCCGTCGTTCTGGCAATCGATGTCGAGCGCGAGCGTGTTTCGCTGGGCGTGAAGCAACTCGAAGGCGACCCGTTCAACACCTACTCGTCGCTGAACGACAAGGGTTCGCTGGTCACCGGCACCGTGAAATCGGTTGAGCCAAAAGGCGCCGTGATCTCGCTGTCCGAAGAAGTCGAAGGCTACCTGCGCGCGTCGGAAATCTCGCGTGACCGCGTGGAAGACGCCGGCACCCACCTGAAAGTGGGCGACAAGGTCGAAGCCCTGGTCATCAACATCGATCGCAAGGCTCGCAGCATCCAGCTGTCGATCAAGGCGAAAGACAATGTCGATACCCAGGAAGCGATGAGCAAACTGGCGAACGACAACAGCGCAGCTTCGGGCACCACCAGCCTGGGCGCACTGCTGAAGGCCAAGTTCGATAACAAGAACTAAGCAAGAACTAAACAGTTTTTGAGTGGAGCCGCGATGACCAAATCCGAGCTGATCAACCGTCTGGCTGAGCGTTATTCCCAGCTGGTGGCAAAGGATGCGGAGTTCGCTGTCAAGACCATCCTCGATGCGATGACCAACGCCCTGGCGACCGGGCAGCGCATCGAGATCCGTGGTTTCGGCAGCTTCTCGCTGAACAGCCGTCCCCCGCGCATCGGACGCAATCCGAAGTCCGGCGACAAGGTGATGGTGCCCGAAAAACGGGTGCCTCACTTCAAGCCGGGCAAGCAGTTGCGCGAGCGGGTGGATGCGATGGTCGGGCAACCGATCATCAACGATTGATTCGTCTCACGCTCCACAAGAACGGCATCCGCAAGGGTGCCGTTTTTTTATCTCCGGCGGTCGGCCATCGGTTCCACGCCACATGTCATTTTGAAATATCATGGCGAATATGCGACACTTCGCCCTCACACCATTCTCCAGCGGAACCTGCTGATGAAATTCGTCTCGACCATCGTCGGAATCGTCCTGTTCATCCTCTTCTTCGGCTTCGCCCTGAAGAACACCCAGGAAGTCGACCTGCACTTCTTCCTGCAATATGAATTGCGCGGCCCGCTGGTGCTGATGCTGCTGGCCTTCTTCGTGGCCGGCGCCGCCTTCGGCATCCTGGCGCTGGCCCCGACCGTGTTCCGCCAGCGCCGCGAGAAGTGGCTCAACAAGATCACCATCCAGTCCCTGCAAAGCGCCGCCGGCACCTCCACGCCGGTCGTGCCGCCGGCGCCGGACGGCGTGCCGCCGGCCCCGCCACGGCACTGAACAATAAGAAAACAAGAACTCCATGGAATTCGAACTCTGGATGCTGCTTGGCATCCCCTTCTTTTTCGGCCTCGGCTGGCTCGCGGCCCGGGTCGACATCAATGAACTGGTCTCCGAGTCGCGCACCTTGCCGCGCGGTTACTTCAAGGGCCTGAACCACCTGCTCAACGACCAGCCCGACAAGGCCATCGATTCCTTCATCGAGATCGTCAAGCTCGACCCCGAATCGGCCGATATGCACTTCGCCCTGGGCAATCTGTTCCGCCGCCGCGGCGAGACCGAGCGCGCCATCCGCGTGCACCAGAACCTGCTGTCGCGGCCCGACCTGCCGGTCGAGGACAAGGCGCATGCACAATATGAGCTCGGCATCGACTACCTGAAGGCCGGCCTGCTGGACCGCGCCGAAGAAACCTTCAACCAGCTGGTGGACACCTCGTATGCGGTGAAGGCGCGCCGTTCGCTGCTCGAGATCTACCAGCGCGAGAAGGAGTGGAAGCGCGCCATCGCGGCCGCCGAGGGCCTGCAGGAGTCGGGGGCCGGCTCCCGTCAAAAAGAGATTGCCCAGTTCTATTGCGAACTGGCCCAGGATGCGCTGGTGCACATGGCCCCGAGCGACGCCATGCTGCTGCTCGAAAAGGCCCTGGACGCCGACCGCAACAGCGTGCGCGCCACCATCCTGCGCGGCGACGCACTCTTGGCCCAGGGCGACGTCGAAGAGGCATTGAAGACCTGGCGCCGCGTCGAGCAGCAGAGCGTGCCGCACGTGGCCCTGGTCGCCACGCGCCTGATGGATGGCTACCGCAAGGCCGGACGCCCGCAGGAGGGCGTCAACCTGCTCAAGTCCTACCTGGCCGAGGCTTCGTCGATCGACCTGATCGAAGTGGTGTTCAAGGCCGTCATCGAGCTCGACGGCGTGCAGGCGGCCAAGGAGCTGGTGGTCGAGGAGCTGCGCCGCAATCCAACCCTGCTGGGCCTTGATAAACTGCTGGAAGCGCGGCTGATGGATGCGCCGGCGAATGTCTGGGAAGAGCTGTCGATGGTCAAGAACCTGGTGCAGCGCTACACCCAGAAGCTGGCGCGCTACCAGTGCAGCCACTGCGGCTTCAAGGCACGCCAGTTCTACTGGCAATGCCCGGGGTGCAATCGTTGGGATTCCTACCCGCCGCGCCGCACCGAAGAACTGAACGTGATGAACTGAGCCCGAGTACCAGCGCCATGCATACCCCGACCCCGAGCCGCCTGCTGGCGGCCGACGACTTCCGCCAGCAGGCGGCCCCGCAACTGTCCGCCGTGCGCCTGCTGGTCGTGGGCGACGTGATGCTCGACCGCTACTGGTTCGGCGACGTGTCGCGCATCTCGCCCGAGGCGCCGGTGCCGGTGGTGCGGATCCAGAAACGCGAAGAACGCCTGGGCGGCGCCGCCAACGTGGCGCGCAATGCCGCCGCCCTCGGCGCGCATACCGGTCTCCTGGGCGTGGCCGGCGCCGACGAGGCCGGAGACCAGATGGAGCAATTGCTGCAGGACGGCGGCATCCACAGTTATCTGAAGCGCGACGAGGCGATCTCGACCATCATCAAGCTGCGCGTGATCGGCCGCCAGCAGCAGATGGTGCGCATTGATTTCGAGGATGCGCCGACCGAGGACGTCCTGCGCGACAAGCTGACCCAGTTCAAGGCGCTGCTGCCGGACTACGACGTCGTCATCCTGTCCGATTACAACAAGGGTTCGCTGGTCAATGTGGCCGAGATGATTGCCCTGGCGCGCGCCGCGGGCAAGATCGTGCTGGTCGATCCGAAGGGCGACGATTTCACGCCGTATCGCGGTGCGAGCATCCTGACCCCGAACCGCGCCGAGCTGCAGCGCGTCGTCGGCGCCTGGAAGACCGAAGAGCAGTTGCTCGAGAAGGCCCAGAAGCTGCGCGAGGAACTGGGCCTGGACGCGTTGCTGCTGACCCGTTCCGAAGAGGGCATGAGCCTGTTCGCGAAGGACGAGGTGCTGCACGTGCATGCCGATGCGCGCGAGGTGTTCGACGTCTCGGGCGCGGGCGATACCGTGATCGCGACGCTGGCCACCATGCTCGGGACCGGCGCGCCGCTGGCCGAGGCGCTGGTCACGGCCAACCGGGCCGGCGGCATCGTGGTCGGCAAGCTGGGTACGGCCACCGTGACCCGCGAGGAGTTATTCCCCGCCTGACGTTTGATCGCGCTCAATCCCCGAGCCTCAACAATAGCCGGGGTCATCCGTCTAAGTGAACACCGGCGGCGCCGCCGTCGGGCGTATTCATCTTACGGAGAACATTCAATGATCAAGAAACTGATGCTGGCGGTCGCCGCGCTGGCCACCTCGGCCGGCTTCGCCTTCGCCCAAGTAGATGTCAACAAGGCCGACGCCGCCGCGCTCGACGGCGTGAAGGGGGTGGGGCCGAGCATGTCCAAGACCATCCTGGACGAACGCGCCAAGGGCGAGTTCAAGGATTGGGCCGACCTGCAGGGACGCATCAAGGGGCTGGGCGACAAGAAGGCGGGCAAGCTGTCCGCGGCGGGCCTGGTGGTCAACGGCAAGGGCAAGGCAGGCGCCGCGCCCAAGCCGGCCGCGAAGGAGGCCAAGCCGAGCCAGAGCGCCGACGCGAAGGCGGCAATGTGATATGTATTGACTGACAGCCGCACGGGCGCGTGGCAAGATATGGAAGCTCATCTGTACATAGAGCGTATACCACTATCAGAGAGATAACCATGCCTCACGCCCGTGTTTCAAGCGCTTTGCTGGCGGCCTTGCTGGCCGCATCCGCAAGCGCTCCAGCCGCAACGCCGGCCCAGCCCAACATCACCGCCCAGCAAGCCCAGATCAACAAGATCCTCGGCGAAATTTCGCAGAAGCGTATCGAAGGCCATATCCGCAAGCTGGTCAGTTTCGGCACCCGTCACACGATGTCGGAAACCGAGTCCGAGACGCGCGGCATCGGCGCCGCCCGCCGCTGGATCAAGGCCGAACTGGAGCGCTGCGGCGCCGGCACGCCGCTGCAGGTCGCCTTCGACAGCCACGTCGCACCTGTGTCGGCCCGCATTTCGAAACCGACCGAGATCGTCAACGTGGTCGCGACCCTGCCGGGCACGCAGGCCGCCTCCAAGGACCGCATGTACGTGGTCAGCGGCCACTACGATTCGCGCGCGTCGGACGTAATGGACTTCACGTCCGACGCGCCGGGCGCCAACGACGACGCCTCGGGCACCGCCGCCATCATGGAGCTGGCGTGCGTGATGGCCAAGTACAAGTTCGACGCGACGCTCGTGTTCATGGCCGTCGCGGCCGAAGAGCAGGGCCTGATCGGCGCGCGCCACTGGGCGACCCAGGCCCGCGACAAGGGCTGGAACGTGGCGGGCATGTTCACCAACGACATCATCGGCAGCTCGCGCGGCGACGACGGCAAGGTCGACGATAAATCGGTGCGCCTGTTCGCCCAGAGCATCCCGGCGACCAAGGAAATGAGCGAGGCGGTGCGCCAGCTGGTGGCCACCGGCGGCGAAAACGACTCGCTCTCGCGCCAGCTCGCGCGCCACACCAAGGAGCAGGGCGAGCGCTACGTCAAGGGCTTCAAGGTGTCGGTGATCCAGCGTCACGACCGCTACCTGCGCGGCGGCGACCACATGCCGTTCCTGGAGCAGGGCTACGCCGCGCTGCGCTTCACCGAGCCGGCCGAGAACTTCGACCACCAGCACCAGGACCTGCGTACCGAGAACGGCAAGGTCTATGGCGACACGATCGACCACGTCGACTTCCGCTACATTGCCAATGTCACCAAGGTGAATGGCGCCGCCATGGCCAGCCTGGCGCTGGCCCCTGGCGCACCGCAAGAGGTCAAGCTGCGCACCGCGGGTCTGACCAACGATTCGACCCTGGTGTGGAAGGCCAATGCCGAGCCCGATCTCGCCGGCTACCGTCTCGTGTGGCGCGACACCACCAGCGCCAGCTGGGAAGGTTCAAAGTGGGTCGGCAACGTCACGGAAGCAAGCGTCGACCTGTCGAAGGACAATGTGTTCTTCGGCGTGCAGGCCGTCGACAAGGACGGCAACGTCAGCCCGGCGACCTATCCGTTGCCGCTGCGGTAGGGTGCACCGGGGGGGGCGCAGCCGGCTCTGCGCCGTCCACGTGGTGATGGTGACCGGCTCCGCTCGCGGGCCGGATGACCTCGCTGCCAACCGTCACCGCGTGGACGGGGAACCCGTCCCACCCTACAGCATCACATCGGTCAGGGAGTGGTGCACTCCCGACGCCGACTTGCTTCTCGGATTAAAATGGCGCTTTGGTTTCGCAAGGAATAGAGAAAGCAATGGCTTACAAGACCATCGAAGCCACGATCGGCAACACGCCGCTCGTGCAGCTGCAGCGCCTGCCCGGCGCCGACATCGCGGCCCGCAACAACATCATCCTGGGCAAGCTGGAAGGCAATAACCCGGCTGGCTCGGTGAAGGACCGCGCCGCCATGTCGATGCTGCGCGGCGCCGAGCTGCGCGGCCGGATCAAGCCGGGCGACACCCTGATCGAAGCGACCAGCGGCAATACCGGTATCGCGCTGGCGATGGCGGCCGCGATCCTCGGCTACAAGATGATCCTCCTGATGCCCGACAACCTGTCGGTCGAGCGTCGCCAGAGCATGGCCGCCTACGGTGCGCAAATCATCCTGACCCCGAAGTCGGGCGGCATGGAATACGCGCGCGACATGGCCGAGCAGATGCAAAAAGACGGCCAGGGCATCATCCTCGACCAGTTCGCCAACTTCGACAATCCGCGCGCGCATTACGAGACCACCGGTCCCGAGATCTGGCGGGATACGGAAGGCCGCATCACGCATTTCGTCAGCGCCATGGGCACCACCGGCACCATCATGGGCGTGTCGCGCTACCTGAAGGAACAGAACGAGGCCATCCGCATCATCGGCGCCCAGCCCGAAGAAGGATCGTCGATCCCGGGCATCCGCAAGTGGCCCGAAGCCTACATGCCCAGGATCTACGAGGCGGCGCGCGTCGACCAGGTCGAAAGCGTGAGCCAGGCCAGTGCCGAACAGATGGCGCGCCGGATGGCGGCCGAGGAAGGCATCTTCTGCGGCATCTCGGCCGCCGGCGCCTGCGAAGTGGCGCTGCGCATCGCCCAGACGGTCGAGAACGCGACCATCGTGTTCGTGGTGTGCGACCGCGGCGACCGCTACCTGTCGACCGGCGTGTTCCCTGCCTGAGTTTCTGTCCAGGTTCCTGCGCCTGATTCGTGTTGCCAAAGAAAAGGCCGCCTGGGTGACAGGCGGCCTCGTGGCATCAGTCGCTGAGACTGCATAGACCGTTCAGCCGGCTTGTCGCCAACCCCGATCGGTCGTCCGCCAATGCGGCGGCTCGTACACCCGCGCGGGCATACGCACTACTGATCCGGCGGCGCGCAAGGCGCCGCCCATTCCGTCACGAAGCGAGGAGTCCGGGCGCCGGGGGCGCCCCGCGGCTTCTCAGTCCTTCGATGCAGGAACCGCGCCTTCCTTTGGCTTGAACTGCTTGTCGCTGATGCGGAACTTCGCACGGCGATCGCCCATCAGGTAGCGCAGGTCACGGATCGACAGGTCGCTGACTTCGTGCATGCGGATCAGCAGCGAAGCACCGACCGGCAGGCGGTGGTGACGGATCTTCGAGATCACCGGCGGCGCGACTTCGAGTGCGCGCGACAGCGCTGCGTCGTTTTTCAGGCGCAGGTTCTCGATCAGGGTATCCAGCAGGCGGTTGGGGTTGTACTGAAGCAGCTCGTCGCCTTCCGAATCGCTGTTCATATCAATGCCGACTTGGTTAGTCATGATTCAAATTCCTATCTGGGGTTGGAGCGGAGTCGCTGGCGGCGTTCGATTCCGGAAGTTTAATTTCGTAATTTTCTATTCAATTGTACAACTATTTTTATTCCGATACTCATGAGCAAGTCGGAATCATTTCTCTCACCTCGGGTTTGTTGTCTGTATGCAACAATAGCCGCAATGCAATTCTCTCACATACTCACCCAAGAAATATATTGTTTTTTATTTAAGCAACAGTGTACGGGCATCCAGCAGTTAATGCCGCACGGTACGAAATTCGCTGATGAAATGGAAAGAAAATGGGGAGTATGTTGCCAGCGATGCTAGTTTTGCCACTAACACAACGACGGTGTCTCAAGATACCCCTGGGGGTATGTAGGAGTATGCCTACGAATAACAGACTAGCAAAAAGGGAAACCTGTTACAAAGGATTACAAAGTTTCCCATCCAGAAATTGTCAGTCTGGACGTGCAGCACGCACCGCCCGTCCCAGATCGACTACTGACATGGCATAAAAATAACTGCGATTGTATTTTGTGATGGCATAGAAGTTATCGTTAGCCACCCAGTATTCTGTTGCGTCCGCGCCATTTTGTAGGTCGATCAGGCCATACAGGCGGTCGCCCGGCAAGGGCGTCCCCGTAGTCACACCGGCTTCACGTAATTCTTCCGGGCGCACTGTCGCTTCCAGACCACGTCCGAGCAAGCCCTCCCAGGCGCGTGCCGGCGAGACGCTGGCCGCGAATACGGTCGGACCGCGGTGCTCGGCATTCCAGCCATGCTGGACCAGGAAATTCGCCACGCTGCCGATCGCATCGGTCGCCGAGCCGCGCAGGTCCACCCGGCCGTCGCTGTCGAAATCCACCCCATATTTGAGGATATTACTCGGCATGAACTGTGGCATCCCGACCGCGCCGGCGAAGGATCCCAGCAGCGAGAACGGGTCGTAGCCGCGCTCGCGCGCCAGCACCAGCGTATTGGCCAGCTCGTCGCGGAAGAAGGCCTTGCGCGCCGCCTGGTTCGGCGCCTCGGGGTAGGCGAAGGCGAGGGTGGTCAGGCTGTCGAGCACGCGGAATTTGCCGGTATCGCGGCCATAGATGGTCTCGATGCCGATGATGCCGACGATGATCTCGGCCGGCACGCCATAGGCGGCCTCGGCGCGCGCCAGCGCCTCGGCATGCTCGTTCCAGAAGCGCACGCCGGCGCGGATGCGGATCGGCTCGATGAAACGCGCACTGTAGGCTTGCCAGTTCTTCGGCTTGCCGGGCGGCGCCGGCTTGACCAGCTGCACGGCGCGGTCGATGTAGCGGACGTCCTTGAACAGCGCCTGCAGCGCCTCGCGCTCGAAGCCGTGGGCAGCGACCATTTCTTCGATGAACTCGCGCACCGGCAGCCATTCAAGGAAGTTGACGTGTTCGGGGTCCTGTTCGGCGGCCCCCGCCTGCGATTGCGCCTGGAGGCTCTGGCCGGCGGCGAAGGCGTCGCCATGCGTGCCGGCGAAGAGGAAAAATGCGAGTGAGGAAAGCGCGGAAACGATTGATTTCATCTGACTTGCGACAATAGGCTTTTCAAGGTGGTGGTCAGCCGGGGATCGGCCGTCGGGGGCGCGTAGCGCCAGGCGCTGTAGCGATGCAGGAATTCCTGCGCCGCCGCGCGTGATGGGGGCGCCAGTTCGGCGGCGCCGGCGACCCGCGCCGCGTAGGCGCTCGGTCCTTCATCCTGCGCACGCGCCAGGCCCAGCTGGCCGAGACGCTTGCACAGGGTCGAGTATAGAGCATCGACCGGATGGATTTCCCTGCGGCGACGCAGGTATCGTAGCAAGAGCAGGGCGAACGCAGCGCCCGTTAGCAGGGCGACGAAGGGCCAGCCGAACAGCTTGCGCTGCAGGTCGCGCACGACATTGCGCTGGCGCTCGGGCGTATAGTTGAGCACCCACTGGTTCCAGCCATTGTTGACGGCGTTGACGGCACCGCGCAACTGGACCAGCCAGGCGTTGCCCTGGCCCTGGAATGGATTCATGCCGCGCAGCGCCTCGATGCCGAACGGCGCCGGGCGCGGCACCGAGGCGTCCAGGCCGCGCCGCACGCGCTCGGGCGCCACCGCGGCGGTCGGGTCGATCCGCTGCCAGCCGATCCCCGCGATCCAGACTTCG
The DNA here is from genome assembly GCF_059685725.1 of Telluria sp. RT2P19. Classification (NCBI taxonomy): domain Bacteria; kingdom Pseudomonadati; phylum Pseudomonadota; class Betaproteobacteria; order Burkholderiales; family Oxalobacteraceae; genus Telluria; species Telluria sp. RT2P19. The sequence goes on from NZ_JCASIL010000001.1 coordinate 368,952, forward strand.
GCCCAGGCATGGGCGTCGGACTGGCGCACGGTCATGAAGCCGTCGAACGGATTGACCTCGCCGCCCTGGTAGCCGGTCACCACCCGCGCCGGCACGCCGGCGGCGCGCATCAGGAACACGAAGGCGCCCGAATAGTGTTCGCAAAAGCCGGAGCGGGTACCGTACAGGAATTCGTCGACCGTATGGCGGCCCAGCAGGGGCGGGGCGAGCGTGTATTCGAAGGCCTGGGTGCGGAACTGCTCGAGTACCGCCTCCACCTTGGCGCGGGTGCCTTCGATCTTGCCCAGTGCGCGGCCCGCCGCCAGCGCGCGCGGGTTGAACCCGTAGGGTAGCAGTAGCCAGCGGCCGGCATCCATCAGTGTCGGGCCGCCCTGCAGCGCGAAATCGAGGTGCGAGCTGGCGCGATAGCGCACCCGGCCGCCCAGCGCAGTGTTCGCCATCAGTTCGAACTGCGGCGACAGGTGCAGCTCGTGGCCCGGGACCTGCGGCAGCTCGCCCGGCATCTCGAGCGCGAACACCCAGCGCGACTGCGACGGTTCCAGCGTGACCTCGTACTCGAGGGCATCGCCGCCGACCGCCAGGTGCAGGTCGCGTCCCGCGGCCTGGCCGGCGCCGCGCGACCAGGTCAGGCCGTCGAAGAAGTCGAGCACCGGACCGCGCCAATAGAGCTGCGATTGCAGCGGCGACGGGCCGAAGAAGCGGACCCGGAACGCCGGCTCCTCGGACAGCGCCAGGTTCGACATCTGGCCCGGCGCCATCGTGTCCGACAGGCCCGAGCGCGCGCCGCCCGAGTCGCCCGGCATGGTCCACAGCGGACCGTGGATGCGCGGGAAGACCACGAACAGCAGGATCGCGATCGGCGCGGCGAAGGCCAGCACGCGGCCCGCCATCGCCAGGCGGGCGCGCAGCGGCGGCACGGCGCCGGTAAACTGGAACGACAGTTGGGTTGCAAGCAATAGCAGCACCGAGGCCATGGTCAGCAGGGCGGTACCGATGCCCTGGGCATAGAAGAAATTGGTCAGCACCAGGAAGAAGCACAGGAAGACCACCACGAACAGGTCGCGTCGCGCATGCATCTCGAGCATCTTGAAAGCCACCAGCAGGACCAGCATCGCGACGCCGGCATCCTTGCCGAGCAGGGTGTCATAGCTGAACTGCACACCGGCCATGGAAGCCAGCGCCACCGGCAGCAACACCAGCGCCGGCGGCATCTGCTTGCCGCGCAGGGTGATGAGGGCGCGCCAGGCCAGGGTGGCGCCGCACAGCAGCGAAATCCACAGCGGCAGGTGGAGGGCATGCGGCGCCAGCACCAGCACCGCGCTGGCCAGCAGCAGCAGCGTATCGGCCTTGTCGCGCGTGAGCGCCGTTCCCAGTGAACCGGTCGTCAGCTTCATGCCGTGTCCTCGATCCCATGCAGCGCCAGCGCGCGCAGGCAGGCGGCCTGGTGGGCCGCACCGAGGGCGGCGTCGAGGCGAAGTGCGCCCAGGCGCAAGGCGTAGGGCAGGGCGCGCCCCTCGGCTTCCAGCACCCAGCGCGTCAGGCGCGACAGGCGCAGCTCGAGGTCGAGCGCGCCTGGCATGGCGTCGAAGTCGAGCACCAGCTCGTCGCCGCCGCCGCCCTCGAAATGCTTGGACACCAGCGCGCCGCCGATGTCGGGATCGAGCCGGGCGATCTGGCGCCAGGCCAGCTGGCGCGGCGAGTCGCCGGCCTGGTAGTTGCGCACGCCGGCGAAGTCGTCATGGCCGGCCGTGCGCAGGCTGTTGCCGCTGCCGCCGCCCAGCGGCAACGGCGGCGCACCGTCCTCGGGCCGCGGATAGACCAGGGCGCGCGTGGCCGGGCGCCAGTAGCTCCAGGCATTGAACAGGCCGAGGGGGAAGCGCGTGGACAGCTTGACCCGGGCCGGCGCCAGCCAGCCGCGCTTCAGGGTCGGCACCGACAGCGTCAATACTGCATGGGCGCCGGGCACGATGTCGGCCACGTGACGCGGTTCGGCGACGTCGGCGAAGTCGGCCCGGATGGCGTAGCGCGCCAGGCGCGTGCGGTTGAAGACCTGCAGCTCGAACTGGGCTTCCTGGCCGGCGAACACGGGCGCCGCCCGGCCTTGCTGCAGGGCCAGGTGCGCCAGGTTGCGGTAGGTGGCGACCATGTCGACCAGCGCGCACGACAGGGCCAGAAACGTCAGGCCAAAGCCCAGGCCCAGGGCATAGTTGATGGAGCCGATCAGCAGCACCGCCAGCAGCAGGGCGAAACCCAGGCCGGCCCTGGTCGGCAGGATGAACACGCGGCGCTGCCCGAGCACCACTTCGCCGGCGCCCGGCTTGCCGGCGCGCGGCAGCCAGGCACCGGTCGCGCGGCGCAGCCGACCCCGCAAGCCCTGCACGCGCGGTGCCTGCCGGGCCATCAGACCGGCACCGCCTTCTGCAATTGCAGCACCAGGTCGCGGCTGGCCAGGGCCGTGCCGTGGGCCGCGCGCAATGGCCGCAGGCGGTGCGCGCAGACCGGCACCAGCACGGCCTGGATGTCCTCCGGGATCACGTGGTCGCGGCCTTCGAGCGCGGCCCAGGCGCGCCCGGCCTGCAGCAGGGCGATCGCGGCGCGCGGCGACAGGCCTTCGGCAAACAGGCCGTTCTGGCGCGACGCCTGCGCCAGCGCCTGCACATAGGTCACCAGCTTGCTCGACGCGTGAATCCCGCGCAGCTGGCGCTGGGCAGTGGCCAGTTCCTCCGGCTGCATGGCCGGCGCAAGTGTCTTCAACATGCTCCGGCGGTCTTCGCCCATCAAGAGCGCGCGTTCGGCGGCGGCGTCCGGATAGCCCAGGCTCAGGCACATCAGGAAGCGGTCGAGCTGTGATTCGGGCAGCGGGAACACGCCGACCTGGTTGGCCGGGTTCTGGGTCGCGATCACGAAGAAGGGCTCGGGCAGGGGACGGGTGACGCCGTCGGCCGAGACCTGGCGTTCTTCCATCGCCTCCAGCAGGCCCGACTGGGTCTTGGGCGTGGCGCGGTTGATCTCGTCGGCCAGCAGCACCTGCGTGAAAATGGGGCCGGGGTGGAATACGAACTCGTTCTTCTCGCGCTCGTAGACCGAGATGCCGGCCACGTCGGCCGGCAGCAGGTCGCTGGTGAACTGGACCCGGTTGAAGCGCAGGCCGAGCGAGATCGCCAGCGCATGCGCCAGGGTGGTCTTGCCGACGCCGGGCAGGTCGTCCAGCAGCAGGTGCCCGCCGGCCAGCAGGCAGGTCAGGGCCAGGCGCACCTGCTGGTCCTTGCCGACCACGACCTCGTTGACCTGGCGTGCGACGGCGTGCAGTTTGTTGAACATGGATGTCCCGTGGGTTGGTCGATGCGTCTTTCGTTTCGGCGGCGGCCGAGCGGGGCGGGCCCCCGGCGTGGTAGATTAGCGCCATTGGCAAGCTTCATGCTCCGGTCAGGCCGAGCCGTCCCAGGGGATTCTATGCGAGAACGGCGGCGCGGGGTGTGAATGGATGAGCATAGGCGGAGACAAGAGCACCATGAGTACAGCGATTTACAGCCACCCCGACTGCCTGCGGCACGAGATGGGCAGCTGGCACCCCGAGTCCCCGGCGCGCCTGCAGGCCATCGACGACCAGCTGATCCTGGCCCGCCTGGACGGGCTGATCGAGCAGCGCAGCGCGCCGCTGGCCGAACTCGACCAGGTCTTGCGCAACCATACGCAGGGAGCGCTGGCGCTGGTGCGCGACCACGTGCCGGCCACGCCGGGCGACTACTACCCGCTCGACGGCGACACCTCGCTTTGCCACTACAGCTACCAGGCGGCGCTGCGCGCGGCCGGCGCGGCGGTGGCCGCCACCGACGACGTCATCAAGGGCAGCATCTCGAACGCCTTCTGCTCGGTGCGTCCGCCCGGCCACCACGCCACCCCGACCACGCCGATGGGGTTCTGCTTCTTCAACAACGTCGCGATCGCGGCGCGCCACGCGCTCGAGGTCCACGGCCTGGAGCGGGTGGCCATCGTCGACTTCGACGTCCACCACGGCAACGGCACCGCCGACGCCTTCCGCGACGAGCCGCGCGTGCTGATGGCCAGCTTCTTCCAGCATCCCTTCTATCCGTACAGCGAGGTCGAGCCGGTCACGGCCAACCGCGTCAACCTGCCGGTGCCGGCGCGCTGCGCCGGCGACGCGGTGCGCGCGCTGGTACAGGAGCACTGGCTGCCGGCGCTGCACGCCTTCAAGCCGCAGATGATCTTCATTTCGGCCGGCTTCGACGGCCACCGCGACGACGATATGGGCGGCATGGGCCTGGTGGAGGCCGACTATGCGTGGATCACGCGCCAGGTCATGGCGGTGGCCAGGGAGCATGCCGGCGGGCGCGTCGTGAGCTGCCTCGAAGGCGGCTACGACCTGTCGGCGCTGGGGCGCAGCGTGGTGGCGCACCTGAAGGTGATGGCCGACCTGGAGTAGGGGGCGCTGCGCCGGTGCGCGTGCCGACCGAGGTCCCGGCTGCGCGGGGACGGCGTGCTCAAGCGGGCCGCAGGAAGCGCCGGTCGCATCCGGACGCACATCACGCCTCTCGTTCCCCCGAAGTCGGGAACCGAAGCGCCTCTCCCCACCACTAACGCATACCGGCAGCCATCCGGCCGGCTTCGCGTGGAGGAGACAAGCATGGAAAAGAAACGCATCCTGTGTGCGTTGTGCCTGCTGTCGGCTGCAGGATTGGCCGAAGCCGCCAATTACACCCTCTGGCTCAATGGCCGCAACCCCGACCGCACGGGTGGCGGCACGCCCGGCAACTATGCCGACTTCCGCTACTGGGGGCCCGCTTCGACGCCGGCCGGCATCAACAAGAAGGCCGTCAACTGGGACGGCTCCAGCAGCGTCGCGTCGCAGAGCGGGCGCGTGCGCGATGCGCTCGACTGCTTCTGCACCGGCCAGAACTGGTGCTATATCGCGGCCTACAGCGCAGGCGAGCTGCTGCTCGGGTACACGCTCGCCAACTTCGGCGGCACCACGCGCGCGCTCAAGAACGCCAGCCCCGACGCGGCCGGCGTGTGCGGCGACACGGGCGGCGTGCAGGGCGGCTGGAACATCAAGTGGGTGCGGGTGGCTTCCGGCGCCGCGGGCGGCTCGGAACTGGCCGACGCCGGCGCCTGGGCCACCTCCGAACCGCTGGTGCAAGACCTGCGCACCAGCACGGCGCGTGCCATGTACAACCACAACGACACCCGCAATATCTGGTTCTACCGCTATGCCGGGGCACGCGGCACGCTGTATTCCTTCCTGCTGCCGGGCCAGGACGACGAGGTCGTCTCCTACCACAGCAGCGGCGGCGCGGCCGGCAACGCGGGCCGGTCGCTGTGCAATCCGGGCGACTGGCTCTGCAACGACCTGCGCTACGGGACCGAGCCGAACCAGGGCGGCGGCGCCAAGTGGAGCTGGCACTCGGTCGCCTTTCGCGACGATGGCGAAGACTACGGCCACTATGGCGACGGCAACTGGCAAGGGATCATCGGGGTCGTGCGCCAGGCGATGGTCGGCAGCGCGAACTAGGAGGCCAGGATGGGCTGGTACCGGCGGCGCTGGCCAACCGCGCTGGGCGTGGCGGCGTGCCTCGGGCTGGGAGCCTTGTTCCTGGTGCGCGAGGGCGACGCGGTCCCCGAGGTGGCGCGGGCGGCGCCGTCTTCCGGCGGCGCGCCGGCCATCGCGCGGGCGCGGCCAGGCGGCGCGGCGCCGGAAGACCGCGCCGCGCGCCGGCGCCAGCTGGTCGAACAGGTCCGACTCACCGACCACACCTATTGCAGCTACCTGGCGCATTCGCGCTATCCACATGACTCGCGTCCCGCCGCCCACCATCCCGACCAGCTGTACCCGAACCGGGCGGTGCTGGAGTCGAACCCGATGCGGGTGGAGGGGGGCGACAGCGAACCGGGCATCCAGCTGCAGACCTCGCAATCGCGGGTGTACCTGGCGGCGGGCGAAACGGTGCGCTTTTCGCTGCGCGCCGTCGACGCGGGCGGCCAGCCGCTGCCGCTGGTGGTCAAGCGCGCGCTGGCCCAGGGCGTGACGTATGGGGCCAGCCGTGCGGCGCCGCGCGTCACGCTCGACTTCAGCGGCGACGCCAGCGGCGCCTGGAGCGCGCAACTGGCGCCGGCGCAGACGGCGCTGGCGCAATTTCACGGCACCATCCGGCTCGAGGTGCGCTACCAGGCCGGCGGCCGCGCAGGCTTCGCGCTGTTCGACGTGGTGCACTCGCCGCAATCGCCCGCGACATGGCTCGGACCGCCGACCGAGCGTATCGGCGACAGCGCGCTGCAGTTCTCGCTGGCGCTCGACGTGCGCCTGCCCGGCCGCTACGTGGTCACGGGCCGCATCGACGACGCGGCCGGCCATCCGTTCGCGCTGGCGACGTTCAATGATGTACTGGGGCAGGGGACGCGGCAGGTGCTGCTCAATGTGCATGGCAAGCTGCTGCACGACGGCGCACCGCGACTGCCGCTGACGCTGCGCGACGTCGAAGGCTATCTGCTGCGTGAAAACGCCGACCCCGACCGCCTGTTGCTGCCGCGCCTGGAAGGAAAAGTATTGGCGAGCGCTACCCGCGCGCTGGAGGGCGTGCCGGATGCCGAGTGGCAGGGCGAGGAACGCAGCCGCTACCTGGCCGAGTATGCACGAGACCGCAATGCGGCCCGGGCACGGCTGTCGCGCTTCGATCCGGCAGCGTCATTGCCGCCGGCCGGCTGCATGGACGGCAAGACGGCTCAGTAGGGCAGCAGCGGCAACTGTTCGACCAGCGCCGACGCCGCGATGGCGCAGCACAGCATCAGCACGCCATACCAGCGCACCAGCGACCGTTTCAGTTTTTCCCGTACGCGCATTTGCGTCTCCGTCTTGTGCAGGCAAGAGGGCAGTGTGCGCCGCGAATATGTCATCGGTGTTGCAATAGCTCAACTGCGCACGAGATAGAAAGAGTAACTGTGGCCGCGCCGCTACGTTTGTCGTGCCGCTCAGCGTAAAATAGCGCCTTGGACGAAAGATTAAGAGAGCAATAGCATGTCGATACAATGGTTCCCGGGCCACATGAACGCGGCCAAGAAGGAAGCCGCCGAACAGATGGAGAACATCGATCTGGTGATCGAGGTTCTCGACGCCCGCCTGCCCGAGGCGAGCTGCAACCCGCTGGTGGACCAGCTGCGCAAGTTCCGCCAGCGCCCCTGCCTGAAGGTCCTGAACAAGACCGACCTGGCCGACCCCAACGCGACCGCCGCCTGGAAAGCCTATTACGATGCCCAGGATGGCGTGACCGCCTATCCGATGACCACCAAGAAGCCGGCCGACGTCGCCCGCATCCCGGAGCTGGCGCTGTCGCTGGCGCCGCACCGCGGCGTGCCGACCAAGCCGCTGCGCATCATGATCATGGGTATCCCGAACGTGGGCAAGTCGACGCTGATGAACGCGCTGCTCAAGAAACGCGTGGCCAAGGTGGGCGACGAGCCGGCCGTGACCAAGACCCAGCAGCGCCTGTACCTGAACAAGAACGTGGTGCTGGTCGATACGCCCGGCATGCTGTGGCCGAAGATCGCCATGGCCAGCGACGGCCTGATGCTGGCCGCCAGCCACGCGATCGGCACCAATGCGCTGGTCGAGGAAGAAGTGGCCGAATACCTGGGCGAGCTGCTGCTGCAGCGCTATCCGCAGTTGCTCACCGCGCGCTATGGCTTCAAGACCGACGGCATGGACGGCGTGGCGGTGGTCGAGGGCGTGGCGCAGCGTCGCGGTTTCCGCGTGCGCGGCGGCGATTTCGATTACGAGAAGGCGGCGCACACGCTGCTGCAGGACTACCGCCAGGGCGCGCTGGGCCGTATCAGCCTGGAGACGCCCGAATCGCGTGCGGCCAGCCTGGCGCAGCATGAGGCCGAGATGGCCGAGAAGGCCCGGATCGCGGCCGAGAAAGCGGCCGCCAAGGCCGAGGAAGCGGCGCGGGGCAAGCGCGGGACCTGACCTTGTCCATGAGCCTGGACCGTCGTGGCCGCCCCTGCAGCGCCATATCCGTGAAGTCGGGTGCCTGGGTCTGTGTGCATTTCGCCAACGATGGCGGTACTTGGGTACCCGCCTGCGCGGGTACGACGGCGCAAGCTGCCCTGACCGGTCTACGCGCGTGGCGCCGCCCCGAACCGGAAACTCGACACCGCCAGATGCCCCATGAAAGCGTCTTCATGATAGACGCAGGCGGCCGCCTCCTGCGCGGCCGCCCCCAACGCCACCATCAGCGGAATCAGGTGTTCTTCACGCGGATGCGCCGCCCGCGCCTGCGGCGCCTCGTCCCAGCGCAATAAGGCCTGCGCGCGCTCCCCGGGTTCGCGCTCGAGCAGCGTGCGCTGCAACCACCCATCGAAGCCCCGCGACGCTTCCCGCCCGTTCGGGCCGAACTGGCGCAGATTGTGATACGACAGCCCGCTGCCGATGATCAACACGCCTTCGTCGCGCAGCGGCGCCAGCGCGCGGCCGGCCGCCAGGTGCGTGCCCGGATCCAGGTCGCGCCGGATCGACAGCTGCACCACCGGCATGCGCGCCTCCGGATAGACCGGATACAGCATCGAGAACGTCCCATGGTCGAATCCACGCCCGGCATCCAGCCCGGCCGGATGGCCGGCCGCGCCCAGCAGGTCGGCCACGCGCCGCGCCAGCGCCGGTTCGCCCGGGGCCGGGTAGGTGACCTGGTAGGTATGCGGAGGGAAGCCGCCATAGTCGTAGATCATGCCTGGGGCCGCGCCGGACGACACCATGAACTGCGGCGTCTCCCAGTGCGCCGTCACGACCAGCACCGCGCGCACCGCGTCGCCGGTCTCGGCGCGCAGCGCGGCGAGCGAATCGGCCAGCTGGTCGTAGGCGGTGCCGTACTGCTCGCGCATCCACGGCCAGGGGCCGCCGCCGTGCGAGACGAAATAAGTGGGTAGACGCGCCATGGCTGCTCCTGCGATGCGATAAAACAACCATGGTAGCCCAGGCGGCAGCGGCTTGCCGGCGGCCGGGCGGTTCTGACCTTGTCAAGGTATAATCGCCCCGTTTTGGTGCTCTCGTGCGCGTCCAGGTGCGCGAAGTTAAACGGGAAACACGACATGGCCGCGCCACGCGCCGCCATGGAGGTGTGCTGCCCCCGCAACGGTCAACAAGCGCCGCGCCTGCATCTGCAGCGCGGCAGGCGGTCTCGATCAACCACTGTGCATGACGCGCAGGAAGGTGAGGCCGTCATGCTTGCCAGCCCGGATACCGGCCAGGACAGGTGGAAGCGCGTCGAACGTGCTTCCGTTGACTCCGGGCTGCGGGGACGCAGGCCGGTGCCTTTTACCGAGACCACTTTCATCATGATTTTTGCTGCCGCCCCGCGCCGCGCGCCACGCGCATTGGCTTGCGCCTTCGCCTTGTGCGCCATTACTCCCCACGTCGCCGCCCAGGGAACCGTCCCGTCGATCGTCATCACCGGCCCGCGCTTCCCGGCCCAGGCCACCCCGATCGGCGCCACCGTCATTACCGCCGAGCAGATCCGCAGCGCCGGCGCCACCGACGTCAACGTGGCGATCCGCAAGATCGGCGGCGTGTTCGGCCGCCAGAGCCTGGACGGCTCGCCCGACTTCGGCCTCGACCTGCGCGGCTTCGGCACCAACAGCGCCCAGAACACGGTGGTGCTGGTCGACGGCGTGCGCCTGAACGAGAACGAGCTGGCCCATACCGTGCTGTCGAGCATCCCGGTCGACACCGTCGAGCGCATCGAGATCACCCGGGGCGGCAGCAGCGTGCTGTATGGCGACGGCGCGACCGGCGGCGTGGTCAATATCGTGACCCGCCGCGGTGCGGGCGCAGGGACGCACGGGTCCCTGTTCGTCGAAGGCGGCCAATTCGACCATCTCGACCTGCGCGCTTCGATCAGCCACGGCGCCGGCCCATGGTCGTTCGACGCCGCCGTCGCCGACCGCCGTACCGACAACTACCGCGACAACAACAGGTACGAGCAGACCAGCTTCAGCGGCGGCCTGCAGTATGCCTACGCGCCGAACGGCCGCGCCGGCCTGCGTGTCGAGAGCTCGCGCGCGGACTCGCGCCTGCCGGGCTCGCTGACCGAAGCACAGTTCCTGAGCGTGCCGACCGCCAGCGCTACGCCGGAAGACTTCGGCTCGCTCGACACCGACCGGGTGACCGCCTTCGTCGAGCACCGCGTCGGCGCGCTCGAGCTGGCGGCCGAACTGTCGCACCGCGAGCGCGATGTCGCCTCGACCTATGTGTCCGACTGGGGCACGACCGCATCAAGGTATGAGGCCGGGCAGACCCAGTTCTCGCCGCGCCTGCGCCACACCCATGACTTCGGCGACCAGCGCAACGAATTCGTGGCCGGCATCGACCTGATGCGCTGGGAGCGCGACGTCACCTCGAGCTTCTCGGCCGGCGACGCGCGCCAGGACTCGAAAGCCTTCTACCTGCGCGATGAACTGCGCTGGAGTGCGCCGCACAATGCCCGCCTGGCGCTCGGCGGCCGTCACGAGCGTTTCGAGAAGGACTACAGCGACCCGCTGGCTTTCCCGGCAGTGATCGGTGAGCACAGCAAGCAGTCGCTCAACGCCTGGACCGTCGAAGGCAGCATCGATGTGCTGCCGCTGGTGACCGTGTTCGCCAAGGCCGGCCGCAGCTACCGCATCGCCAACATCGACGAAAACAGCTACCGCTCGACGCTGGATGTGCTGGAGCCGCAGACCTCGCGCGACCTGGAGCTGGGCGTGGAGGCCGGCACGCAAGCACGCAAGGCAACGGCGCGCCTGTTCCGCCACCGCCTGAGCAATGAGATCTTCTACGACCCGACCATCGGCTTCGGCGCCAATACGAACCTCGATCCGACCCGCCGCCGGGGCGTGGAACTGGAAGGACAGGCAGTCTTCGCCGACGCCTGGCGCCTGAGCGGTTCGTGGCAATACGTGCAGGCCGAGTTCCGCGACGGCGCCAACGCCGGCCGCGAGATGGTGCTGGTGCCCAAGCACGTCGTCACGGCGCGCCTGGCCTGGGCCCCGGGCGATGGCCAGAGCGCCGACATCGGCGCCCAATGGGTCGACAGCCAGCGCTATGGCGACGACTTCGCCAATGGCTGCAGCAGCCGGATTCCATCGTTCACCACGGTCGACGCCCGCTACGCGCGCCGCTTCGGCCCGTGGGAAGTGGCGGTGTCGGGCCTGAACCTGGCGGACCGCCAGTACTACAGCCAGGCCTTCGGCTGCCGCGCCGGCATCTATCCGAGCGACGGCCGCCAGCTCAAGATGTCGTTGCGCTACGACTTCTGACCATGAAGCGCCTGCTCGCCCTGGTCCTGGCCGTGCTGCCGGCGTTCGTCGGCGCCGCCGTCACGGTGGTCGACGACGTCGGCCGCACGGTGTCGCTGGCGCAGCCGGCGCGGCGCGTGGTGGCGCTGGCGCCGCACGTCACCGAACTGCTGTTCGCGGCTGGTGGCGGCGCGCGCGTGGTCGGCGCCGTCGACTATAGCGACTATCCCGAGGCTGCGAAGAAGCTGCCCCAGGTGGGCAGCTACAACAAGCTCGACTTCGAGCGCGTGCTGGCGCTCAAGCCCGACCTGCTGGTGGTCTGGCACAGCGGCAATCCGACGCGCCAGGTCGAGCAGCTGGAGCGGCTCGGCATTCCCGTCTTCCACAGCGAGCCCGCACGCCTGGACGGGATCGGCGACAGCCTGCTGCGCCTGGGCCGGCTGCTCGGCACCGAGCGGGCCGCGCAGGCGGCGGCGCAGGATTACCACGCGCGCATCGCGGCGCTCAAGGCGCGCTACGCGGGGCGACCGCCCGTGACCGTGTTCTACCAGGTCTGGCCGAAGCCGCTCTATACGCTCAACGACGACCATATCGCCGGCGACATGCTGCGCCTGTGTGGCGGACGCAACCTCTTCGGTTCCCTGAAGACGATCGCACCCGTGGTCGGCGTCGAGGCGGTGGTCGAAGCCGACCCCGAAGTCATCCTGGTCGGCGCACGCGCCAATCCGGCCGATGCGGGCGGGAAGATATGGCAATCGTTCAAGGGGATGACCGCCGTAAGGCGCGGCAATATCTTCACGATCGATGGCGACTTGATCAGCCGGGCGGGGCCGCGTACGGCCGACGGCGCGATGCAGTTGTGCACGATGCTGGAAGAGGCGCGCGGGCGACGTTCCTTGCTACCATGATTACGGCTTGACCATATTGGCCGCCGACATATATTGAAAGTCACCACGCCATTGTTTCAGCCGTAAGCAAATGCAAAAAAACGCGCTCCCGGGACAGGGCAAAGGCAAAAAGTGGTAATCTCGCGGTCGTTCGTTCATTCTTTTGGAAGGATTTTATGCGCACCCTGCGTTTCGCCCTCGTTGCCGCTGCCCTGGTCGCCGGTTTCGCCAATGCCTCGCCAACCAGTCCCCAGGTTGGCGCCGAGTACACCGTGCTGGCTTCGCCACAGCCGACCCAGACGGTGGGCAAGAAGGTTGAAGTGGTCGAGTTCTTTGCTTACCACTGCGGCGCGTGCAACGCGTTCGAACCAAGCCTGGTGAACTGGGTCAAGAAGCAGGGCGACAACATCGTGATGCGCCGCATCCCGCTGCCGTTCCAGGGCGCCAGCGACCCGGAAGCACGCCTGTTCCTGACGCTCGACGCCATGGGCAAGCTCGAGGAGTACCACCACCGCGTGTTCCGCGCCGTGCACGTCGAGCGCAAGCGCCTGATGAAGGATGACGACATCATCGCGTGGGCCACCTCGAACGGCCTCGACAAGGCCAAGTTCACCGAGGCGTGGAACTCGTTCGGCGTGCAGACCAAGCTCAAGCGCCTGCCGCAGATCGCCGAAGCCTACAAGGTCAGCAGCACCCCGACCGTCATCGTCGACGGCAAATACGTCGTGTCGCCGGCAACGGTGGCGCAGTCCAACAAGATTCAGGACATGGGCCAGCTGATGACGGCTACCGGCCAGGTCCTCGACGCACTGGTGGCGAAGGCAGCCAAGGAAAAATGAGCGACAAAGTCGAAGGCGAGATCCTCAAGATCTACGAAGGGTCACGACCCAAAGAGGAAACCTTGTTCGAGACCAGTAACGTGAATCACATCGCGTGGTCGCTCGCGCTGATCTTCACCCTGACGACTCTCTGGCTCGGCATTGCCCTCGTCCATGCCGAGAACCAGCGCCACGCGATGGTGTCGAACCTCTGTCCTGACCAGGTGTTCAAGGAAGGATTCGACAAGAAGTGCCTGGCGACCGTGCGTTCGCGCGATCACTGGTGGGAGCATCTCTGGTACGGTGTGACCCATGTGCGCTCCCATCCCGACCACGACGGCCGGATCGATACCCGGAAGTAAAATAAAAAATCAAGAAAACGGCGTCCCTTGCGGACGCCGTTTTCTTGTCCGCGTGCCTGCGCGTCACACACTTTCCAGATGGGGGTGGGGGCTGCGCGCGCTCCAGCGCCGCAGTGCCACCGAGGCCCAGGCCGCCAGCAGGCCGCCGACCACCAGCACCAGGCGGGTGTCGACCAGGGTCAGCACGGCGCCGGCCAGCGCCATCAGGATATTGGCCAGGCAAAAGATCGTCGACAGCAGGGCCATGACCGACCCCTGGCCGTGCTGCGCGAACTCGTCCGCCGACCAGGTTTGCAGCGCAGTGTTGTAGAACGCATGCGGCGCGCCGAACAGGACGATGCCGGCGATGCCGACCCACAGGTTGCCGAAGCCCACGCTCAGCACCGCAACGGCTGCCACGGCCGCATACCAGCCGGCGCGCAGGCGGCCCTCGACCCGGCTGGCATGGCCGGCGAACAGGGCGGCGGCGGTCATCAGCGCGCACATGCCCATGTTCACGATGGCGATCTGGCGCGCATCGTAGCCGCCCACGTCCACCAGCCACAGCGGGAAGAACTCGTACAGCGCCGCGACGCCGCAGCAATAGCCCAAGTGGACGATGAACAGGGTGCGCAGCGGCGCATGGCGCAGCAGGGTGAGGGCGTGACGGTCGCGCGCCACGGTCCACCAGCGGTGCGGATGGGGCGCTACCGGCGTGGGCGGGATCGACAGCAAAACGCCCACCGTGCCCAGCAACAGGGCACCGGCGGCGATATAGAACGGCAAGGCCGGCCCGAACGCCATGGTGAAGCCGGCCAGCAGCGGTCCGACCAGCCAGCCCAGGTTGAACGACCCATTGAGCCACGACAGGGCGTGGTTGCGCAGCGGTCCCTTGATGCGCTCGATGACCAGCGCCCGCATCACCGCGCCATTGCCCTCCAGCAGGCCGGTAAAGAAACGCGCCGCCAGGAACAGCGGATACGATTCCATGACCATCGCGACCGCCGTGAGCAGGTGGCCCACGGCGGCCCCGACGGTGGTCAGGAGCAGGGCGCGGCGCCGGCCGAAACCGTCCGACAGCGGCCCCAGCACGGCGCTGCCGATCAGCAGGCCGACCGGGTTGATCATCAGGGCGATGCCGAGCAGTAGCTTGGGCGGCAGGCCGAGAAAACTGTTCAAGCCATTGACGCCGCCATCGGCGAACAGCGGCGCCAGCATCGGATAGGGTAACGACGCCCCGACGGTGGACAACAGGCCCAGGCCGCACAGGGTCGCGATCAGCAGGCGTTCGTTCATGTCGGCAGCGTGATGACGAAGCGCGCCCCACCCAGCGCCGAGGTGTCCACCCGCAACGCGCCGCCATGCAGCAGCACCGCCTTTTGCGCGATCGACAAGCCGAGTCCGAAACCGCCGGTGGCGCGGTCGCGGCTGCGGTCGAGCCGGTAGAACGGGTCGAAGATCCTGTCGCGTTCGCCCTCGGGAACGCCGGGGCCGTTGTCGTCGACGGCGATCTCGACGCCGTCCGGCGTGCGGCGGGCCGACAGCACGATCCGCCCTTGCGCATACTTCTGGGCATTGCGCAGCAGGTTGCCGACCGCGCGCGCCAGCAGGCGGGCGTCGACCTCGACCGTGCCCAGTGCCGGCGCCACCTCGCAGGACACTTGCTGCTGCGAGGGCGGCAGGGTGGCGCAGCAGTCGTGCAGCAGGGCGTCGAGGTCGACCGTGGCGCCCTGCAGGCTGCGCGCACTGTCGAGCTTACTCATATCGAGCAATTCCTTGACCAGGTTGTTGAGCTCGGACAAATCGCCTTCCATTGCCGCGATGCGCTTGCTTAACTCCGGATCCCGGGCCTTCGCATCGAGCAGCTCGAGCGCGAATTCCAGGCGCGCGATCGGCGTGCGCAACTCGTGCGACACCGAGTGCAGCAGGCTGCGTTGTGATTCCATCAATTCCTCGATGCGGCCGGCCATGTGGTTGATGCGCTCGCCCAGCGGATAGACGGCGTCGGACGGCTTCAGTCGGGCGCGTACCGACAGCTTGCCGGCGCCGAACTCGTCGGCCATGCGCGACAGCGATTGCAGGCCTTGCCAGTGCGAGCGCGACCACAGTGCGATCGGCACCAGCAGCGCGATGGCGACGATCACGTAGCGCAGCACCTCCATCTTGAGCGCCTGCCCGATATCGACCGGCAAGCCTTGGGCGTGCAAGACCTCGTCCTGGCTGCCGATATAGCGTTCGCCGTCCAGGTCGACACGGCGGTACAGGGATTTGCCGGCCACGTCGATCACGATCGCGCCCCGCTCGAGGTCGGCGCGCTGGCCGGCGCCGAGGGCGTCGCGTGCTTGTGCCAGCGGCATCAAGTCGTAGCGCACGTCGGACACTTCGCGCACATTGTTCAGGCGGGTCAGCCATTCGTCGCGCGGCGCCTGGTCGACATATTGTTCGAGCAGGAAGATCTGGGCCGCCGCCTGGCGCCGCGCGATGTCGTCCAGCGGGTCGCCGAACAGGCGTGCAAAGGCAAAATAAATGACGAAGGTGGCGGCCGTGATCGACAGCATGACGAGCACGAAGAAACGGAAGAATATCCGGTTCACGGTGGCGTCCTGCTTGGCTGTCGGTGTGGCGCTGCTGCCGGCTTCATGGTATCTCCTCGGCCCGAATTGTACAGGCGCAACGCCCAGCCTGGTGAGTGGCGGGAGGGAGGGCGGCGCACCTTACAAATTGACGACAATTGGCCGACATATGGAGGGTGAATGACAGGAGGCCGAGCCATTACCATTACGCTCATCATCAGGTTTTCCGTTTGCCCACCTGGTACGCAAGTGTCGGTGGGTTTTTTTATTCAAGTAGGAAGCGACCCGGAGCGGGCCGCGCCTCGACCATGAGGAAGTGCTTATGAGCATGGTGCGCGCGAGCAACACCGTCAATCAGCGATCCGGCCCCGCGCCGGTCGATTCCGAAGCGCCGCCGCGATCAGCGCGGTGCATGGCATGGCCCCGGGATGTGACGGCGGGTACGGATCCGGCCGGAGTCCGGCGCTGGTCGCCGATCGAATAGTGATGCGGGGATGGGAGAGCTGACCTTGCTCGACGTAAAATATCGACAAACGAACTCTCCGAGCACTTTCACGATGAAACCATTTTTCGCCCTGGCCCTCGCGACTGCAAGCACGGCAGCAAGTGCGCAGACGCCGGCCACCAACCCGATGCCTGACGGCAGCCGCGACATGTACGCAGGGCTGGGCGTCGTCTCGCGTCCGCGTTACGAGGGGGCGGATAACAACAAGGTTTCAGCCTTGCCGGTGCTCCAGGTCCAATGGAGCAACGGAGTTTTTATTTCCGGCCTGAGCGCAGGGATGCATCTATCCAACCGTCCGACGGTCGAATACGGCCCGCTGCTGACGGTCCACCCCAACCGTGACGAATCCGGGTCCGGCAGGATCGTCGGCGGTGTCGAGGTGTCGACCGCGCCGCTGGCGGAGTTCATGCGCCGCGGGAACCGCCTGGCCGGCATGCAAGACGTTAGTACCCGGCTCGAAGGTGGTTTCTTCTTCAACCATTACCTGGCGCCGGAATGGCGGCTGACCAGCAGCGTGCTGTTCGGTTCGGGCAACGACCGCGACGGCGCGCGCATGGAACTGGGCGTGCAGCGCCTGGCCGTGCAACTGGCGCCGCAACACACGCTCTCGTTCAGTGCCGGCGCCACCATTGTCAACGCCGACTACAACCGCGCCTATTTCGGCGTGACCGGGGACGAAGCCTGGCTCAGCGGCAACCCCGTCTACCGCCCGGGCGGCGGCATCAAGGACGTGCGCGTCGGCGCGCGCTGGAACTGGGCCCTCAGTCCGTCCTGGATGCTGGTCACCAACGTGCAGGCCACGCGCCTGGTCGGCAGCACCCGCTATAGCCCGCTCGTCGAGCGGTCCACCAACGTGTCGGTTTCGGCCGCCTTCGCCTACCGGTTCTGATGATGCGACGCGCACACCTCACCGCCTGCGTGACCCTGCTGCTGACGGCCGGGATGGCCGTGGCGCAGCGACACGCCGGGGAATGGGTGAACTATCGCGACGCCTACCGCGCGATGGTGCTATTCGATAAATATGGTGGCCCCAAGAACCTGTTGCTGCACCACCTGCAGGTGCTGCCGCGCGACAAGGGCGTGCTGGGGCAGGGCGTGCAGCTGCTCATGAAGGGCAAGACCGTCCAGGCCGGCCTGGCGCTCGATGCATTGGGACGCACCGCGCTGCCGCTGCTCAAGGCGGCGTACGACGAAAACGCCGTGCTGTCGCCGAACCGTCCGCTCGGTGGCTTCACGGTCAGGCCGCGCGTGTCGCTGGCGCTGCGCGCCGACGGCGCCTATGAGGTGGCCGACCTGCGCGCCGCCTGCGAGCAGGCGCTCGGCTATGCCCGTTATGCCGACAGCTCGGCGCACGGCCGCCAGTGCGTCGGCGTGCGCCTGGTCTTTTCCAGTGACGACGAGGCAGTCGGCGGCGTGCGCGTGCGAACGGCCGGCGCCGAGCAGGCCTTGCCGATGGCGCGCGGCGCAGCCTTCGCGGGCGACGTCGACGCCGACTACCCGGTCGCGACCTACCGCTTCGGTGCGCAGGCGGCGGGCCAGGTCGTCACCTACAACGCCCCGCTGGCGATCGTGCCGCTGTTCGAATAAGGCAGCGGCGCAAAAAAAAACCTGCACTCAGCAGGTTTCATGGCAGTTCTTCAATTCCAGGCCGAGGGCGAGAACAGGTAGCCTTCGCCCCACACCGTCTTGATTTTTTCCGACTCGGCATCGTCGAACTTGCGGCGCAGCTTGGAGATGCAGTTGTCGATGCTGCGGTCAAGCCCGTCGAACTCGATGCCGCGCATCTTCTTGAGCAGGGCGTCGCGCGACAGCACGCGCCCGGCCGCCTCGGCCAGCACCAGCAGCAGCTTGTACTCGGTATTCGACAACACGCAGGGCTGGCCGCGCCAGACCACGCTGCGGTCGGAGGTAACGATGCGCAGGGCGCCGAACTGCAGCACGCGCGAATCGACACCCGACCTGGCCTGGGTGCGGCGCATCAGCGCGCGCAGGCGCGCCAGCAAGACCCGCGGCTGGACCGGCTTGTTGACGAAATCGTCGGCGCCTTGCTCGAGTCCCGATACTTCGTCGTAGGAATCTTCGCGCGCGGTGAGAATGAGGATGGGCACGTCGGACCGGTCCCGGATCTGGCGGCACACGACCATGCCGTCCAGGCCCGGCAGCATCAGGTCGAGGATCACGACGTCGGGCGCCAGCTCCTTGAAGCGGTCGAGCGCGGCGTCGCCGCGCGTGACCAGTTCGACCGCGAATTCGTAGCCGGACAGGTATTCAGTGACGAGCTCGGCCAGGCGTGCATCGTCTTCCACCAACATCACTCGGTACATACATTTTCTCCTTGGTCTGCCATTGTATAAGACCAAATGTGCAATTAACACATCCTCTGGATATAGAAGACAGTTAATTACAGATTGACGACAATTAGCCGGGCTTGCAGCTTGTCGGGAAGATCATGAGT
The DNA here is from genome assembly GCF_059685725.1 of Telluria sp. RT2P19. Taxonomy (NCBI): domain Bacteria; kingdom Pseudomonadati; phylum Pseudomonadota; class Betaproteobacteria; order Burkholderiales; family Oxalobacteraceae; genus Telluria; species Telluria sp. RT2P19. The sequence goes on from NZ_JCASIL010000001.1 coordinate 387,811, forward strand.
GTGGCAAGTGTCATAACGTCGATCGCGTAAGTCACATTGTGTTTGAGGCCGTCGGGCGTCGTGTTCAAAAAAAAATCAAAACATAACCGCGGTCAATGATTCTGAAAATCGCCTCCAGCAACATCATCCCACTTTCACCGTTTTCCTGACCACGCTGCACTGCTGCCTGTCAGGGGGCGATGATGAAAGCAGTGAACGCGATGCCAGTTGCGATCGTCGGGTATCCAATCTTGCGATATGAGGAGAGCGGCAATAACGGACATTCAAATCCGAAGAGCACTGTGTCAAGCGGCTGTCTCGCCTGGTGGGCAGTTCGGCCGCCAGGAGCATGCCGACGTCTTTTTTAATGACAGAGCGTCGTAAATATATTTCAATTAAAAAAGCCGTAGGGGTTGGCGCGCGGGTCCAGTACTCGACGTGAAGCATGCACATCACACCATAAAAAATGGAGACATGAAAATGCTGGAAACCTTAACCAGGCAGGTGCCCCGGGCGCCCGCATATCCGACTACACGTCTGGAAGTACAACACTGCATCAATCAAGGAGCGCCAAAATGAATAATTCATCGGCAGCAGCGCTTCGCCCCGGTCAACCCGTCTCCGACTCGACGCGCTGGTTCCAGCTTGCCGTCGGCGTCGTCTGCATGATTGCCACCGCGAATATTCAGTATGCATGGACCCTGTTCGTCCCCGAGATCAAGGAAACCTATGGCTGGTCGCGGGCGAGCATCCAGGTCGCGTTCACGCTGTTCGTCATCGTCCAGACCTGGCTCGCGCCGCTCGAGGGCTACTTCATCGACAAGTTCGGTCCGCGCCTGATGGTCGCCTTCGGCGCCATCTTCATCGGCCTGGCCTGGGTCATCAATTCGCAAGCGACCACCCTGGCGGGCTTCTATGTCGGTGCGGCGGTCGGCGGTATCGGCGTCGGCTCGATCTATGCGACCTGCATCAACAATGCGATCAAGTGGTTCCCGGATCGCCGCGGCCTCGCCGTCGGCCTGACGGCGGGTGGCTACGGCGCCGGTTCGGCCGCCACGATCCTGCCGATCGCGGCCATGATCGAGTCGGCTGGCTTCCAGCAGACCTTCCTGTTCTTCGGCATCCTGCAGGGGTCGCTGGCCTTCATCGCGGCCTGGTTCCTGCGCTCGCCGAGGCCGGCCGAGGTCGCGAAGTCGAGCAAGCTGGCGCAATCGACGCACGACTACACGCTCAAGGAGGCGCTCAACACCAAACTGTTCTGGCTGATGCTGGTCATGTTCGTCCTGGTGGTTACCGGCGGCATGATGGCGGTCGCCCAGCTCGGCGTGATCGCACAAGATCTGGGCGTGAAGGAATTCCAGGTCGACCTGCACTTCTTCGTGATGGCAGCCCTGCCACTGGCCCTGATGCTCGACCGCATCATGAACGGCATCTCGCGGCCCTTGTTCGGCTGGATCTCGGACCATATCGGCCGCGAGAAGACCATGGTCATCGCGTTCACGCTCGAAGGCTGCGGCATCATCGCACTCGGCTACTTCGGCAGCAATCCCTATGCCTTCCTGATCCTCTCGGGCATCGTGTTCCTGGCATGGGGCGAGGTGTACTCGCTGTTCTCGGCCCTGGCCGGCGACGCTTTCGGTACCAAGCACATCGGCAAGATCTATGGGGTGCTGTACACCGCGAAGGGCATCGGCGCGCTGTTCGTCCCGGTCGGCAACCTGATGATGGAGGCGACCGGTACCTGGTCGACCGTCCTGTACACCGTGGCCATCATGGACCTGACGGCGGCGCTGCTGGCGATCACGGTACTGCGACCGGTGCTGCGCAATCACGTCACGTACTCCCGTAACCGCTACGCGGAAGAAAACGCGTTGGGCAAAGGGCCGTTGCCGGCCTAGCAGCTCCGAGGCGGGCATGCGACACCACGACGGGCTTCTGCGGAAGCCCGTTTTCTTGTCCGACAAGCATTCGTCGATGTCAAAGTGTCATTTCATGATTCTTGACTATGGTCATTGAGCGCGCAGGCCAGGCCTCGCTAAGATGTGTCGACACAGCTGTTATCACACCGGTAATGCTTGCACTCGCGCATTGCTGAGCGCAAAATCAATTAACTAAGTGAAATCTTCGGAGGAAACTGGCATGGGCAAGGCACTGGAAGGCGTTCGCATCCTCGATTTCACCCATGTCCAGTCCGGACCGACCTGCACCCAGCTGCTGGCGTGGTTCGGCGCCGATGTCATCAAGGTCGAGCGTTCCGGCGAGGGCGATGCGACCCGCGGCCAGTTGCGCGACATCGCGGGCGTGGACAGCCTGTACTTCACCATGCTCAACCATAACAAGCGTTCCATGACGCTCGATACCAAGCGGCCTGCCGGCAAGAAGGTCCTGGAAACGCTGATCAAGGACTGCGATGTGCTGGTCGAGAATTTCGCGCCGGGCGCGCTCGATCGGATGGGCTTCAGCTGGGAGCGCATCCAGGAGCTCAATCCGCGCATGATCGTCGCGTCGGTCAAGGGGTTCGGCCCCGGGCCCTACGAGCACTGCAAGGTATATGAAAACGTGGCCCAGTGCACCGGCGGCGCGGCAGGCACCACGGGCTTCGACGATGGTCCGCCGATGGTCAGCGGCGCCCAGATCGGCGACAGCGGCAGCGGCCTGCACCTGGCGCTGGGCATCGTCACCGCGCTATACCAGCGCAACACCACGGGGCGCGGCCAGAAAGTGCTCACCTCGATGCAGGACGCGGTGCTGAACCTGTGCCGGGTCAAGCTGCGCGACCAGCAGCGCCTCGAGCGCACTGGCGTCATGGAAGAGTATCCGCAGTTCGCGGACGGCCGCTTCGGCGCTTCCGTCCCGCGCGCGGGCAATGCTTCCGGCGGCGGCCAACCGGGCTGGATCCTCAAGTGCAAGGGCTGGGAAAGCGATCCGAACGCGTATATCTACTTCATTGCGCAGGCCCAGGTCTGGGCCTCGGTGTGCAAGCTGATCGGACGCGAGGAGTGGATCACCGACCCCGATTATGCAACGCCGAAGGCGCGCCTGCCGCGCCTGATGGCGATCTTCGCCGCCGTCGAGGAGTGGAGCACGACGCTCACCAAGTTCGAGGCGATGGATATCCTGAACAAGTACGAGATCCCGTGCGGACCGATCCTGTCGATGAAGGAAATCGCCGAGGATCCTTCGCTGCGCGCCACCGGCACCATCGTCGAGGTCGACCATCCCGAGCGCGGGCCCTACCTCACCGTGGGCAACCCGATCAAGCTCTCGGACAGTCCGACCGAAGTGCGCCGTTCGCCCCTGCTGGGCGAACACACCGACGAATTGCTGTCCGAGCTGGGTTACTCGCCCGAGCAGATCACGCTGCTGCGCGAGGAGCGGGTCATCTGAACTAGCGCGACGCCGGCCGCGTCCAGTATCCCGGCGCGGCGTACACCGCCTTCAGGGCGTCGATGAAGGCGCGCACCCTAGCCGGCAGGTGGCGCTGCTGCATGTACACGGCCATGATGTCGTAGTCCGGCAGCGCATACTCGTCGAGCACCGTCATCAGTTCACCGGCGGCCAGCTGCGCCTGGATCTCCCAGGTCGAACGCCAGGCCAGCCCGAGTCCTTCGCCCGCCCAGCGGTGCAGCAATTCCCCGTCATTGCAATCGAGGTTGCCGTTCACCTTGATGGTCACCGGCTTGCCGTCCTTCTGGAAGTACCAGCCGCGCTGCTGGCCGCCCTGCAGGTTGAAGGCCAGGCAGTTGTGCTGCGCCAGTTCTTCGAGCGTGCGCGGGATGCCGCAGCGCGCGAAGTAGGCCGGGGTGCCGCACACCACGCGCCGGTTGGTCGCCAGCCGCACGGCGACGAAGTTCGGGTCGAGCGCGCCACCGATCCTGATCCCCAGTTCATAGCCTTCCCGGACCAGGTCGACCACATGGTCGGTGAGATTGAACGAGATCTGCACGTTGGGATTGGCGGCGAGGAAGGCCGGTGCGTGCGGCGCCACGTGCAGCCGTCCAAAGGCCGCCGGCGCCGACACGATCAGGTGTCCGCTGGCCTGGTGCCGAACGTCGGACACGATGGTTTCGGCGATTTCGATATCGGCCAGCAGCTTGCGGCAGTGCTCGAGAAACAGCGATCCCGATTCGGTCAGCGTCAGGTGGCGGGTCGTGCGGTGCAACAGCTTGACGCCCAGGCGCCGCTCGAGTGCATCGATGCGCCGTCCCAGCATCACCGGCGTGATGCTTTGCCCCAGCGCGGCGCGCGCGAGGCTGCCCTTGTCGACGGCGTCGACGAAGGCCCACATCTGTTTGACCTTGTCCATGCCTGCAGTATTCCATACTCCAGAGATCGAATAAACCTACTTTTTGTGTTCTTATCAACCGCCGTCCGAAGCTCTAGCATTGGTCCATCGCAATCGTGCGTTTTCTTTATGAGCCTGGAGGTAAGCAATGGCAAGGATGACCGCAGCAGAGGCAGCAGTGCTGGTGATGGAGAAGGAAGGAATCAGCGTCGCCTTCGGCGTGCCTGGCGCCGCGATCAATCCCTTCTACGCCGCGCTGCGCAAGCGTGACAGCATCCGCCACTACCTGGCGCGCCACGTCGAAGGCGCTTCGCACATGGCCGAGGGCTATACCCGCGCCAGGGCCGGCAATCTGGGCGTGTGCATCGGCACCTCCGGTCCGGCGGGCACCGACATGATCACCGGCCTGTACGCGGCGCAAGCCGATTCGATACCGATCCTTTGCATTACGGGCCAGGCGCCGCGCGCGCGCCTGTACAAAGAGGATTTCCAGGCGGTCGACATCGAATCGATCGCCAAGCCGGTCACCAAATGGGCGGTCACCGTGCGCGAGCCGGCCCTGGTGCCGCGCGTGTTCCAGCAGGCCTTTCATGTGATGCGCTCCGGGCGCCCCGGTCCGGTGTTGATCGACCTGCCGATCGACGTCCAGATGGCGCAGATCGAGTTCGACGGCGATACCTATGCGCCGCTGGCGCCGTACAAGCCGCGGGCGACGCGGGCCCAGGTCGAGAAAGCGCTCGACATGCTCAACCGTGCCGAGCGCCCCCTGATCACCGCCGGCGGCGGCATCATCAATGCCGACGCGTCCGCGCTGCTGGTCGAATTCGCGGAGATCACCGGCGTGCCCGTGATTCCGACCCTGATGGGGTGGGGCGCCATCCCCGACGACCATCCCCAGATGGCCGGCATGGCCGGCCTGCAGACCAGCCACCGCTACGGCAATGCGACCATGCTGGCCTCCGATTTCGTCATGGGCATCGGCAACCGCTGGGCCAACCGGCATACGGGCGGCATCGAGGTGTTCACCAAGGATCGCACCTTCGTTCATATCGATATCGAGGCGACCCAGATCGGACGGGTGTTCGGTCCCGATTTCGGCATCGTGTCCGATGCCGGGGCCGCGCTCGAACTGTTGGTGGACGTGGCCCGCGAGTGGCGCGCCAGCGGCCGGCTGCGCGACCGATCGACGTGGCTGGGCGAGTGCCAGGAGCGCAAGCGCACCATGCTGCGCAAGAGCGATTTCGACGACGTGCCGGTCAAGCCCTTGCGCGTCTACCACGAGATGAACGAATTCTTTGGGCGCGATGTGCGCTATGTCGCCAGCATCGGCCTGTCGCAGATCGCCGCCGCCCAGTTCCTGCACGTGCATCACCCGCGCCACTGGATCAACTGCGGCCAGGCCGGCCCGCTGGGCTGGACCATTCCGGCGGCGCTGGGGGTGCGCGTGGCCGAGCCGGACGCCGACATCGTCGCCATCTCGGGCGACTACGATTTCCAGTTCCTGATCGAGGAGCTGGCAGTGGCGGCCCAGTTCAAGCTGCCGTATATCCACGTGCTGGTGAATAACGCCTACCTCGGCCTGATCCGCCAGGCGCAGCGCGGCTTCGAGATGGACTACTGCGTCCAGCTGGCCTTCGAGAACGTCAATGCGCCCGAGCTGGAAGGCTACGGCGTCGATCACGTGGCCGTGGTCGAGGGCCTGGGCTGCAAGGCGCTCCGGGTATTCCGGCCCGATGACATCATCCCGGCCTTCGAGCGCGCACGGGCGCTGATGGCGCAGTACAGCGTGCCGGTGGTCGTCGAGATCATCCTCGAGCGCGTCACCAATATCGCGATGGGCACCGAGATCGACGCGCTCAACGAGTTCAACGAAGTGCTGGACGTGAAGTAAGGCCACCACAGGGAACCGCCATGACCAAGCTTGCCGCCAACCTGACCATGCTGTTCAACGAAGTCGATTTCCTCGACCGCTTCGGGCACGCCGCCCGCGCCGGCTTTCGGGGCGTCGAGTTCCTGTTTCCGTACGCTTACCGCGCCGAAGACATCGCCGACCGGCTGGACTCCTGGCGTCTCAGGCTGGTCCTGCATAACCTGCCGGCCGGGGATTGGGCCGCGGGCGAACGCGGCATCGCCTGCCATCCGGGGCGCGAAGGCGAATTCCAGGACGGCGTGGGCAAGGCGATCGATTACGCCAGGGCGCTCGGCGTCAAGCAGCTCAACTGCCTGGCCGGCATCGTGCCGCCCGGGGTCGCGCTCGATGCGGCGCAGGCCACGCTGGTGGCCAACCTCGGCTTCGCCGCCGGCGCCTTGCGGCGCGAGGGAATCGACCTGCTGATCGAGCCGATCAACACCTTCGATATCCCGGGATTTTTCTTGCACGGCACGCGCCAGGCGCTGGACATCATCGCCGCGACCGGCGCGGACAACCTGTTCCTGCAGTACGACATCTACCACATGCAGCGCATGGAAGGCGAACTGGCGGCGACGATCAAGGCCAACCTCGGGCTGATTCGCCACATCCAGCTGGCCGACAACCCGGGCCGCTTCGAACCCGGCACGGGTGAGATCAACTACCGCTACCTGCTCGGCATGCTCGACGACATCGGCTATGCCGGGTGGATCGGTTGCGAGTACAAACCGCAGGCCGGCACCGCGCAGGGCCTGGGCTGGATGGCCGAACACGGCTTGTAGGCGCGCCGGCTGCAGGCGCGTTCACGCGCGTCGACCACTCATCACACCTGGAGACCATCATGACGAAAGTAGGATTCATCGGCCTTGGCATCATGGGCGGCCCCATGGCCGCCAAACTGCAGGAGGGCGGCTGCAAGCTGTACCTGCACGACCTGAAAAATCCGCCGCTGGCGCTGATCGAGGGCGGCGCCACCGTCTGCACCAGCGCCACCGAGGTGGCCAAGCGCGCCGACATCATCATCGTGATGGTGCCCGACACCCCGCACGTGGAAGAGGTGCTGTTCGGCGCCGACGGCGTGGCCGCCGGCCTCACCCCGGGCAAGATCGTGATCGACATGAGCTCGATCTCGCCGATGGCCACCAAGGAATTCGCGAAGAAGATCAACAAGCGCCAGTGCGACTACCTCGACGCGCCGGTATCGGGCGGCGAGGTGGGCGCGCGCGCGGCCACGCTGACCATCATGGTGGGCGGCGCGCAGGAGGCGTTCGACCGCGCCCGGCCGCTGTTCGAGCTGATGGGGAAAAACATCACGCTGGTGGGCGGCAACGGCGACGGCCAGACCACCAAGGTGGCCAACCAGATCATCGTTGCGCTGAACATCCAGGCCGTGGCCGAGGCGCTGCTGTTCGCCTCGAAGGCGGGCGCCGATCCGGCCAGGGTGAGGCAGGCGCTGATGGGTGGTTTCGCCGCCTCGCGCATCCTCGAAGTGCACGGCGAGCGCATGGTCAAGCGCACCTTCGCACCGGGCTTTCGCATCGAGCTGCACCAGAAGGACCTGAACCTGGCGCTGCAGGGCGCGAAAAGCCTCGGGATCTCGCTGCCGAGCACCGCCACCGCGCAGGAGCTGATGAACTCGTGCGCCGCGCACGGCATGGCGCAGCTCGATCATTCGGCGCTGTGCCAGGCCATCGAAAGGATGTCGAACCATGCCATCGCCGCCGACTGAGCTGCCGACCCTCGTGTTTCATCACCAGGCCTGCTTCGGGCACGAACCCGGGCCCGGCCATCCGGAGTCGCCGTGGCGCCTGCATGCGGTCATGGCGGCATTGCGCCAGCCCGAATTCGCCCAACTGGTGTGGCGCGAGGCGCCGTCCGGCACGCGCGAACAGCTGTTGCTGGTACACGACGCCGAGTATGTCGATGCGATCGCTGCCGCGGCGCCGCTGGGCGGCCTGGTGGCGCTCGACGGCGGCGACACCCTGATGTCGCCCGGCTCGTGGGACGCGGTGATGCGTTGCGTCGGCGCCGCCTGCGCCGGCGTGGATGCCGTGATGGCGGGCGAGGCCGCCAACGTGTTCTGCGCGACCCGGCCTTGCGGACACCATGCCGAGCCTGGCCGGGCGATGGGTTTTTGCCTGTTCAACCAGGCCGCCATCGCCGCCGTCCACGCCCTCGAGACGCATGGCCTGCAGCGGGTCGCCGTGATCGACTTCGACGTGCATCATGGCAACGGCACGCAGGCCGCGTTCTTCGACCGGCGCGAGCTGTTCTACGGATCGAGCCACCAGTGGCCGCTGTATCCGGGCACCGGCGCGGCCAGCGAATCGGGAGTGAACGGCAATATCGTCAATGTGCCGTTGCCGCCGGGCTGCAGTCCGGATCTGTTCTGCGCCCGCTCGGCAAGCGTGCTGCTGCCGGCATTGCGCGCCTTCGCGCCGCAACTGATCGTCGTGTCGGCCGGCTTCGACGCACACCGGCTCGACCCGCTGGCCAGCATGAACCTGGAAGACGAGGATTTCGCGTGGATCACGCGCGAAGTGATGGCGATTGCCGGGGATGTGTGCCAGGGCCGGATCGTGTCGATCCTCGAAGGGGGCTACAGCGCCGCGGGACTGGCCGGCGGCTGCGCGGCGCATGTGCGCGCGCTGATGCAGGGGTAGGGGATGTCAGGTGGGGCGTGTTGTGCCGCGCACTGGATGTCCTATCCGGTGCGCAGCGCCTCGGACGACGTCATACGTTGTTGTCGGACGACAACAAGACCGCGAATTACAGGCCGCAGCCGTAGTAGGCCGCATCGGAATCCTGGCCGGTATAGCCTGGCTCGAGCTTCTCGCGCAGGCTGAGCGTGAAGAAGGCGACGATGAGCGACAGCAGCGAGTGCGACGGGGCGGCGAAATTGGTATGGGCTGGTGCGTTGATCATGATGAGCTCCTGAAAGTTGGTATGTTCGATGCGGTAAATATAGGGCTTACTTCCCGGGGCTTCCAATTTCGAGTTCTGATACCAGTTATTCACAGAGTGAATGTTGTCGGCATTGAACTATGATTGTTGAGCATGCTGCAGCGCCGCAGCCGGAGCCGCTTCGCCAGGGAAGAGCGGTTGGCTCCGAGGCCTCAGATACCTGCCTGCGGCGTCGGTATGAGCTGGGCTATTCTCTGCGCGCCTTCGCTCAGCAGGAACTGGCGAAACGCCCGTGCCACCGGTGGCAGCCGCTTTTCGCGGCGGTGCACCACGTACCAGTTTAGCATCAGCGGAAAACCCGCGACGTCCAGTACCACCAGGCTGCGCGCGGCCAGCTCATGGCCGACCGTGTGGGCCGACAGGAAGCCCAGTCCGATGCCGGCGATGACCGCCTGCTTGATTGTCTCGGTGCTCTTGATTTCCATCGCGACGTTCAAGCCGGCCAGGTGGGGGCCGAAGGCATCCTGCATCGAGAACCAGGTGTCGGACCCGGGTTCGCGCACCACGAACGGCTGGCGGATGACTTCCTTCATCGTGACGGGCCCGCGTCCGGCCAGCCGATGGCCTGGTGCGCCCACGATCACGTAGGGATGGGGGGCGAAGGCATCGTTCTGCGTGTCCAGCCCTTCGGGTGGGCGCACCATCACGGCCAGGTCGGTGCGGTTGGCGGCCAGCTCGGCCAGCAGTTCTTCGCGGTTGTGCACCGTCAGGTTCAGCTGCACGCCCGGATGCTGGCGCGCGAACGCGACCATTAGCTGGGGGAAGAAATAGTCGCCGGCGCTGATCACCGCGACGTTCAGTTTGCCCCCAGCAATTCCCTTGAGCTGCGCCATGGCGTCTTCGGCTTCGTCGAACTGCTGGATGATGGCGCGACTGAAGTGCAGCAGCTCGTCGCCCGCCTGGGTCAGGTAGACCTTCTTTCCCAGTTGTTCGAACAGGGGCATCCCGACGTGGCCCTCGAGGGTGCGGATCTGGGTCGACACGGCCGGTTGGGTCAGGTGCAGTTCCTCGGCGGCGCGCGAAAAGCTGAGGCGGCGCGCGACGGCCTCGAAGACCTTCAGTTGACGCAGTGTCGCGTTCTTCATGGGTTGCGCCTCGCAGATATAAGTAATCGTGAATGATTATCCCTAAAAACTTTCACTGTTACTCATCATTTTGTTGGCATACGATGGTTTTCAACAGCTCGACCGCAACCACCCACTGGAGAGTGCCATGACGACGACCTGCAACAGCAATCCTGACGCCGAGTGCAACGCCTATAACGCGGCCTTCCATGAACTGGGACTGAGCTGGGTCTGGGATACCGGACTCTACGCGAGCGCGGTCGCCGGCGCCGACGACCGCACCGGCCTGCGCAACTACCTGGCGCGACACCAGTCCCATCTGCTGAGCGCGCACGACGCCGACTTCCTGGTCGAGGCGATCCTGAGCGCCAAGGAGCGCTGCCATGCGCAGCTGAGCGCCGCCGGCTGCAATCCCGGCGCCTTCATCGACTGGTCCGCGATCCAGCAGCGCCAGATCGGGGTGTAGGGCGGAGATTTTCGAATCTTAACCGTGGTCAAGGATATACGGAAATGCTTCTTTCACAATCAGACCATCCCCGAACCCACGTACGAGAGACATCCCCATGATCCGACACTGGATACGTTTTCAACACCTCGACACCGTACGATTCGGCACGATCGAGGGCGACAAGATCCGGATCTTCAAAGGCGATATGTTCGACAGCCCGCACCGCACCGACCTGGCCATCAACCTGGACGAGGTCGAGGTGCTTGCCCCGGTCGTGCCCGGCAAGGTCCTGGCGATGTGGAACAATTTCCACGCGCTCGGCCAGAAGCTGGGCCTGGCGCCGCCGGCCGAGCCGCTGTACCTGATGAAGCCGCCGACGTCCTACCTGGCGCCTGGCGGCACGATCCGCAAGCCGCGCTGCGAGGGCAAGGTGGCGTTCGAGGGCGAACTGGCGATCGTGATCGGCCGCCGCTGCAGCGGCGTGGCGGTGGAGGACGCGCTCGAGCACGTATTCGGCTACACCTGCGCCAACGACGTCACCGTGGGCGACATCATCGGGCGCGACCCGACCTTTCCCCAGTGGGTGCGCGCCAAGGGCTTCGATACGTTCTGCCCCTTCGGGCCGGTGATCGCCACCGGGCTCAACCCGGCGATGCTGGTCGTGCGCACGACGCTCAATGGCGAGGTGCGCCAGGATTTCCCGATCAACGACATGGTGTTTTCGGTGGCCGAGCTGGTCAGCAGGATTTCCCAGGACATGACACTGGAGCCGGGCGACCTGTTGCTGTGCGGGACCTCGGTCGGTGTCGGATCGATGCGGCCGGGCAGCACGGTCGAGGTAGAAATCGACGGCATCGGAAAGCTCATCAATCGGTTCGAGTAGACAGTTTCGAGTAAAACGATAGGGAGCTGGTCATGAAGATCGCAGTAATTGGAGCAGGGGCAATCGGCGGCCTGGTCGGCGCCAGGCTGGCGCTGGCGGGGGAGGAGGTGACGTTCATCGTGCGGGGAGCCAATCTGGAGGCAATTCGCGCGAACGGCATCAAGCTCATCGAAATCGACGGCGAGGAGAAGGTGGCGTCGCAGGTGCGCGCCACCGACGACTACGATGCGGCCGGCGAGCAGGACCTGGTCATCCTGGCGCTGAAGGCGCACCAGGTCGACGGCGTGTCCGCCAAGGTCGGCAAGCTGTTCGGTCCACGGACCGTCGTGGTGACGATGCAGAACGGCATACCGTTCTGGTACTTTCACCGCCATGGCGGCGAATTCGACGGGCGCACCGTGCACAGCGTCGACGCCGGTGGGGTCCTTGCGCGCCGGATTCCACCCGAGCGGGTGCTCGGTTGCGTGGTCTATCCGGCCGCCGAACTGGTGGCGCCGGGCGTCATCCGGCACATCGAAGGCGCGCGCTTTCCACTGGGCGAGCTGGACGGCACGTCGAGCGAGCGGGTGGAGGCGGTCGCGGCCTGCTTCCAGCAGGCCGGCTTCAAGTCGCCGGTGCTCGACAATATCCGCGCCGAGATCTGGCTCAAGCTGTGGGGCAACGTCAGCTTCAACCCGATCAGCGCACTGGCGCATTCGACCCTGGTCGACATCTGCCAGTATCCGCTCACGCGCGAGCTGGCCGCGGCCATGATGCGCGAGGCGGAAGCGGTCGCCAGCAAGCTGGGCATCACGTTCAGGGTCACGCTGGACCGGCGCATCGAGGGCGCCGAAAAGATCGGCAAGCACAAGACCTCGATGCTGCAGGACGTGGAGGCGGGCCGGGGACCGGAAATCGACGCCCTGGTCGGTTCGGTGATCGAGCTGGCGCGCATGACCGACACGCCAACGCCGCATATCGATTCGGCCTATGCGCTGGTGAAGCTGCTGGAGCAGACCATGACCGAGGAACGCGGCGGGGTGCGGCTGCAGCGGCTGGCCACGGCCTGAACGGGTGTAGCGACACGCAACCGGTTTCGCATGAAAACCACCGCCGCCCCCGCGCGAGGCGGCGGCCCGGTCTGCCTGCGTTACCGCGACGCTTGCAAGCCTGGGCCCCCGCCTTCGCGGGGCGACGTGCTGGCGCCGGCGAACATGGCTACTTCGTCAGCCCTTCAGATCTTCCCCCGATTCTTCAGGCGGCTCAGCGTCTCTGGCGACAGGTTCAGGTATGCCGCCAGTTCCTTCTTCGGCAGCCGTTCGAACAGGTCGGGGTGCTTGCGCATGAAGCGGTGCACCCGGCCCGGCGCATCGAGCAGATGCAGCGTGATGGTGTGCGCCATGATGCCGCTCATCAGGTTCATGACCTCGTACTCGAACGCCTGCTTCACGGTGCTGTGACTGCGCATGTAGTCGACCCACTGCGGCAGCGGCATGCGCGCCACCCGCACCTTGGTGACGCAGGCGATGCTGAATGGCGTCGGCATCTTCAGGCACCAGGCGGCGTAGCTGGTTTCGATATCGCGTTCCGCCGAGAAGCGCAGGATCATTTCTTTCGCTTCCTGGTTGGAGACCTGGCGCTTGAGGATGCCGTCCAGGATGAAGTACTGCGACATCTCTTGCACGCCCTGGTTCATCAGCAAGTCGCCCTTCTGGTGATTCTCGATCGTCAAATAAGGTTCCAGCGCCGCCATTTCGCTGTCGCGCAGTTCCTTGAGAACCACGTTCTGCTTCAGTTGAAGGCGAATGATGTTTCGTTCCGAGTGATTTGCAATAGTCGTCATGAACGCGGCCGTTTAGCGAGATTCTCGCATCATGCGGCCAAAATTGACCATGGTCAATGAGACAAATCAGGGGCGCTGGCTATGATGGTTTGCGGGCGTTACACACCGCGTTCTGCCCGGATCGACAATAACTGGAGACAGCAATGACTAACCACGTATCGGTAGACGTGACCGACGGCTTCCACCTGGTAATCGATGCGCTGAAACACAACGACATCGATACGATTTTCGGCCTGGTCGGCATTCCGATTACCGACCTGGCGCGCCTGGCGCAGGCCGAGGGGATGCGCTTCATCGGCTTTCGTCATGAACAGAACGCCGGCAATGCCGCGGCGATCGCCGGCTATATGACGCAAAAGCCGGGTATTTGCCTGACCGTCTCGGCGCCGGGCTTCCTCAACGGCCTGACAGCACTGGCCAATGCGACCACCAACTGCTTCCCGATGATCCTGATTTCCGGGTCGAGCGAACGCGAGATCGTCGACCTGCAACAGGGCGACTATGAAGAAATGGATCAGCTGAACGCGGCCAAGCCCTACGCCAAGGCGTCCTACCGCATCAACAAGGCCGAGGACATCGGCGTCGGCGTCGCGCGTGCGATTCGCGCCGCCGTGTCGGGCCGCCCGGGCGGCGTCTATCTCGACCTGCCGGCGCAGCTGCTGGCGCAGACCATCGAGGCCGGCCACGCCAAGCGCTCCCTGATCAAGGTGGTCGACCCGGTGCCGCGCCAGATCCCAAGCCAGGATGCGGTGCAGCGCGCGCTGGCGCTGCTCAAGGGCGCGAAAAAGCCGCTGATCCTGCTCGGCAAGGGCGCCGCCTACGCCCAGGCCGACGACGACATCCGCGCGCTGGTCGAGCGCACCGGCATTCCCTACCTGCCGATGTCGATGGCCAAGGGCCTGCTGCCGGATACCCACGCCCAGTCGGCTTCGGCGGCGCGCTCCTATGTACTGGCCGAGGCCGACGTCGTGGTGCTGATCGGCGCGCGCCTGAACTGGCTGCTGGCCCATGGCAAGGGCAAGACCTGGGGCAAACCCAAGCAGTTCGTCCAGATCGATATCTCGCCGACCGAAATCGACAGCAACGTGGCGATCGCCGCGCCGCTGATCGGCGATATCGGCTCGTGCGTGGCGGCCCTGCTCGACGGCCTCGACGGCGCCGGCATCGCCCGGCCCGACGCGGAATGGCTCGGCCCGATCGCCGAACGCAAGGAGCAGAACACGGCCAAGATGGCGGCGCTGCTCAACCGCGATGCGGCGCCGATGAACTTCCACACCGCGCTGCGGGCCATCCGCGACGTGCTGAAGGACCATCCGGACATCAACCTGGTCAACGAGGGCGCCAATACCCTCGACTATGCGCGCAGCATCGTCGACCAGTACCAGCCGCGCAAGCGTTTCGACTCCGGCACCTGGGGCATCATGGGCATCGGCATGGGCTACGCGATCGGCGCGGCCGTCGTCAGCGGCAAGCCGGTGGTCGCGATCGAGGGCGACAGCGCCTTCGGTTTCAGCGGCATGGAACTCGAGACGATCTGCCGCTACGAGCTGCCGGTCACGACGATCATCTTCAACAACAACGGCGTGTACCGCGGCACCGACGTCAATCCGACCGGCGGCAAGGACGTGGCCCCGACCGTGTTCGTCAAGAACGCCCGCTACGACAAGATGATCGAGGCCTTCGGCGGCATCGGTTACCACGCGACCACCCCGGAAGAACTGGCCAGCGCGCTGGCCGAGGCGATCGCCGCCGGCAAGCCCGCCCTGATCAATGCCGTGATCGACGAGACCGCCGGCACCGAGAGCGGCCGCCTGACCAATCTGAATCCGCAAAGCAACGCAAAAAAGTGACATGACAGGCATGACAGCGACACGCACGACCGCCGGCGCCCACGGGGCCGCCGGCGGGGCCCGCAATATCGACTGAATAAAGGAGACTGACATCATGAGCAAACCACTCGAAGGTATCAAGATCATCGACTTCACCCACGTCCAGGCCGGCCCGGCCTGTACCCAGCTACTTGCATGGTTCGGCGCCGACGTGATCAAGGTCGAGCGTCCCGGCGCCGGCGACGTCACGCGCTCGCAGCTGCGCGACATCCCGGGTGTCGACGCCCTGTATTTCACCATGCTCAACAGCAATAAGCGTTCGCTGACGCTGGATACCAAGAAGCCCGAAGGCAAGGAAATCTTGACCAAGCTGATCAAGGAGTCGGACGTGCTGGTCGAGAACTTCGGACCGGGCGCGCTCGACCGCATGGGCTTTACCTGGGAACACATCAAGGAGCTGAATCCAAGCATGATCGTCGCATCGGTGAAGGGTTTCAGCGACGGCCACCACTACGAAGACCTGAAGGTCTATGAAAACGTGGCGCAGTGCGCCGGCGGCGCGGCCTCGACCACCGGTTTCGACGATGGTCCACCGACCGTCAGCGCTGCCGCCCTGGGCGACAGCAATACCGGCATGCACCTGGCGATCGGCATCCTGACCGCCCTGCGCGCGCGCGACATGACGGGCAAGGGCCAGAAGGTGGCGGTATCGATGCAGGACAGCGTGCTGAACCTGTGCCGTGTGAAATTGCGCGACCAGCAGCGCCTGGACCGGGTCGGCTACCTGGAAGAGTATCCGCAGTACCCGCATGGCAAGTTCTCGGACGTGGTTCCGCGCGGCGGCAATGCCGGCGGCGGCGGCCAGCCGGGCTGGGTACTCAAGTGCAAGGGCTGGGAGAACGACCCCAACGCCTACATCTACTTCACCATCCAGGGCCATGCCTGGGCGCCGATCTGCAAGGCGATCGGCAAGGAAGAGTGGATCGACGACCCGGCCTACATGACCGCCGGCGCGCGCCAGGACAAGATCTTCGACATCTTCGGCACGATCGAAGCATGGCTGAAGGACAAGACCAAGTTCGAGGCGGTCGACATCCTGCGCAAGTTCGACATTCCTTGCTCGCCGGTGTTGTCGATGAAGGAAATCGCCGCCGATCCGTCGCTGCGCGCCAGCGGCACGATCGCCGAGGTCGACCACAAGGAGCGCGGCAAGTACCTGACCGTGGGCAGCCCGATCAAGTTCTCCGACATGAAGGTCGACATCAAGGGTTCGCCGCTGCTGGGCGAACACACCGACGAGGTGCTGGAAAGCCTGGGATACAGCAGCAAGGAGATCGCGGCGCTGCACGAGCAGCAAGTGGTCTGATCCTGGAAGTGCCTGGATAGGAGTCCGGTGCGCGTCGGCTGCCTGCGACGCGCACCTGCTTTTTTGGGGGAAGAAGAAATCATGCAAGCCGAAATCGATTTTCAACAACTGCTGCACGCACTGGGCGACGCCGTCATCGTATGCGATGCTGCAGGCGCCATCACCTTCTGGAATGCGGCCGCAACGCGCATCTTCGGTTTCACCGAAAGCGAGGCCATCGGCCAGTCACTGGACCTGATCGTTCCGCAGCGTCAACGCCAGCGCCATTGGGACGGTTATCACAAGACCATGGCCACGGGCGAGACGCGCTACGGCGCCGACCTGCTGCGCGTGCCGGCCCTGCACAAGGACGACAAGCCCTTGTCGATCGCGTTTACCGTCGCGCTGGTGCATGGCCCTGGTGGCGAGGTGACGTCGATCGTCGCACTGGTGCGCGACGAGACCGAACGCTGGGGCGAGGAGCGCAAGCTGCGTGCACGCCTGGCCCAGCTGGAGACGGCGCCGGCGTCATCGTAAGGCGGGAAGGAATGCAGGCGCGGGGTGGACGGCTTGTCCGTCCACGCGTCCAGATGACGCACGCATGATGGAGATGCTCGCTTCGGTTGAACGCGTAGGCGGACAAGCCGCCCACCCCACGTCATGCAACGGTACGTGGGGAATCAGCCCGCGTCGCCACCCGGCGGCGCTGGCATGTGCTCGCGCCGGCGCTCCACCAGTGCCTCGATCACGATCGGCCGTAGGGTGGACGGCTTGTCCGTCCACGCGTCCAGATGACGCAGGCATGGAGATGCTCGCTTCGGTTGAACGCGTGGGCGGCCAAGCCGCCCACCCCATGTCATGCAACGGTACGTGGGGAATCAGCCCGCGTCGCTATCCGGCGGCGCTGGCATGTGCTCGCGCCGGCGCTCCACCAGTGCCCCGATCACGATCGGCCGTAGGGTGGACGGCTTGTCCGTCCACGCGTCCAGATGACGCACGCATGATGGAGATGCTCGCTTCGGTTGAACGCGTAGGCGGACAAGCCGCCCACGCCACGTCCTGCAAAGGTACGTAAGGAATCAGCCCGCGTCGCTACCCGGCGGCGCTGGCATGTGCTCGCGCCGGCGCTCCACCAGTGCCTCGATCACGATCGGCCGTAGGGTGGACGGCTTGTCCGTCCACGCGTCCAGATGACGCACGCATGATGGAGATGCTCGCTTCGGTTGAACGCGTGGGCGGCCAAGCCGCCCACCCCACGTCCTGATGGAGATGCTTGCTTCGGTTGAACGCGTGGGCGGCCAAGCCGCCCACCCCACGTCCTGATGGAGATGCTTGCTTCGTTTGAACGCGTGGGCGGACAAGCCGCCCACCCCACGTCCTGATGGAGATGCTTGCTTCGGTTGAACGCGTGGGCGGACAAGCCGCCCACCCCACGTCCTGATGGAGATGCTTGCTTCGGTTGAACGCGTGGGCGGCCAAGCCGCCCACCCCACGCCCTGATGGAGATGCTTGCTTCGGTTGAACGCGTGGGCGGACAAGCCGCCCACCCCACGTCCTGCAACGGTACGTGGGGAATCAGCCCGCGTCGCCACCCGGCGGCGGCGGCGGCATGTGCTCGCGCCGGTGCTCCACCAGTGCCTCGATCACGATCGGCCTGAGCCCTTCGCCCTGCGCGTCGTCGATGTGCGAAAACAGCTGGCTGCGCATGCGCGGCGCCCAGAAGCGCTGCAGGTGGTTGGCGATCTCGGTGCGGCCTTCCTCCTGGTTCGGATAGGACTCGAAGAAGGTGCCGATCTGGTTGGCCATGGTGACCAGGTTCTCGATGTTCATGCTGTGTCCATTGCGATGTTGGCGCCATGTGCGTAGGCGACGAAGTCGTCGCCGCGGGCAAAGGCGACCAGGGTCAGGCCGCAGTCCTGCGCGGTGCGGACCGCGAGCGCGGTGGGGGCGGAAATCGCCACCAGGGCGGCGATGCCGACGGTGGCGGCCTTTTGCACCATTTCGACGCTGGCGCGACTGGTGATCAGGGCAAAACCATCGTCCAGGTCGGCGCGACCCATGTGCAGGCCGCCGATCAGCTTGTCGAGCGCGTTGTGGCGGCCGACGTCCTCGAAGGCCGCGCGCGATGCGCCGTCGCGGCCGCACCAGAGCGCCGCGTGGGTGGCGCCGGTGAGGCGGTTGAGCGGCTGCTGCTGCCTCACCTGGGCCACGGCGCGCCGGATCGCCGCGTCGGACAGCGCCCGGGTGGGCGCCAGGGGCGGCAGGGGACGGATCACTTGGGCCAGGCTGTCGGCGCCGCACAGGCCGCAGCCGGTGCGGCCGGCCAGGCTGCGCCGGCGTTCCTTGAGGCGCATGAAGGCGGCAGCCGCGACGTCGATGTGGGCAGTGATGCCGGCCGCGCCGACCGCGATCTCGACCCCGTAGAATTCGGCGGGCGAAGCGACGATGCCTTCGCTCAGCGAAAAGCCGAGCGCGAATTCCTCCAGGTCGCCTGGCGTGGCCAGCATCACGGCGTGCGAGACGCCGTTGTACTCGAGCGCCACCGGCACTTCCTCGGCCAGCTCGTCCTCGGATAGTAGCGCCCGGGCGCTGTCAGGCAGGCCGGCGCGCATGCGCGCCACCGCCATGCGCGCGCTCCGGGCGTGGTGGAAGGCCGGCTCCACCTGGTCTTGCTCCTCGATGTCGATGGCGCACATCATGCGACCGGTTCCGCCAGGCCCAGCTGTTCGCGGTTGAAGCGGGCGTATTCCAGCTGCCAGTCCGATTGCTGCTGCACATGCATCACCTGCACCGCCGTCACCTTGTACTCGGGGCAGTTGGTGGCCCAGTCGGAGTTCTCGGTCGTGATGACGTTGGCGCCGGACTCGGGGAAGTGGAAGGTGGTGTAGACCACGCCCGGCTGCATGCGTTCGGTGACCATCGCCCGCAGCACGGTCTCCCCCGAGCGGCTTTGCACTCCGACCCACTGGCCGTCCTCGATGCCGCGTTCCTGGGCGTCGTGGGGATGGATCTCGAGGCGGTCCTCGGCGTGCCAGCGCACGTTCTCGGTCCGGCGCGTCTGCGCGCCGACGTTGTACTGCGACAGGATGCGGCCGGTGGTGAGGATCAGCGGGTACTTGCGCGTCACTTTTTCATCGGTGGCGACGTACTGGGTGATGATGAAGCGGCCCTTGCCGCGCACGAACTGGTCGACGTGCATGGTCGGCGTGCCTTCCGGGGCCTCGTCGTTGCATGGCCACTGGATGCTGCCCAGTTCATCGAGGCGCCGGTAGCTCACGCCGGCGAAGGTCGGCGTAAGAAGCGCGATCTCGTCCATGATCTCGGACGGATGGCGGTAGTTCATCGGGTAACCCAGGCGGTTCGACAGCGCCATCGTGACTTCCCAGTCGGCGTAGCCGGCCCTGGGCGGCATCACCTTGCGCACGCGCGAGATGCGCCGCTCGGCATTGGTGAACGTGCCGTCCTTTTCCAGGAACGACGACCCCGGCAGCAGCACGTGGGCATACTTCGCCGTCTCGTTCAGGAAGATATCCTGCACCACGATGCACTCCATCGCCTCCAGTGCCGAGGTGACGTGCTGGGTGTTCGGGTCGGACTGGACGATGTCCTCGCCCTGGCAGTACAGGCCCATGAAGCTGCCGTCGAGGGCCGCTTCGAACATATTGGGGATGCGCAGCCCCGGTTCGGCCTGCAGCGGCACGCCCCATGCCTGTTCGAACAGGGTGCGCACGGTGGTGTCCGAGACGTGGCGGTAGCCCGGCAGTTCATGCGGGAAGGAGCCGATGTCGCAGGAACCCTGCACATTGTTCTGTCCGCGCAGCGGATTGACGCCCACGCCCGCGCGGCCGACATTACCCGTCACCATCGCCAGGTTGGCGATGCCCATGACGGCGGTCGACCCCTGGGCGTGTTCGGTCACGCCCAGGCCGTAGAAGATCGCACCGTTGCCCCCGAGCGCATACAGGCGGGCCGCATCGCGCACCTGCTGGGCCGGCACGCCGGTGATCTCCTCGGTCGCTTCCGGTGAATTCTCGGGCCGGGCGACGAAGTCGCGCCACTGGGCGAAGGCGCGCAGGTCGCAGCGCTCGGCGATGAAATCGTTGGCCATCAGGTCTTCGGTGACGATGACGTGGGCCAGCGCGCTGACTATCGCGACATTGGTGCCGGGGCGCAGCTGCAGGTGGTGCTGGGCGCGGATGTGCGGCGACTTGACCAGGTCGATGCGGCGCGGATCGATGACGATCAGCCGCGCACCCTGGCGCAGGCGCTTCTTCATGCGCGACGCGAACACCGGGTGGCCGTCGGTCGGGTTGGCGCCGATCACCAGGATGACGTCGGCCTTCTCCACCGACTTGAAGGTCTGGGTGCCGGCCGATTCGCCGAGCGTGGTCTTGAGGCCGTAGCCAGTCGGCGAGTGGCACACGCGGGCGCAGGTGTCGACGTTGTTGTTGCCAAACGCCGCGCGCACCAGCTTCTGGACCAGGTAGCCTTCTTCGTTGGTGCAACGCGAAGAGACGATGCCGCCGATCGCATCCTGGCCGTGCTTGGCCTGGATGCGCCTGAATTCCGAGGCCGCATAGTCGAGCGCTTCATCCCACGATACTTCCTTCCATGGATCGGTGATCTTCGCACGGATCATGGGTTTCAGGATGCGGTCCTTGTGGGTCGCGTAGCCCCAGGCGAAGCGGCCCTTGACGCAGGCATGGCCCTCGTTGGCCTTGCCGTCCCGGGTCGGCACCATGCGCACCACCTCGTTGCCCTTCATCTCGGCGTTGAGCGAGCAGCCGACGCCGCAATAGGCGCACGTCGTGGTGATGCTGTGCTCGGCCTGGCCGAGCCAGATGACCGATTTCTCGGTGAGGGTGGCGGTGGGGCAGGCCTCGACACAGGCGCCACAGGACACGCATTCGGATTCCATGAACGATTCGCTCTGGCCGGCCGCGACGCGCGCGTCGAAGCCGCGTCCGGAGATGGTCAGGGCGAAGGTGCCTTGCGTCTCTTCACAGGCGCGCACGCAGCGGTTGCAGACGATGCACTTGGACGAATCGAAGGTGAAGTAGGGATTGCTCTCGTCCTTCCCGAGCTTCAGGTGGTTGGCGCCTTCGTAGCCGTAGCGTACCTCGCGCAGCCCGGTGACGCCGGCCATGTCCTGCAGCTCGCAGTTGCCGTTGGCGGGGCAGGTCAGGCAGTCGAGCGGGTGGTCGGAGATGTACAGCTCCATGACTCCCTTGCGGATCTCTTGCAGCTTGTGGCTTTGGGTGCGCACGACCATGCCCGCCTCGGCCGGCGTGGTGCACGAGGCCGGATAACCGCGGCGGCCTTCGATCTCGACCAGGCACAGGCGGCAGGAGCCGAACGGCTCCAGGCTGTCGGTGGCGCACAGCTTGGGAATGTTGATGCTGTTCTCGGCCGCCGCGCGCATCAGCGAGGTCCCGGCCGGGACGGTCACCTCGACGCCGTCGATGGTCAGGGTGATCATCTCGGTGGCCAGGTTGATTTCTTTCGCCGGCGTGCCGAAATCGCGGGTGAGGATGGTTTCGATCATGGGGTTCTCCTGGGCCGCCACTCAGGCGGCCAATGCGTCGCCGGCCACCTGGCCGAAGTCTTGCGGGAAGTGGTTCAGCGCCGACAGCACCGGATAGGGCGTCATGCCGCCCATGGCGCACAGCGAACCATTGAGCATGGTGTCGCACAGGCTGCGCAGCAGGATGACCTGTTTCGGGCGTTCGTCGCCCGTGCGGATCTTGTCGATCACTTCCACGCCGCGGGTGGACCCGATGCGGCAGGGCGTGCATTTGCCGCACGACTCGATGGCGCA
The DNA here is from genome assembly GCF_059685725.1 of Telluria sp. RT2P19. Lineage (NCBI taxonomy): Bacteria > Pseudomonadati > Pseudomonadota > Betaproteobacteria > Burkholderiales > Oxalobacteraceae > Telluria > Telluria sp. RT2P19. The sequence continues at coordinate 410,157 of NZ_JCASIL010000001.1, forward strand.
GAATTCCATCGCGTAGCGCGCCAGAGCGGCCATGTCGGCGCTGTCGTCGTGGACGACGATGCCGCCGTGGCCCAGCACGGCCCACAGGGCGGCAAAGGCTTCGTAGTCGAGCGGGGTGTCCCACTGCGAGGGCGGCAGGTAGGCGCCCAGCGGGCCACCCACCTGCACCGCCTTGATCGGCCGGCCACTGGCGCTGCCGCCGCCGTAGTCGTACAGGATTTCGCGCAGCGTGGCGCCGAAGGCGAGTTCGATCAGGCCGCCGTGCTTGATATTACCGGCCAGCTGCACCGGCAGCGTGCCGCGCGAGCGACCCATGCCGAAGTCCTGGTAGTACTGCGCGCCCTTGTCGAGGATGATCGGCACCGAGGCCAGCGACAGCACGTTGTTGATCACGGTCGGCTGGCCGAACAGCCCGGCCAGCGCGGGCAGGGGCGGCTTGGCGCGCACCACGCCGCGCTTGCCCTCGATGCTCTCGAGCAGGGCGGTTTCTTCGCCGCAGATATACGCGCCGGCGCCCTTGCGCACCTCGAGCTCGAAGGCGCGGCCGCTGCCGGCGACGTTCGGCCCGAGCAGGCCGGCGCGCGTGGCGGTGCCAATGGCGTGATTCAGCGCGGCGATCGCATGCGGGTACTCGCTGCGCACGTAGATGAAGCCGCGGGTGGCGCCGACCGCCAGGCCGGCGATCGTCATGCCCTCGATCAGGACGAAGGGATCGCTTTCCATGACGATGCGGTCGGCAAAGGTGCCGGAGTCGCCTTCGTCGGCGTTGCAGACGATGTATTTCTGGTAGCCCGGCGCGCGCAGCACCGTGTTCCACTTGATCCCGGTAGGGAAGGCGGCGCCGCCGCGTCCGCGCAGGCCCGACGCGGTCACCGCGGCGACGATGTCGGCGCCCGTCATCGTCACGGCCTGGCGCAGGCCGCGGTAACCGCCGTGGGCTTCGTAGTCGGTGAGCGACAGCGGATCGGTGATGCCGCAGCGGGCGAAGGTCAGGCGCGTCTGCCGCGCCAGGTAGGGAATCTGTTCGACCAGACCGAGCGCCAGGCGGTGCGTGGATTGGCCGCCATGGAAGCCGGCCTCGAACAGGTCGGCGACGTCGCTTTCATCGACGTTGCCGAAGCCGATGCGGCCGGCGGGCGTCTCGACTTCGACCAGCGGCTCGAGGTACAGCAGGCCGCGCGTGCCGTTGCGCACCAGTTCGATGGCGATGCCGCGTCGCACCGCCTCGCGCACGATCGCGCTGGCGACGTCGTCGGCGCCCAGGGCCAGCGCCGCGGAATCGGCCGGGACGTGGATGCGTACGCTCATGCTGCCTCCTTGGCGCTGGTGGACGCCTTGGCGACCAGGGTGTCGAAACGCGCCGGCGTCACGCGGGCGTGCACGGCGTCGTTGATCATGATGGCGGGCGCCGTGGCGCACTGGCCGAGGCAGTACACCGGTTCCAGCGCGAAGCCGCCGTCGGCGCTGTGCTCATGCAGATCGCATCCCAGCGCCTGGCGGGCATGCGACAGCAGGGCGTCGCCGCCCATGCTCTGGCAGGCCTCGGCGCGGCAGACCTGCACCGTGCAGCGCGCCGGCGGGGTGGTCTTGAAGAAGTGGTAGAAGGTGATCACGCCATGCACCTCGGCGCGCGAAAGATTGAACGCTTGCGCGAGCCCCTCGACCGCGTCGGGCGGGATGAAGCCGAGGCGGTCCTGGATCGCGTGCAGGACCGGCAGCAGCGCGTCCTGGCCAAGCACGCCGCGCTGCGCGTGAAGGTCGAGGATGTCGCCGATGACGCCCTGTGCGTCGGTGTTGGCTGGTGAATTCATGGTGTCTCCATCTCTGCCTTGCATATGTTTATCGGAACATATATAACGGCTCTTATTGACTGCTTCGACCAGAGTAGCACCGGATTCACAGGTGTTCAATATGAAGGATTTTGCATATGATTAAGGTGGAGATACGACCGGACTGGATCGTGCGCGATGCCGCCGGGGCGCCGACCGCGCTGCCGGCGCTGCTTGAATTGCTGCTGGCGGTGAGCCAGCTGGGCTCGATCAGCAAGGCGGCCACGGCGCGCGGCATGTCCTACCGCCACGCCTGGGGGCTGTTGCAGCAGTTCTCGGCGCAGTTCGGGGTGGACCTGGTCCACAAGGTGCGCGGGAAAGGGACGGTGCTGTCACCGCTGGCCGAAAAGCTGATGTGGGCCGACCGCCGCATCCACGCCCGCCTGAGCCCCATGCTCGACAGCCTGGCCTCGGAACTGCAGCAGGAACTGGCGCGCGTCCTGGCCGCCGATGCCCAGGTCGTGCGCATGACGGCCTCGCACGGGTTCGCGGTGGCCGCGCTGGTGAAGCAGTTGAACGAGCAGGGCGTCGCGGTCGACATCAATTATCGCGGCAGCACCGACGCGGTGGCGGCGCTGTCGCGCGGCGAGTGCGACCTGGCGGGCTTTCATCTGCCGATGGGAGAATTCCAGCGGGCGGCAGCGGCCAAGTACCGCCCCTGGCTCGATCCCGAGCGCCACGCGCTGCTCCACCTCGCGTACCGCATGCAGGGGATCTTCGTCGCCAGGGGCAATCCGAAAGGCGTGAGCGGGCTGGCCGACCTGGTGCGCCCGGATCTTCGCTTCGTCAACCGCCAGAAGGGGTCGGGCACGCGGGTGCTGCTCGAACTGCTGCTGGCCGACCTCGGCGCCGATCCGGCGCTGATCAACCGCTCCGGCACGGCCGAATTCACGCACGCGGCGGTGGCGGCCTATGTTGCCAGCGACATGGCCGACGTGGGCTTCGGCGTCGAGACGGCAGCGCGCCGCTTCGATCTCGACTTCATTCCCATCATTCGCGAACAGTATTTCCTGGCCTGCCATGCCAGCGCGCTCGATACGCCGCTGCTGATGGCAGCGCAGGCGGCGATGTCGAGCGACGACTTCAAGCAAGTGCTGTCGGGGCTGCCAGGCTACGACGGCGCGCTGTGCGGCGCCCGGCTCGATACGCAGTTCCTGCTTTGAGGCGTCGCCTGGCGGCGGCGCGGGAAATGCGCCGTGCAGTGTCCAGACTGTCCGGCCGGGATGCCCCAAAGACGGGCTGATCCATATCAAGCAGGCGCGCGGGCAGCAGCGTGTCGCGCATGATGCAGCCGATGTCGTAAAGCGCAGGCGGCGCTTGTGGCGGCACCGACGAAAAGGCCCGCGCGTGCGGGCCCTGGTGTCGACGGGTCACGCCGGTACCGGCGCGACCGTCAGCCGATTCAGACGAAGTTCTTGTTCACGAATTCCCAGTTGGCGACATTCCAGAACGCGTCCAGGAACTTGGCGCGCGCGTTGCGGTAGTCGATGTAGTAGGCGTGTTCCCAGACGTCGGCGGTCAGGAGCGCCACGTCGGTGGTGGTCAGCGGGGTGCCGGCGCCCGAGGTGTTGACGATGTCGACGCTGCCGTCGGCCTTTTGCACCAGCCAGGTCCAGCCCGAACCGAAGTTGCCCAGTGCCGACTTGTTGAACTCTTCCTTGAACTTGTCGAACGAACCCCATTTGGCGTTGATCGCGTCCAGTGCCTTGCCGGTCGGCGCGCCGCCGCCGTTCGGGCTCATGCAGTTCCAGAAGAAGGTGTGGTTCCAGACCTGGGCCGAGTTGTTGAATACACCGCCCGACGATTTCTTGATGATCTCTTCCAGCGACATGTTCTCGAACTCGGTGCCCTTGATCATGTTGTTCAGGTTGGTCACATAGGTCTGGTGGTGCTTGCCGTGGTGGTATTCCAGGGTTTCGGCCGAGATGTGCGGTTGCAGGGCGTCCTTGGCGTACGGCAGCGGCGGCAGGGTGTGTTCCATGTGTGCGATTCCTTAGTGGTTGGGAAAGATTGCTGTTCTAATAGCGCCGTTATTCTACGCAATATGGAGCAACGTTGCAGGCTTGCATTGCCAACAGCGAAGGTCAGGCCTTGCGGAGTCACTCGAGGACGCTCTGGACCTGGGCCACGCCGACCTCGGCGCTGCCGCCGGCCAGGCGCACCGTGAGGGTATCGCGCGCATGGATCTGGGCCGGATCGCGCACGATCTGCCCCTTGCCGTCGCGCACGATGGCATAGCCACGCTCCAGCGTGCGCTGCGGGTTCAGCAGTTCGAGCTGGGCCGACAGGCCGGCCAGCGCATCGCGTTTTCCCTGGATCATATTGCACAGGCTGGCGTTCAGGTGGCGGCCGTCGGACCGCAGTTGCGCGCGCAGCGCCCGCATATCTGGACGGTGGCGCGACCAGCGCTGCTGCAGCTGGGCCAGCGCCAGGTTGTGGCGGTTCACCGGCAGCTTGACCGCATGCGTCATGGCGGTGGCCATCGACAGGAGTGTCAGGCGCTGGTGGCCGATCCGGGCCGAGGGGTTCAGCAGGCGGCGGCTCAGGTTGTCCAGGCCCTGGCCGGCGTCGTGCAGGCGGCGCTCCATGGCGCGCCGCAGGTCGAGGGCGTCGCCTTCGAGCGACGCCAGCCAGTCGGCGCGCGGCGTGGCGGCCAGTTCGGCGGCCGCGGTCGGCGTCGCGGCGCGTACGTCGGCGGCGAAGTCGGCGATGGTGACGTCGGTCTCGTGGCCCACACCCGCAATCACGGGAATCGCGCAGGCGTCGATCGCGCGCGCCACGCATTCCTCGTTGAAGCTCCACAGGTCTTCGATCGAGCCACCGCCGCGGCACACCAGCAGCACATCCACTTCGGCACGGCGCGAGGCGGTCATGATGGCCTCGGCGATCTTGTCGGCCGCGAACTGGCCCTGGACCGGGGCAGGATAGAGCACGATCCGCACATGCGGCGCGCGCCGGCGCAGCGCGGTGAGCACGTCGCGCAGGGCGGCCGCCTGCGGGCTGGTGACGATGCCGATGCTGCGCGCGAACAGCGGCAGCGGGCGCTTGCGGTCGGCGTCGAACAGGCCTTGGGAAGCCAGCTTTTCCTTCAGGCGCAGGAACGCTTCGTAGAGCTGTCCCACGCCAGCGCGGCGGATCGCCTCGACATTGATCTGGTAGTCGCCGCGCGCGCCGTACAGGGTCACCAGCGCACGCACCTCGACCTTGTCGCCCTCGCGCGGCACGAAGCCGGCCATCTGGGCGCGGCTGCGAAACATCACGGCGCGTACCTGGGCCGCATCGTCCTTGAGCGTGAAATACCAGTGGCCGGAAGCGGCGCGGGTGAAGTTGGAGATTTCGCCGCCAATCCACACCAGCGGAAATGATCGCTCCAGCAGGCGCGCCACCTGCTGGTTCAGGGCGCTGACGCTCAGGACGGCGGGGGCGGTGAAGGCTGGATCGGCGTCGTTCGGTTGTTGCATGGCGTGTTGGCAAAAATGGGGACAGCGATCATTATCCATCCAGCGGCAAACCACAAGCGATTTCCTTGAAGACGTGCTTGGCGCCAGGCATTAGTGTTGCTGCTTTTCAATGCAATCTATTGAAATCTGCTTATAATCAATAGGTTATGCCTGGCTAGAAGCCATTTGAAGACGATTTATCCACAAAACCTGTGGGGAACTCATCCTTTGAACAGGACGCTGCACAGCGCTTGGGCAGCATAAGCAGAATTGTTACGAATCAATGACTTACGTTCCAGGCGGAAAGCTTGATCACAAAGTTGTCCACAGAATCTGTGCAAACTTTCGTGACACCTCAACAGGGTTCGAACGTACGGATCCGCCGCCCGTCAGCATGAACTCGGCGCGGCAGGCCATGCCAGATTTTAAGGCAGAGCTAGGTATCATCAATCAAATCAACGACTTAAGCAGTAAAGTTTGATCTTCCTCACATTCTTATCCACAAAAAATGTGTACACGACGAATAATGTGTGCACAAGCTCATCTCAAGCCAAACAATCCCTGCAGAAACAGCTTGCAAGACAGCTATTATTGGCAAATAACGCGAGGTGCTAGTATTTTAAGCAATGATGGTTTATTGAGATAAATCAAAGGCTTACTGGCTTAAAAGTGCCCTTGCTCACACTATTGTCCACAAAACCTGTGTGGAACTGAACCCGTCCGGATGCAAGGTACAGCCGAGTTGCGCTGCCTGCTATTTGGGCTCGGCAATTAAAGCGATTAAAATCAGTCACTTAGTCGAGTCCGACTACCCTTGCACACAATTTTGTCCACAGAATTTGTTCGTAACTACACTGTTCTAGTGAGCAACTTGCCAAGCCAAGCCGTGTTGAGCCAAGTCATGAGACTGCCATTTTCTTGCGCAGGCACAGAAAGCCCTTAAAAATCAAGCTTCTTGACCATGCTCCCGACCATTGCGCACAATTTTATCCACAGAAGTTGTGAAGAACTCTACTTGCCGCTTCGCTGCCAACTTGCTACATTGCCGAATTGATCTTTTTCCTCTCAGGAGTATTCCTTGCTCGCCATTTTCCAAGCCGCAGGCTGGCCTATCTGGTTCCTGCTGGTCGCGTCGATCGTCGCCGTTGCCCTCATCGTCGAACGCCTGATCACCCTGCGCCGCGAGAAGATCCTGCCCCGTAACCTGCTCGATGAAGTCATCCGCGTCTACCGCAGCGGCAAGGTCACGCCGGACGTGGTCGACAAGCTGGAACAGAATTCCCCCCTCGGCACCGTGCTGGCCGCCGCACTGCGCAACGTCGACGCCCCGCGCGACGTCATGAAAGAGTCGATCGAGGAGGCCGGCCGCGGCGTGGCCCACGGCCTGGAACGCTTCCTGACCACCCTCGGCACCATCGCGTCGCTGGCGCCGCTGATGGGCCTGTTCGGCACGGTGGTCGGCATGATCGAGATCTTCGGCGCCTCGACCCCGACCGGCGGCAATAACCCGGCGCAGCTGGCGCACGGCATCTCGGTTGCCCTGTACAACACCGGCTTCGGCCTGGCGATCGCCATGCCGGCCCTGGTCTTCTACCGCCACTTCCGTAACCTGGTCGACACGTATATCGTCGAGATGGAACTGCAGGCCGTGAAGCTGGTCGACGTCGTCCACGGTGCCCGCAAATGATGGACTTTCGCCGTGGCCGCAAGCGCGAAGAGCCGGAGATCAACCTGATCCCGTTCATCGACGTGCTGCTGGTGGTCCTGATCTTCCTGATGGTCTCGACCACCTACAGCAAGTTCACCGAGCTGCAGATCACCCTGCCGACCGCCGAGGCCGAGAAGCAGCTTGATAAGCCGTTCGAGATCAACGTCACGGTCGACGCCAAAGGCAACTACACGGTCAACAACACGCCGGTGGCCTTCAACAGCGTGGCGGGCCTGGCCCAGGACATGAAAAGCGCCGCGCGCACGACCGACGGTCAAGTGGTGGCCAGCCCGGTAGTGATCGTCAACGCCGACCAGTTCGCGATGCACCAGATGGTGATCAATGTGCTGGAAGCGGCGCGCGTGGCCGGCTACGACAAGCTGACCTTCGCGGCCCAGACCGGCGCCGCCAAATAATCCCGAAGCGCGCGCCGCGCTTCGGTGGTTGTTCAATTCTCTTCGCATGGCTTCCACTCTCGAATCGACCCTCACCCGCGCCTGGCTCCGGCGCGGGGCCCTGGCATGGGCGCTGCTGCCGGTGGCGCTGCTGTTCCGCCTACTGTCCAGCCTGCGCCTACTGCTGTTTCGTACCGGCCTGAAGCGCTCCGAGCGCCTGCCGGTGCCCGTTATCGTGGTCGGCAATATCTTTATTGGTGGTACTGGCAAGACGCCGCTGACGATCTGGCTGGCCGAGAGCCTGCGCGCGGCCGGGCTGCGTCCCGGCGTGATCTCGCGCGGCCATGGCGGCCAGGAAGGCGCGCCGCGCGCAGTCACCCCGCAATCCGATCCGCGCGAAGTCGGCGACGAACCGCTGCTGATCGCTGCGCGCGGCGGCTGCCCGGTCGTGGTCGGACGCCGCCGGGTTGAAGCGGGCAGGGCGCTGCTGCAGGCCCACCCCGAGGTCGACGTGCTGATCGCCGACGACGGTTTGCAGCACTACGCGCTGGCGCGCGACATCGAGATCGTCCTGTTCGACGGCCGCGGCGTCGGCAATGGCTGGCTGCTGCCGGCCGGCCCCTTGCGCGAGCCGCCTTCGCGGCGGCGCGATTTCACGGTCGTCAACGCGCCCGCGCTCACCCCTGGCCTTGCGCACGCGGTCGGCGGGCAACCGTGGCGCATGCACCTCGCGGGCGAGCATGCCGAGCCGCTGCGCGGCGGCGAGCGCGTGCCGCTGGCCCGGCTGCGTGACAAACGCATCGTGGCCGCGGCCGGCATCGGCAACCCGGGCCGCTTCTTCGCCATGCTGCGCGGCGCCGGTCTGACGGTGGCCGAACTGCCCTTGCCCGACCACCATGACTTCCTGGACGAGCCTTTCGCGGCGGTCGACGCCGATCTCATCCTGATCACCGAGAAGGATGCAGTAAAATGTCGGCAAATTGATCATCTAAAAAACGATCCACGCCTGTGGGTCGTGCCGGTCACGGCGCAGCTCGACTCGCGCCTGGCCGAACAAATCGTGGAGAAATGTCGTGGACGCTCGCTTGCTTGATATCCTGGTCTGCCCGCTGTGCAAGGGACCGCTTGAACTCGACAAAAAGGCGCAGGAACTGACCTGCCGCGCCGACCGCCTGGCCTATCCGATCCGCGACGGCATCCCGATCATGTGGGCCGACCAGGCGCGCAAGATCGAACCAGCATGAGTTTTACCGTCATCATCCCGGCGCGCCTGGCCTCGACCCGCCTGCCGAACAAGCCGCTGGCCGACCTGGGCGGCAAGCCCATGGTGGTGCGCGTGGCCGAACGCGCGCGCGAATCAGGCGCGGCGCGCATCATCGTCGCCACCGACCATGACGACATCGCCGCCGCCTGCGCCGCGCATGGCGTGAGCGCGGTGCTGACCCGCGCCGACCATCCGTCCGGCACCGACCGCATCGCCGAAGTGGCGCAGGTGCTGGGCCTGGGCGACGACGACGTGGTGGTCAACCTGCAGGGCGACGAACCGCTGATCGACCCGGCCCTGCTGGCGGCCTGCGCCGCCCGCATCGACGCCAGTACGCCGATGGCCACCTGCGCGCATCCAGTCCTGGACGCCGCCGACGTGTTCAATCCGAACGTGGTCAAGGTGGTGCTCGACAAGCTTGGCCGTGCGCTCTACTTCTCGCGCGCCACCATTCCCTGGCACCGCGACGCCTTCGCCGCGAGCCAGGATTCGCTGCCGGCGGGCTACGCCCCGCTGCGCCACATCGGCCTCTACGCCTACAGCAACGCCTTCCTGCAGGCCTATCCGAAGCTGGACGTCTCGCCGCTCGAGGGCATCGAAGCGCTCGAACAACTGCGCGTGCTGTGGCATGGCTATCCGATCGCCGTGCATGTCACACAAAAAGCGCCACCGGGCGGCGTCGACACGCCGGACGACCTGGCGCGGGTACGCCTGCATTTCCCGTCTTGATATAGACCACTGGTAAGTGAGGGGGCCGTCTGCGCGGGATCAATATTCCATGCCGCAGGGCCCCCAAAACTGGCTTGAAAGCCAACTTTTGTGGTAACTTCCGTGTCAAGGAAGTCGCGCAGCACCAATCAATATTTATACATTTCCCAAAAACCTTCATTATTTTCTAGAATCTCAGGAAACTCATGCGTCTCATTCTGTTAGGAGCACCCGGTGCCGGCAAGGGCACCCAGGCAAACTTCATCAAGGAAAAGTTCAACATTCCGCAAATCTCGACCGGCGACATGCTGCGCGCCGCGATCAAGGCGGGTACTGAACTGGGCCTGGCTGCCAAGAAGGTCATGGATGCTGGACAGCTGGTGTCCGACGACATCATCATCGGTCTCGTCAAGGAGCGCCTGAAAGATGCAGACTGCGCCAACGGCTACCTGTTCGACGGCTTCCCGCGCACCATCGCGCAGGCCGAGGCAATGAAGGACAGCGGCGTCACCATCGACTACGTGCTGGAGATCGACGTGCCCGACGAGATGATCCTCGAGCGCATGACAGGCCGCCGCTCGCACCCGGCCTCGGGCCGCGTGTACCACGTCAAGTTCAATCCACCCAAGACCGCCGACGTCGACGACGTCACCGGCGAGCCGCTGGTCCAGCGCGACGACGACAAGGCCGAGACCGTGTCGAAGCGCCTGGAGGTGTACCATAACCAGACCGAAGTGCTGCTGGGTTACTACGGCAAGTGGGCCGAATCGGGCCTGCCGGGCGCGCCGAAATACCGCAAGATCTCGGGCGTCGGCCAGGTCGAGCAGGTGCGCGACAACGCGTTCGCGGCGCTGTCGGCATAAGCCAGGCGCATCGGCATCAGTCGCCGGTCCATCAGCGTCACGCGCTACGCGCATCCACATCGCGCCGCGCACATCAGCGCCGCGCCAGGCACATCAGCAGCACCCGTCGTTCCCGCCTGCGCGGGAACGACGTTTTTTGGGGCACCGATTCGTAGCGCGCGCTGCTTTCGGGCGACCGACCGGTGGCGCATGCGCCGCTCTCGGCCAAGGTTTTTTGCCGCATGCGCAGCAGCCTTCGTAAATATGTGAGAAATTGTTTCTCATGTGCCGTGCGCACGTTGACAAGACGATAATAGGTCATCGGTCAAATCACCCAGAGAGAGGTCTGCCATGAACACGTCGAAAGCCATCCTTGCTGTCCTGCTCGCAGCCACCGCCATCGGCGCCGGCGCCCAGACCACCGGTGTCACCCAGGGCCAGCCGACGACCGGCGCGACCTATCGCCCATCGCTCGACGGACAGCAGACCTCGACCCCGGCGCCGACGATCGACATGCGTCCCATGACCCAGGAAGAGAAGGCTACCGGACGCCAGGAACCGTCGCGCCTGAAGGACATCGATCCCGCCACCCATCCGGCGCCGCAGAACGTGCGTCCACAACCCACCGTGATGCCCCGTTCCCAGGACACCCAGGCGGTGCCGCCGAGCGCGCGCATCGTCACGCCGCCGCCAGGCGCCGCGACCGCCCCGGTCGGCCCGACGTCGAGCGCGGTCAGCGCCTGCACCGGCGCCACCTGCACCGACGCCAGCGGGGCCACCACGGCCGGCCAGGTCGGCAATGCCTCGGTCAACAGCGCCGGCCGCCTGTGCAACCGCACCGGCAACACGATGCAGTGCTTCTGAATCCCTGACCTGCGACATGGCGGTTCCTGATAAAAGTTCGCTACAATGCTGATTGACGTTAACGTAAACGTTAATATGCAGCACCTAGAACTTTTATAAGGGACACACATGCAGATTCAAAACAATGTCTTCATCGTCACCGGCGGCGCCTCGGGCCTGGGTGCGGCCACCGCGCGCATGCTGGCCGACGGCGGCGCCAAGGTCGTGATCGCCGACGTCCAGGAAGAGGCCGGCCGCGCGCTGGCGAGCGAGATCCAGGGCCAGTTCGTCAAGTGCGACGTCACCCAGGAAGCCGACGGCAAGGCGGTCGTGGAAGCGGCCGTGGCGCTGGGCACTCTGCGCGGCCTGGTCAACTGCGCGGGCGTGGCGCCGGCGGTGAAAACGGTCGGCAAGGAAGGCCCGCACCCGCTGGACGTGTTCCAGCGCGCCGTCAACATCAACCTGGTCGGCACCTTCAATATGGCGCGCCTGGCGGCCGACGCGATGGCCAGGACGCCTGAAGCCGAGCACGGCGAGCGCGGCATCATCATCAACACCGCCTCGGTCGCGGCCTTCGATGGCCAGATGGGGCAGGCGGCCTACGGTTCGTCGAAAGCGGCCGTGGCCGGCATGACGCTGCCGATGGCGCGCGACCTGGCGCGTAGCGGCATCCGCGTGATGACCATCGCCCCGGGCATCTTCGAGACCCCGATGCTGATGAACATGCCGCAGGAAGTGCGCGATTCGCTGGGCAAGATGGTGCCGTTCCCGCCGCGCCTCGGCCTGCCGAAAGAGTATGCCCACCTGGCCCGGGCCATCATCGAGAACGTCATGCTCAACGGCGAAACGATCCGTCTCGACGGCGCGATCCGCATGCAGCCCAAGTAATGATCGATATAACTGAAGCATTGCTCCGAAAGCAAGCCTGCGCGACATGAGGTAGCATGTCTGCGATGGCGGGCGCGTCGCCGCAGTGCTTGTGGCGGCGCGCCCGTTTGCTTTTGGGAGAAACACTTGAAACAGCTTAGCACTCTTGCACTCGGCCTGGCTCTGGCCGGCATCGTCGGTCAACCCGTCCTGGCCCAGGATTCGCTGCAAGCCGCGCCCGAGGCGGCCAGCGGCTTCCAGGAAAAGACCGGCTGGCCGGCGCAGAAATACATGGTGGCCGCGGCCAACCCGCTGGCGGTCGACGCCGGCTACCAGATCCTGCGCCGTGGCGGCAGCGCGATCGATGCGGCCATCGCCACCCAGCTGGTGCTGACCCTGGTCGAGCCGCAATCGTCGGGCATCGGCGGCGGCGCCTTCATGGTCCACTACGACGGCAAGCAGACCCAGGCCTTCGACGGCCGCGAAACCGCGCCGAGCCGCGCCGACGAACACCTGTTCGAACGGCCGGACGGCACGCCGCTGTCGCGCACCGAAGGCGTGGTCGGCGGCCGCTCGGTCGGCGCGCCCGGCGTGCTGCGCATGCTCGAACTGGCCCACCGCCAGCATGGCAAGCTGCCCTGGAAGACGCTGTTCGAGCCGGCCATCCGCCTGTCGGAGCGGGGTTTCGCGGTCAGCCCGCGCATGCACAAGATGCTGGCGGGCGAGACACACCTGCGCAAGGATCCGGTGGCCGTGGCCTATTTCTACGACAAGGCGGGGCAGCCCTGGCCGGTCGGCCACATCCTCAGGAACCCGGCGCTGGCCAGGACCCTGCGCGAGATCGCCGATGGCGGGGCCGACGTGTTCTATACCGGCCGCATCGCGCGCGACATCGCGGCGAAAGTGGCAGGCCACCCGACCAATCCCGGTCTCTTGAGCGCCAAGGACATCGCCGACTACCGGCCCAAGGTGCGCACGCCGGTATGCAGCGACTACCGCCAGTACACGGTGTGCGGCATGCCGCCGCCATCGTCGGGCGGGATCGCCGTGGCCCAGATGCTGGGCATGTTCGAGACCTTCGACATGAAGGCGCTGGCGCCCAGGAACGGCGTGCCGGACGCCGAAGCCGTGCACGTGTTCTCGGAAGTGGGCCGGCTGGCCTACGCCGACCGCAACCGCTATGCGGCCGACGCCGACTTCGTGCCGCTGCCGGGCCGCGGCATCCCGAGCCTGATCGACAAGGACTACCTGAAGCAGCGCGCCAGCCTGGTCGGCGCGCGCTCGATGGGCGAGGCCCGCGCCGGCACGCCGCCGGGCATGGACGTCGCCTGGGGCACGGACAACGCCATCGAGACGCCGTCCACCTCGCACCTGTCGGTGGTCGACGCCGAGGGCATGGGCCTGGCGATGACGACCACCATCGAGGACGCCTTCGGCTCGCGCCAGATGGTGGACGGCTTCATGCTCAACAACCAGCTGACCGACTTCTCGTTCAGCGCGCGCGACGCCGACGGTCCGGTGGCCAACCGGGTCGAGGCCAATAAACGGCCGCGCAGCGCCATGTCGCCCACCATCGTGTTCGAGAAGGACAGCGGCAAGCTGGTGCTCACCGTCGGTTCGCCCGGCGGCCCGGCCATCATCAACTACGTGGCCAAGGTGCTGGTCGGGACCCTGGACTGGGGCCTGAACGTGCAGCAGGCGATCGCGCTGCCCAATTTCGGCAGCCGCAACGGCCCGACCGAGCTGGAACGCGGGCGCTTTCCGCAGGCCACGCAAGACCTGCTGCGCGCGCGCGGCCATGCGATCCGGGTAAGCGAGCAGACCTCGGGCCTGCACGGCATCGAACGCATCCAGGTGCATGGGGCGCCGATGTGGTTCGGCGGCGCCGACCCGCGACGCGAGGGGATCGCCAGAGGAGACTGAAATGGGCAGGGAGGCGACAAATGACAATATTTTCTTGCAATCCCCGCCCCGGATTTGCCTCAAGTCAAGCAGAGTTTGCTAACCTGTCGCCGTGGACAGCAAACAGAAAACCGGATCGATCCTGACAGGGGCGGGCATGCGCGCGGCCCATGCCTGCGACGACGTCGCCGCATGCGCCTCATGACCATTCCGCGCCGGTTCTCCATCTTCTTTTTCCCGCTATTTGCCCTGCTGCTCTCGCTGCTGGCGTGCGCGCCGCTGCGCGCGGCCGCCCCCGAGCCAACCTTGCGCTTCGAGCACCTGTCGGTGCAGCAGGGACTGGCCCAGGAATCGATCCTGGCCATCGTCCAGGACCGCGACGGTTTCATGTGGTTCGGCACCCAGTCCGGCCTGTCGCGCTACGACGGCTACCGGTTCGTGAACTACCGCAGCGAGCTTGGCAACCCGCGCAGCCTGGCCAGCAACTGGGTGCGGGTGCTGCATCTCGACCGCCATGGCCGCATGTGGATCGGCACCGACGGTGGCCTGAACCGCTACGATCCGGCCACCCGCAGCTTCACCCTGTATGCGCCGCACGAGCCTGCCCGGCGCGGCACCGGCAACCGCCAGATCAAGACCATGGTGAGCGACGGCGCCAACGGCCTGTGGATCGGCACCGCCGACGGCCTCCAGCACTTCGACCTCGATAGCGGCAAGTTCACGGTCTGGCACCATGTCCCGAACGATGAGCGCACCCTGCGCGAGGACGGCATCAACGCGCTGGCGCTGGACGCAGATGGCCGCCTGTGGATCGGCACCTCGGCCGGCCTGGACAGCCTGGCGCCGGACCGCAGGACCATCGCGCACCACGCGTCGAACCTGGACCTGCGCGCGCGGCCGGTGCACGCGCTCTTGGTCGACAGCGACGAGCAGCTCTGGATCGGCCGCTTCGGCGCGCTGGAACGCCAGTCGCTGCGCGGCCCGGATGCCGGCAACCTGCGCCGCTTCGGTCCCGCCGAGGGCATCGACGACTTCTGGGTCACGACGCTGTACCAGGACCCCGACGGCACGGTATGGGTCGGCTCGCACGATGACGGCCTGCTGCGCTGGCGCGCCGACGACGGGCGCTTCGATGCCTTCCGCAACGTCGTGACCGACCGCCACAGCCTGGTCGACAACTACGTCTCGGCCCTGTACCGCGACCGGGTCGGCACCTTCTGGGCCGGCACCTGGTATGGCGGGGTGTCGCGCGTGGACCTGGGCAGCGGTGGCTTCGCGCGCCTGAACGCGCGCCCCGGCGTGGCCGATTCGCTGGCCGACAACAAGGTGCGCGCCTTGCTGCAGGACGGCGACCGGCTGTGGGTCGGCTCGGCCACCGCCTTGCACCGCTTCGATCCACTGACCGGCAAGGCCGAGGTGTTCCACCACCTGAAGGACGACCCCAACAGCCTGATCGACGTGCCGGCGGGGGCCATCGTGCGCGACAACGCCGGCCTGCTGTGGATCGGCAGCCGCTCCGGCATCACCGCGTTCGACCCGAAAACGCGGGTGTTCCGGCGCCAGGTGCTGCCGGGCGGCGCCGACGCCAACAACGTGCGCTCGATGATGGTGGACCGCGCCGGGCTGGTCTGGATCACCACCCGCGGCGGCCTGCACCGGCTCGATCCCGCCACCCGCGCCGTGACCAGCTACCGCCACGACCCCCGCAAATTCACCAGCCTGTCGGACGACGTCGCCCGGCCGATGCTGGAAGACCGGCGTGGCCGTTTCTGGGTCGGCACCTTCGCCGGCCTGGACCTGCTGGACCGGGCCAGCGGCAGGTTCCGCCACTTCAGGCACGATCCGTATGACCCCAACAGCATCAGCCACGACGAGGTGCACCATCTGATGGAAGACAGCCGCGGCGATGTCTGGATCGGCACCGCGGTGGGGCTGAACCGGATGGTGACCGGCCTTGACGGCGCCTTGAGCTTCACCCGCTACACCACGCGCGATGGACTGGTCGACGACTCGGTGGCGGCGATCGTGGAAGACCAGGATGGCCGCATCTGGGCCAGCACCTCGGGCGGCATCTCGAGCTTCGATCCGGCCAGCGGGCGCTGGCGCAGCTACACGGCGGCCGACGGCATCACCGAGGGCGCGTTCTTCGACGCCTCGGTATTGAAAACCAGCGACGGCACCCTGTACTTCGGCGGCTTCAACGGCATCACCGCCTTCGATCCGCGGGCGATCCGCGACAACCGCGTCGCGCCGCGCCCCGTGATCACCGGGCTGCAGGTCTACAACCGGCCGCTGGAGCAGGCGTTTCCCGGCCTGCTGCCGGGACCGATCGAGAACGCCAGCGCGGTGACGCTGCCGGCCGACGCCGCCGTGCTCACCCTCGAATTCGCGGCGCTGCACTTCGCCGCGCCCGAGCGCAACAAGTTCGCCTATCGCCTGGACGGCTTCGACCAGGGCTGGGTGAACGCCGGCGCCGACAAGCGCTCCGCCACTTATACCAACCTCGATCCCGGCACCTATGTGTTCCGGGTGCGCGCCGCCAACAAGGACGACGTATGGAGCGAGGACGTGGCGGCGCTGGCGCTGACCATCGAGCCGCCGCCCTGGGGCACGCCATGGGCCCGGATCGGCATGATCCTGCTGGCGTGCGGCGCGGTCTACGCAGGCCTGCGCATGCGCTTTGCCGGCCTGCGGCGCCACAAGGAGCGGCTCGAGCACCAGGTCAGCGCCCGCACCGAGCAGGTCGAGCAGCAGAACCGCATGCTCGAGCAACAGACCCAGGAACTGCGCGAGCAGGAGCGGCGCGGGCGCCACCAGAGCAACGAGCTGGCGCGCGCCTACCGCGCGCTGCAGGAGAACGAGGACGTGCTGCGCCAGGCCAAGGAGCGCGCCGAGGACGCGACGCGCCAGAAATCCGAGTTCCTGGCCAATATGAGCCACGAGATGCGCACCCCGCTGGCCGGCGTGATCGGCATGCTCGGTTTCGCGCTGCGCGACCTGGGACTCAAGGACAATACGCGCGAGCAGATCCTGCGCGGCCAGGCCAACGCCCAGGCGCTGCTGGCGATCATCAACGACCTGCTCGACTTTTCCAAGATCGAGGCCGGCAAGCTGACCGTCGAGCGGATCGATTTCGACCTGCATGAGAAAATGCGCAGCGTGGCCAGCCTGTTCCAGGAACAGGCGGCCGGCCACAGCCTGGAGTTCCGGGTCGAGGTGGACGACGACGTGCCGCGCTACCTGGTGGGCGACCCGACCCGCGTGCGCCAGGTGCTGGTCAACCTGATCGGCAATGCCTTCAAGTTCACCAGGTCGGGCAGCGTGGTCGTGCACGTCGAATGCCGGCCCGACGACCAGGATCGTCCGCCCGGCATGCACATGATCCGCTTCACGGTGCGCGACACCGGCATCGGCATCCCGGCCGACGCGCTGCCGCGCCTGTTCAAGAAATTCGAGCAGGCCGACACCACCACCACGCGCCGCTACGGCGGCACCGGCCTGGGCCTGGCAATCTGCCGCCAGCTGGTCGAGCTGATGGGAGGCACCATCGGCGTCAACAGCGACGAAGGCAAGGGCAGCATGTTCAGCGTGCTGCTGCCGCTGCCGGATGGCGTCGAGCCGGCGCCGGTGGAACTGGCGCCGCGCGCGCCGCACAGCCATCGCCTGCGGATCCTGTGCGCCGAGGACTTCCCCACCAACCAGATCATCGCGCGCCTGATGGTCGAGGAGATGGGGCACGGGATCGACATCGTCGAAAATGGCGTGGAAGCCGTCGCCGCCTGCGCACGCCGGCGCTACGACCTGGTGCTGATGGACGGCCGCATGCCCGAGATGGACGGCGCCAGCGCCACCCGCCTGATCCGCGCCGGCGGCCCGGCCGAGGCCCCGGTGCTCGACCAGCACGTGATGATCGTGGCGCTGACCGCGAATGCCTCGGACGAGGACCGCTCGCGCTACCTGGCCTGCGGGATGGACGCCTTCCTGACCAAGCCGATCGACGAGGCGGCGCTGCACCTGCAGCTGGCGCGCGCCATCGAGCGCCAGCTGCAGCGCGGCCTGCCGCTCGACCCGATGCCGGCGCCAGGATCGCCCGAAAACCGCGCGCTGGACAGCCGCGCCCAGGCCATGGCGGCGCTGGACGCGATGTTCGAGGTGACGTTCGACGAGCCGGCGGCCCCGCGCGACACGCGCGCCGCGGCGCCGGCGCCTGCCGTGCCGGCGCCATCCCCGCACGGCGAGGCGCTGGCGGTACGCCTGCGCGCGGCCTTCATCGCCGACCTGCCGCGCCGCCGGCGCGAGCTGGCGGCGGCGGTCGCATCGGACGACCTGGATGCGGCCGGCCGCATCCTGCACGGCCTGCGAGGCAGCGCCGGCCACCTGGCCGAACCGGCGCTCGAGACCTTGTGCGCCGAACTGGAAACGGCGGCCGACCGCGGCGAGCACGCGCTCTTGCGCGCCGGCCTGGCGCGACTCCATGCGCTGCTGGACGCGTTCCAGCCGCGCGTGTCCTGAACTAATCCCGTCACGCCTGCCTATAATGCAGATCTTGACCAATCTGGCGGAGAGTCGATGAAGGTGCTGGTAGTGGACGACGATATCGTGGCGCGCATGATGCTGATGCATCTGGTCGACAGCTGTGGCAGCCATGCGATCCTGGAAGCGGAAGACGGGGCCGACGCCTGGCGCCAGCTGGAGGCCGGCCTGCAGGCCGACATCGTGTTTTGCGACCTGCGCATGCCGCACCTGTCCGGGCTCGAGCTGCTGCAACGGGTGCGCGCCGATGCGCGCACCGCGACGCTGCCCTTCGTGCTGGTGTCGGCCGCGTCGGAGGGCGCCATCCAGGGCGAGGCGGCGGCCTTGGGCGCGAGCGGCTACATCGTCAAGCCCTTTCGCCAGGAAGACGTGCGCGGACAGTTCGAGCGCCTGTTCCCGGTCGCCGCCGCGGCGCACGCCATGCCGGACGAAGCCCCGCACGAGGTGGCGCGCCGGCTCGGCATCGACGCGGCGCGCCTGCGCCTCTACCTCGACGGCCTGGCGCGCCAGTTGCAGGTGGCCATGCGCGAACCGCCGGCGAGCGGCGAGGGTGCACAGGCGCGCCTGGACCGCCTGCGCGAAGGCTGCAGGACGCTGGGCCTGTACGCCGCCGCGGCCGCGCTGGCCAAGGCCGCCGGGGCGCGCCCCCCGGCGCCGGGCGAGGTGGCCGCGGCATTGGCGAGCGCCAGCGCGGCGGTCGCGCGCCAGGCCGGACGCGCGGCGGGTGATTGAATTCGCGCGGTGCAAACCGGGCGCCGAATCCGCTTGCCCCTGGTTTGCTTTAGATTTAAAGTATCCCTTGTTGCTTGAGCAATCTTCTTAGTCGTCGCCTCGCTTGGTTGCTTGTTTACTGCCGGGATCATTCATGAACGACGCCACCTTCGCAACGCTGTCCCCGTCCGGCCATACGGACGGCTTCGCCCGCGCCAACCTGCCGCCGCGGCACACCTGGCCCGCATTCCTGTTCGACCTGCCCGAACTGCATTACCCGCAGCGGATGAATTGCGTCGCCGAGCTGCTCGACAGCGCCGTCGAGCGCGGCTGGGGAGGGCGCACGGCGCTGATCGGCGCGCACGAGCGGCTTACCTATGCCGGGCTCCTGGGCCGGGTCGACCGCATCGCCCACGTGCTGCGCCACGACCTGGGCCTGGCCACCGGCAACCGGGTGCTGGTGCGCGGCGCGAACTGTCCGGCCATGGCCGCCTGCATCCTGGGCGTGATCAAGGCCGGCTGCATCGCGGTGCCGACCATGCCGCTGCTGCGCGCGCGCGAACTGGGGGCGATCGCCGACAAGGCGCGCGTGGACGCGGTGCTGTGCGCCGGTTCGCTGGTGGACGAGGTCGACGCGCTCGGCTTGTCGCTGCCGGTGCTGCTGTTCGACGACCCGGCGCCCGCTGCGCTCGAAGAGCGCATGGCGCGCTACGGCGAGCCGTTCGCCGCCGCCGATACGTCTGCCGACGACGTCTGCCTGATCAGCTTCACGTCCGGCACCACGGGCATCCCGAAAGGGACCATGCATTTCCACCGCGACGTGCTGGCGATCTGCGACTGCTTCCCGCGCCACGTCCTGCGTTCGCAGCCCGACGACGTCTTCATCGGTACGCCGCCGCTGGCCTTCACCTTCGGGCTGGGCGGGCTGCTGCTGTTTCCGCTGCGTGTGGGGGCCGCCGGCGTACTGGTCGAGCGCCTGAGCCCCGAGATGCTGCTGGCGGCGATCGCCGAACACCGCGCCACCATCTGTTTCACGGCCCCGACCTTCTATCGCCAGATGGCGGCGCAGGCTGGCCGGTTCGACCTGGCCAGCCTGCGCGCCAGCGTGTCGGCCGGCGAAGCGCTGCCGCTGGCCACGCGCGAAGCCTGGCAGGCGGCGACCGGCCTGGCCATGATCGACGGCATCGGCGCGACCGAGCTGCTGCACATCTTCATCTCGAGCGCGGGCGCCGACATCCGGCCCGGCGCCACCGGCAAGCCGGTGCCGGGCTACCAGGCCTGCATCCTCGACGCGCAGGGGCGGCGGGTAGGGCCGGGCGTGGTCGGCCGGCTGGCCGTGAAGGGCCCGACCGGCTGCCGCTACCTGGCCGACGAGCGCCAGCGCGACTATGTGCAAGATGGCTGGAACCTCACCGGCGACGCCTACGAGATGGATGACGACGGTTATTTCTACTATCGCTCGCGCACCGACGACATGATCATCTCGGCCGGCTACAACATCGCCGGTGCCGAGGTCGAGGAAGCGCTGCTGCACCATCCGGCGGTGGCCGAATGCGCGGTGGTGGGGCGGCGCGATCTCGAACGCGGGCAGGTGGTCGAGGCGCATGTCGTGTTGCACAGCGGTCACGTCGGGACCGACGATCTGGCGCACCAGCTGCAAGAATTCGTGAAAGGCCAGATCGCCCCCTATAAATACCCGCGCGCGATTCTGTTCAAGGAACAGCTGCCGCGGACCGAAACCGGTAAACTGCAACGGTTTAAATTACGCACTGAAGCGGTTTGAGGGATTGCATGGATGACGACAGGCGCACACGGGCTGCCGACGATGGCGTGGCCGACCTGGACATGGAAAGCCGCCTGACGGATGAACACCACCAGTCGCTGCGGCTGTGGCTGCGCATGCTGTCGTGTACGACACGGATCGAGAACGAGATCCGCAGCCGCTTGCGCACTGCCTTCGGCATCACCTTGCCGCGCTTCGACCTGATGGCGCAGCTGGAGCGGCATCCGGAAGGTTTGCGCATGGGGGAGCTGTCGCGGCGCATGATGGTCACGGGGGGCAATATCACCGGGATTGCCGACCAGCTCGAGCGCGAGGAGCTGGTGGTGCGCGTGCAGGATGCGCGCGACCGGCGGGCGTCGGCGGTCAAGCTGACCGAGGCGGGCAGGGCGGCGTTTGCCGAGATGGCGGCCGTGCATGAGCGCTGGATCGAGGAAATGCTGGCCGATGTGCCGGGCGAGGACAAGGCCAGCATGGTGGCCTTGTTGTCGACCATGAAGCGCAGGCTGCGGGTGGGCGACCACGAATGACGGGGCCTGCCGCGGGATGCGGGTATTGCATTGCCGACCTGACAGATCATGCCGGTGGCTGGTACAATTCGCCTCGCGTGTCGCCATCGTACAATGGATAGTACAAGCCCCTCCTAAGGGTTAGATGCAGGTTCGATTCCTGCTGGCGATACCATTCCCCCCACAAAAGTCCCTGGAATATGTGCGAATTGACTTCGCAGGTGGTCCAGTCGGTACAATGTGCGCCTTACTCAATCAACTCACATTTTCGCCCGCACCAGCGACCAGTTCGCACGCCGGGCCGCACATCGATCATGGCAGTCATCTCCCTCTCTTCCGCGCAACTGGCCTTCGGCCACGTCCCGCTGCTCGACCACGCCGACTTTTCGCTGGAAACCGGCGAGCGCGTCGGTCTCATCGGCCGTAACGGCACCGGCAAATCCTCGCTCCTGAAGATCATCTCGGGCCGCTCGAAACTCGACGACGGCCTCCTGGTCATGCAGCAGGGCGTGAGCATCGCCTATGTCGAGCAGGAGCCGGTGTTCGACCCGGAAATGACGGTGTTCGACGTGGTCGCGCTTGGCATGGGGGACCAGCAGGCCATGCTGACCGAATACGAAGAACTCACCGGCAAGTTCGGCCAGGGCGACGACGACGCGTTGATGGAACGCATGCATGTTCTGCAGACCAGGCTCGACGCCACCGATGGCTGGAACCTGGCGAACAAGGTCGAGACCACGCTGGGCCGCCTGAACCTGGCGGGCGACGCCAGGATGGGCACCTTGTCCGGCGGTATGCAAAAGCGCGTGGCGCTGGCCGTCGCGCTGGTGTCGGCGCCCGACGTGCTGCTGCTCGACGAACCGACCAACCACCTGGACTTTACGTCGATCAAGTGGCTCGAGAGCTTGCTGCGTGAATTCCGCGGTTCGATTCTGTTCATCACCCACGACCGCAGCTTCCTGGACAATGTCGCCACCCGCATCATCGAACTCGACCGCGGCATCCTGCTGTCGTTCCCGGGCAATTTCACCACGTACCAGGAGCGCAAGCGCGAACTGCTGGCCAACGAAGAAGTGGAAAACGCCAAGTTCGACAAATTCCTGGCGCAAGAAGAAGTGTGGATACGCAAGGGTGTGCAGGCGCGCCGTACCCGCGACGAAGGCCGCGTGCGCCGCCTCGAAGCGCTGCGCCTGCAGCGCGCCGCGCGGCGCGACCAGCAGGGCCAGATCAAGCTCGACGTCGCCACCGGCGAGCGCTCGGGCAAGATCGTCGCCGACCTGGAAGGCGTGTCGAAGCGTTATGGCGAGAAGGTGATCGTCGAGCATTTCACCGGCACCATCATGCGCGGCGACAAGGTCGGCCTGATCGGCCCGAACGGCGCCGGCAAGACCACCTTGCTCAAGATTATCCTGGGCGAAGAAACGGTCGACAGCGGCACCGTGCGCCTGGGCACCAAGTTGAATGTCGCGTATTTCGACCAGATGCGCACCCAGCTCAACGAAGAGGCGAGCCTGGCCGACACCATCGCTCCGGGCAGCGACTGGGTCGAGATCAATGGCCAGCGCAAGCACGTGATGACCTACCTGAACGATTTCCTGTTCTCGCCCGAACGGGCGCGTTCGCCGGTCAAGTCGCTGTCGGGCGGCGAGCGCAACCGCCTGCTGCTGGCGCGCCTGTTCGCCAAGCCGGCCAACTGCCTGGTGCTGGACGAACCGACCAACGACCTCGACATCGACACCCTCGAACTGCTCGAAGAATTGCTGGAAGAGTACACCGGCACCGTCTTCCTCGTCAGCCACGACCGTACCTTCCTCGACAATGTCGTGACCCAGGTGATCGTGGCCGAAGGCGGCGGCAAGTGGCGCGAATTCGTCGGCGGCTATACTGACTGGGAGCGCGTCAGGGCGGCGGCTCCGGTGGTCCAGGCGCCGGCGCCGGGCGCGGCCAAGGCCGGCGCCGCCAAGGTGGAAGAGGCGGCCCCGGCCCAGGGCACGGCCAAGAAGGTCAAGCTGAGCTACAAGGAACAGCGCGAGCTGGAAGAATTGCCGCAGCTGATCGCCTCGCTCGAGGACGAGCAGTCGGCGATCACGCAGCAGTTGAACGCGCCCGATTTCTACAAGACCAACCCGGCCGACGCCAAGCGCATCAATGCGCGCTTCGCCGAGATCGAAGACTTGCTGCTCGACGCGCTGGACCGCTGGGAGCGCATCGAGGCGCGCGCCCGCGGCGAATAAGCGTTCATTGCGGTATTGACGGGGAAATGGAGGATAGATGAGCGAACACAAGGATTCAAGCACCGTTTCTCCACCGGCCGCGCTGGCGACCGATGAACCCTTCCTCAGCCGCGCCGCCTGGGCGCGGATCCTGCCTTTCGGCACCTATATCCTCTTTATCGTCCTTGGCGACATGCTCGAGCGGCTCGGTATCGGCCGCGCCGAGCTGCGCTGGCTGTATCCGGTCCAGGTCGGCGCGGTGCTGGCGCTGCTCGTCGCGTTCTGGCGCGGCTACGAGGAGCTGCACCGGTTCGCCCTGTCGCTGCGGCAGGCGCTGGTCGCCATCGTTGCCGGCATCGTGGTGCTGGTCTTGTGGGTCAATCTCGACGCGCCCTGGATGACGATCGGCAGCGCCCCCGGCTACGACCCGCGCACGCATGGCCAGATCGACTGGCTCCTGGTCACGATCCGCATCGCCGGCGCCGCCCTGATCGTGCCCGTAATGGAAGAATTGTTTTGGCGCTCTTTCCTGATGCGTTGGGTCGAGCGATTCGACTTCATCGTGGTTGATCCCGCTCGCATCGGCTTCAAGGCTTTCGTGATTCCATGCGTGCTGTTCGGATTCGAACACAATCTTTGGCTGGCCGGCATCGTCGCGGGTGTCGTCTACGGCGTGCTGTACATGCGGCACCGCAAGCTGTGGTCACCGATACTGGCCCACGCTATCACCAATGGATTGCTGGGAGTCTGGGTGGTGCATACCGGAGGCTGGCAGTTCTGGTAATTCCTTCGGCGCAGTACCAGCGGGAATATAACGCACATGCCTCGCGCACCTGCACTACACCGGCATCGCACCCCGGCTACCGTGGTGACGCTGCTGTGTTCTTGCCCGCCACTGGCTGCGCCGCAAGACGCACCGCCGCAAGAAGGCGTGCGGCCGCTTGGCGGCATTGACAGGATCGGCGAAGAGTATCCGATGAACGGCATGCTCGAGCCGACCAGCGGGCCCTGTGCCATGGCCAGGATCGCCGGCATCAAGCTGTGCGAACGCTATGACCGCCGGTACGGCACCGATTGCCGCAGCGTGACGCCCACCAGTCTGTACGGTCCCGGCGACAACGACCACCCCGGGAACAGCCATGTGATCCCGGCCCTGCTGCGGCGCTTCCATGAGGCGCCGACCGAGGCTGCACCCGAGGTCGTGATCCGGGGCAGCGGCATGCCGATGCGCGCATTTCTCTATGTCGACCACATGGCCGCCGCCAGCGTGCATGTGATGGGCCTGGCGCCCAGGGACGATGCGGCCAGTACCGACCGCATGCATTCGCACATCAATGTGGGCACTGGCCAGGACGGCGCCATCGCCGGCCTGGCGCGCCTGGTGGGCCGGGCCGTGGACCACCGAGGCAAGACTGTCGCCGATGCGAGCAGACCCGGCGCTGCGCCACGCAAGCTGCTGGCCGTCTCGAAGCTCGCGGCACTGGGCTGGCGCGCCAGCACGCCGCTGGCCAAAGGCCTGCAGCGCGCCTGTGCCGCCTATCTCGATGCACGATGTGCGATGCCCAACAGAGAGGGCGCCGCAAGCAGTCCAGAATGGCAGGTTTCGACCCGGGCAGCGCATGCCTGACACCAGGCGCTGTCCCCCACGTTGGAGAACCACATGAAGAGCACGCACCAGAATGCCAAAGCTTCCATGCTTTCCTTGTCCCCCCGCCGGGCAGCGTGCGCGGCCATGGTCCTGGCCGGCCTCGCCCTGGCCGGCTGCAGCAAGGACAAGCCGGCGGCCGACGCCAAGCCCGGCCAGGCATTGGCAAGCGTGAATGGCAAAGAGATCACGATCTTGCAGCTCAACGAAGAAATGCAGCGTGTCGGCGTGCCGGCCCGGCCACAACTCAGCCGCAAGCAATTGCTGCAAGCCTTGATTGACCGCGAACTGCTCGAAAACGAAGCGGTCAAGGCAAAGATCGACCGCGATCCCAGGGTGATGCAGGCGATCGAGCGTGCGCGCTCGCTCATCATTGCCCAGGCGTATATGCAAAAGGCGGTGGGCAACCCCGGCCGCCCGACCCAGACCGAGATCGAGGACTACTTCAACAAGCACCCGCAATTCTTTGCCAACCGCCGCCAGTTCGCGATGAGCCAGCTCGTGTTGCCGGCCTCGGCCGTAACGCCCGAACTGCGCGCCGCCGCCGACAAGGCCAGGTCGCTCGACGACGTGGCGGCCTTCCTCGACGCGAGGCAAGTGGCCTACGGCCGCGCCCAGGTCACGCGCAGCAGCGCCGACCTCGAGCCCGGGGTGGCGTCGAAGCTGCTGTCGATGCCCAAGGGCCAGCTGTTGCTGGTGCAGGAAGGGCGGCGCGCATTGCTGATCGCGGTCGACGGGGTGCGCGAGGCGCCCGTATCGCTCGACATCGCCGCGCCGCAGATCGCCCAGTACCTGGCCAAGCGCAAGAGCAAGGAACTGGCCCAGGCCGAGATCCAGCGCCTGCGCGCGACCGCCAGGATCGACTACCTGGACCAGGACCTGGCGCCCGACGCCGCCATGCCGGGCGCGCTGCCGGCCGCGGCGCCGGCGTCACTGACGGGCATGGCTGGTGCGGGCCGTGCGGTTGGCGCGACCACAGGCACGGCTGCAGCGCCGATCGCGGGCGATGGCGGCATCGGCCCGGTGGCCGCCAGCGCTGGCGACGACGGCGCCTTCGCGAAGGCCGCGCCCGAGCGCGGCGTGGCAGGCTTCAAGTAGGATTTTCTGACTAGCTTCCCAACCCGGGGACAGACCATGACGCGCTGGACGACATGGGTGATGGGCACCGTTCTCATGCTGGGAATGGGGGACAGGCATGGGCGCTGCCGGCGCGGCCGAGGTGCCGCCGGGCGCGGGCGACGTGGCCAAGCTGTCGGTGCCTGGCCGAGCCCGACCTGTCGATCGGGATCCGCGTGAGCGAGAGCGGCCACCGAGACCGCGCCGATCGCGGCCGATGGCCGGGCGTGATGCATCGCCACGGTGATTGTCATCGCGACGGCCGCAGCCTTGTCGAACGCCTGGCCTGCGCCGCCGCCAACCGCGTCCTGCGCTTGTCAAGACGCATGCGCTGCCTGCCCGATGGCCCGACGCCTTGCGGCCGCTCGTGCCGGTGGGCCTTGTCGCGCGACTGCCTGCGCGAGCTGTTCACCTGGGCGACATGCATCCGCGCCCGCTGCGTTTTTGCCGCGGCGTGCAGTCTCCGGACGAGCTATTCTTCCAGACCTGCTGATGCACGCGTGCTTCGCCGGCCGTTTGCTGCCGGACAATGTTCGCTACATCCATGGCCGGAGGGCGGCGCCTGCCATCCGAAGGTGCTCGATGCAGGCGACTTCGAACGCATCCGGACGTCCAGCGCCCATTTCTGCCGCAAGCTCGACAGTCACGCCAGCGTGGCCGTGCTGCCGCGTCTGCTCGCGTGGAGGGAGGCCGAGCCGCGAAGGCCGGGCCGCGGAGGCCGAGCCGCGTAGGCCGGGCCGCGTAGGCTGCGTCGGTGACGACACGCTAGAACGTGATCTTGATCTCGCGCGCGCTGAAGGTCGCCTCGCCGTGGTACACGGCTTCGATATTGTTACCGTCGGGATCGATCACGAAGGCGCCGTAATAGCCCGGATGGTAGGGCCGCTCGCCCGGCGCGCCGTTATCCTTGCCGCCGGCGGCCAGCGCCGCGTGATGGAAGGCGTCGACCATGGCGCGGTCGCGCGCCTGGAAGGCCAGGTGATGGCGGCCGGTCAATTGACCGCGGGCCGCTTCGCTGTCCGGCGTCGAGATGAACAATTCGTCGGCCCAGAAATAATCGTCGCCCGAGCCGCCCAGCGCAATACCCAGCACCTCGAACACGGCCGTGTAGAACTTGCGCGCGGCGGGCAGGTCGCGCACCACCAGCTGGATGTGGTCGATCAGGCGTCCGCGATAGATCTCCATCGTTTCCATCAGATGCTCCTCGTCAGGTTGGCTGAGCAGCCGATTATACGAAGGCCTGCGCGGCGATGGCGCGTCAATACGCCACGGAGCTGGCGAGCGTGGCGACACGCATCTTGCATGGATGGCATGATTCCAGGAAGTGGATTCGATCTGAAGGAGGAAAGGCAAGTGTGGTGGGCAGAAAGCTGGCTGACGATACAGCGCGAATTTTCCGACCTGAGCAATGCAGACGACGTGACCACGGTCGTCGTGCGCCTGCTCGTGGCCACGATACTCGGGGGCCTGCTGGGCTACGAGCGCGAAACGGTCGGGGCCTCGGCCGGCCTGCGCACCCATATGCTGGTCTCGGTCGGCTCGGCGCTGTTCGTGCTGATCCCACTGCAGGGCGGGATGAAGATCGAGGACCTGTCGCGCGTGCTGCAGGGCGTCACGGCCGGCATCGGCTTCCTGGGCGCCGGCGCCATCCTCAAGCAGAAGGAAAGCAACGATATCAAGGGCCTGACGACGGCTGCCAGCGTCTGGATGACGGCTGCCATCGGCGTGGCTGCCGGCATGGGGCTCGAAGCCACCGCCATCCTGAGCGCGATGTTCGGTCTCGTGATTCTCTCCATCCTGCGTGCACCCGCAAAGAAGGCGGGCGAATACGGCAGGGACACCAACAAGGTCGACCGCAACACCGGTCGCTAGCGCCGCGCCGCGGCGGCATCGGCGCACTTCTGCGCCGGCTGGAACGTTCTGGCCTCGCGCCGGTCTAGTATCATAGGCCCATCCATCGATACGAGGCGCATGCGCACTCCGTCCTCCATTGCCTCGTCGTGCGCCGGCTGCTGCGTAAGCCGGGCCTGGCCGCCGGTGGCGCCGCGCGTGGCCCTTTCCGTCGGTCGGCGCCATCGCCGCTGGCTCGAGGCGGCCGGCCGCCGTTATGCCGGATCCCGCTGGCGCGGCGTGATGAGCTCGTTCGAACCCTTGCGCCAGGCGTGGGCGCGGCCATCGAAGCGCGGCTTCGGCGTCCCCGTGTTCGACTGGTATGGGCCGGCCGAGCGGGTCGCCGCCCTCGGCACCCGCGAACAGGGCGTCCAAGTCGTGGTGGAACGGGTAGACCATTGCGCGGCGCCAATGGCAAATTCGCGTTCATCAGGCTGGCAGAGTGTATCGTGCGCAAGATACGACGACTAGCCATGTATGATTGTAAATATTGTACCTTTACCAAGTGGTTGACGCCGTGAATATGATTCCGCCACATTCTGTGAACAGGACGCCTGCATGAAACCGGCGTCCCCACGCGCGCTGATGGTGGTAACGGCGTTGGGGGGCAGGGGAGGCATCGCCAGCATGGTCGAGGTGCTGCGCGCTGGCGGCCTGCTCGAGCGCGAACGCATCGCCGCAACCCACGCCGATGGAGGGCGCGTGGCCAAGTCCGGCGCCGCGTTGAAGGTCTATTGCGGACCGGTCTGGCCTGTGGTGGCAGGGAGCGTCCGGCCAACGTCCACGTCCATTCGGGATCGCGCGTCGGTTTCCTGCGCAAGTCGCTGGCGCTGTGGCTGGCGCGTCGGGGTGGTGCGAATACGATCCTCCACCTGCACGGCGGCGGCGTCGCCGCTGCGCAGCTGGAAGCCGGGCCGCTGCCGCGACGCTGGATCCGGCGCGCGCCCGACGCGGGTTCGCGCGTGATCACCTTGTCGCCGGGCTGGACCGCCCTGGAGCATGAATGCGCGCCGCGGGCGCAGGCGCGGGTGGAGGTGCTGCCCAATCCGGTGCGCCGCCCGCCGCAACCGGTTGCCGGGCGGGCCGGGCCAGGGCGCATCCTGTTCCTCGGCCGCATCGATTCCCGCGACGGTCGGCGACGGGTCGAAGGCTTGCTGGTGCCGCCGCGCGACGCCCCATTCTGGCGCTGGCCATCGGGCGCCTGCTGGACGACCGCGGGCTGCGTGCGCGGCTGGCGTGCGCGGCGCGCGCAACAGTTGAACGACACTGGGTGGGCGGCGTGGTGTGCGACCGGCGGGCCGCCTTGTTATACACAAATGCTGGACGAGAGAGCGCAACGGTATCGACGACATACTTAGAAGGATTCTTGATGAACGCAACAGTACGCATGGCGTGGCTCGTCAACCGGCTGCGCTGCATGTCGGTCCCGGAAATGGCTTACCGGCTGCGGCAGGCAGCCGCGATCCACCTGGCGCGGCGCGCGACGGGACGCACGGCCCCGCCGCCGCTGCCACGCGCGCTCACGCTGGGCGTGCGCGGCGCGCCCGTGCTCGAGCAGCCTGAAGTCGATGCGCTGCTGCTCGACGCCGAGCGCATCTGCGCCGGCCATGTCGTCCTGTTCGCCGAACGCCGTTTCGACGTCGGCGTTCCGACCGCCTGGAACCGCGATCCCGAGACCGGCGTCGTCGCGCCGTCGCTGTACCGCGGCGACATCGCGATCAGCGATCGCGAACTGGTGGGTGACATCAAGCATGTGTGGGAACTGAACCGCCACCTGCACCTGGTGACCCTGGCCCAGGCCTGGGCCCTGAGCGGCGAGCCGCGCTGGTTGCAGGCCCTGGACCAGAACCTGCGCAGCTGGTTCGAGGCCTGTCCGCCGCTCACTGGCCCCAACTGGACCAGTTCGATGGAAATGGGCATCCGCCTCATCAACTGGAGCCTGATCTGGCAACTGGTCGGCGGCGAACAGAGCGCGCTGTTCGAGGGCGACGCCGGGCGCCGCCTGCGCGCCGACTGGCTCGACAGCATCCACGCCCATTGCCGCACCATCGCGCGCCACCTGTCGCGCCATTCGTCGGCCAATAACCACCTGATCGGCGAACTGGCCGGCCTGTACGCCGGCGCCGTCACCTGGCCATGCTGGAAGGAATCGAAGGACTGGGAAGCGCAGGCGCGGCGCGAACTGGAACAAGAAGCGCAAGCGCAATTCTCGCGCGACGGCGTCAACCGCGAGCAGGCCTTCGGCTACCACATGTTTTCCTGCGAATTCCTGTTCGTCGCCGGCCTGCTGGGCCAGGCCAGCGGCAAGTCGGGTAGCCAGGCGTTCTCGCGCAGCTACTGGGCCGTACTGCAGCGCGCGCTGCGCTTCCTGCGCTCGGTGCGCGACGTCGACGGCGGCCTGCCGATGGTGGGCGACGCCGACGACGGCTGCGTATTCCGCCTGCACGCCGGCACCGGCCGGCCCGGCCCCGACCGCGCCGCGCAGCTGCTGGCGCTGGGCGACACCGTATTCGGCGGCCAGCCTGACCATCATCCGGGCGTGCGCTGGCTGCTGCATGCGTTGCCGGGCGGCCGGCCGGAGTGCGACCCGCATGAGGTCGACTGCGGCTGGTCGTTCCCGGACGGCGGCTATTTATTGTTCGGCAACCAATTCGGCGAGACGAACGAGATCAAGGGCGTGCTCGACTGCGGCCCGCTGGGTTACCTCGGCATCGCCGCCCACGGCCATGCCGATGCGCTGTCGCTGACCCTGTCGGTGGCGGGCGAGCCGTGCCTAGTCGATCCCGGGACCTATTCATATTGGCAAGAAGAGAAGTGGCGCGAATATTTCCGCGGCACCTCGGCGCACAATACCGTGCGGATCGACGGCCTCGACCAGTCGACGCCGGGCGGGCGCTTCATGTGGCTGCGCAAGGCGCGCGCCAGCATCGAGCGCATGCCGGCGTCGCACCAGGAATTCGATTTCCGCGGTTCGCACGACGGCTATGCGCGCCTGCCCGATCCGGTGCTGCACCTGCGCAGCGTGCGCTTCGACGGCGCCAGCAACACCTTGAGCGTGCGCGATGAAGTGGCGGCCAAGAAGGCGCACAAGGTCGAGACATTCTGGCACTTCGCCCCCGGGCTCGACGTGCGCCTGACCAGCCACGGCCTGTCGGTGCGCGGCAAGCGCTTCGTGCTGCAGATGCAGGCCAGCGGAGAAGACCTGCACCTGGAACTGGTGCGCGGCGCCGAGAATCCTCCGCTGGGCTGGTTTTCCGCCGCCTATGAATCCAGGGAGCCTTGCGAAGTGCTGCGGATCACGACCATATCGTCCGCCGTTCCGATCGACTGCAGGTTTACAATCACCTTTGTCGATGACAAATAATTAACGCTGGGAAACGTCAGGCTTCGGGCCGGAGGCAGCCATGGTGGTGAACCGACGTGTCACGCTATTTGGTTGTAGTATAGATAATGTTTGACTGGAAGCGACCCCGTAGGTGATGGAGGGTTTCTCCGTTCCGGCAGCCGCGCCAGCACGTCGTGGTCAACGTCGACAAGCTGGTCACGGCGAGCCGCGACGACGCGCTGCGTCGCAGCAGCGACGACTATGAGCTGGTGAACGTGGACGGCATGGCGGTGGCGTGGGCTTCGCGCCTGCTGGGCAAGCCGCTCAAGGAGCGGGGCGCCGGCATCGACCCGTTCGCGGCCTTGATGCGGCGCGCTGCCGCACGGGGCTGGCGCGTGTTCCTGCTCGGTGCGCGGCCCGAGGTGGTGCGCGAGGTGGCCGCGCCCTGCGCGCGCAGGTATCCGGGCCGGTGCTGGCCGGCGGGCGTGACGGCTTATGGCCGGGGGAAACAGGAAGAAGCGTCGGTGGCGCGCCTGGTGGCCGACAGCCGCGCCGACCTGCTGTTCGTGGCGATTTCCTCGCCCAGGAAAGAACAATTTCTCGGCCGTTAACAGGCAGAGATGAAGATACCGTTCGCGATGGGGGGCGGCGGCTTCGACGTGGCGACCGGCCGCGTCAAGCGGACGCCGTCCTGGATGCGGTAAGCCGGGCTCGAGTGGTTCCACCGCTTCCTGCAAGAGCCGCGCCGGATGTTCCGGCGTTACTTCATCGAGGATATGGCGTATCTCTGGCTGCTGATCAAGGAAGCGGCCAGGGGCAGGTAGTGCATGCACCGGGCTCGTGGCGGGTGTGAATCCGTCCTACAAGAATAAGGGCCATCACAGGTCCATGGGTCATTAATATCATTCAATAGAGAGCGAAAGACATGAAGATTCTGGTTACTGGCGGTGTGGGCTATATCGGTTCGCATACCGTCGTCGAACTGCAGAATGCCGGGCACGACGTGGTCGTGGTCGACAACCTGTCGAACGCCCAGCAGTCGGTCTGCGAGCGTGTCGAGCGCATCACGGGCAAGCCGTTTGCTTTTGTCCGGGCCGACATCCGCGACCGCGCGGCCATGGAAGCCGCGTTCGCCGAGCACAAGCCCGAGGCGGTCATTCACTTCGCCGGCCTGAAGGCGGTGGGCGAATCGGTGGCGCAGCCGCTGCGCTACTACGACAACAACGTCACGGGCAGCGTGGTGCTGTTCGAGACCATGGCCAAGTTCGGTTGCAAGTCGCTGGTGTTCTCGTCCTCGGCCACCGTCTATGGCGATCCGGCCTCGGTGCCGATCCGCGAGGATTTCCCGCTGTCGGCGACGAATCCCTATGGCCGCAGCAAGCTGATGATCGAAGACATCCTGCGCGACCTGGCCAAGGCCGAGCCCGACTGGCGCATCGCGCTGCTGCGCTATTTCAATCCGGTCGGCGCCCACGAAAGCGGCCTGATCGGCGAAGAGCCGAGCGGCATTCCGAACAACCTCGTGCCCTACATCGCCCAGGTCGCCAACGGCCAGCGCGACAAGCTGTCGGTGTTCGGCGGCGACTACGACACCCCGGACGGCACCGGCCTGCGCGACTACATCCACGTGGTCGACCTGGCCATCGGCCATGTCAAGACCCTGGACCGCCTGAACAAGGGCCCGGGGATCGTCACCTACAACCTCGGCACTGGCCGGGGCAACAGTGTATTGGAAATGGTGCGCGCCTTCGAAGCGGCCAGCGGACGGACCGTCGCCTACCAGATCGTCGATCGCCGTCCGGGCGACGTGGCCAAGTGCTACGCCGATCCGGCCCTGGCGCGCGAAGAGCTGGGCTGGACCGCCGAACGTGATGTCGCTCAAATGTGCGTCGACGTATGGCGCTACCAAACCACAGCCAAATAATGCAAAGGATAGTCTAATGAAAGCCATGATTCTCGCCGCAGGCAAGGGCACACGCGTCCGTCCGCTCACCTATGACCTGCCAAAACCCATGATCCCGCTGCTGGGCAAACCCGTGATGGCCTATCTCGTCGAACACCTCAAGAAGCATGGTGTGTCCGAGATCATGGTCAACGTCAGCTGGCTGCACGACAAGATCGAAGACTATTTCGGCGAGGGCGAGCAATTCGGCGTCCAGATCGGCTACTCCTTCGAGGGGTATACGAAAGACGACGGCGAAGTCGTCCCCGAACCGATCGGTTCGGCCGGCGGCATGAAGAAAATCCAGGAATTCGGCGGCTTCTTCGACGACACCACCGTGGTGCTGTGCGGCGACGCCCTGATCGACCTCGACCTCAAGGCGGCGCTGCTGGAACACCGCCGCAAGGGCGCCATGGCCACCGTCATCACCAAGGAAGTGCCATGGGATAAGGTGTCGTCGTACGGCGTCGTGGTCTCGGACGAAGAGGGCCGCATCGTCGAGTTCCAGGAGAAACCGAGCCAAGAGGAAGCGAAATCCAATTTCATCTCCACCGGCATCTATATCTTCGAGCCCGAGGTCATCGACCTGATCCCGTCCGGCGTGCCGTTCGACATCGGTTCCGAGCTGTTCCCGCTGCTGGCCGAGCGCGGCCTGCCGTTCTATGCCCAGGGCCGTCCCTTCAACTGGCTCGACATCGGCACGATGAGCGATTACTGGGAAGTGCTGCAGTCCGTCATCACCGGCGAAGTCAACCACATGGACGTGCCGGGCATTCAGATCAAGCCGGGCGTCTGGGTGGGCCTGAACACCAGCATCGACTGGGAAGGTACGACTATCGAGGGACCTGTGTATATCGGTTCGGGGGTTAAAGTGGAGGCTGGCGCCCGCATCGTCGGCCCGACCTGGATCGGTCACGGCAGCCATATCTGCGAAGGCGCCGAGATCGTGCGCAGCGTGCTGTTCGAGTACACACGCGTGTTGCATGATGTAACATTGAATGAAATGATTGTCTTTAAGGAATATAGTGTCGACCGAAAAGGCGAAATGAAGCATGCTTCTGAGTATTCTTCAGAAGAATGGCTGAATGCACGCGATCGTCGCCGTTCCCGGCGCAAGGATGTCGCGGATCACGATACCAACGAGTTAGAGAAAGAGAAAGTCAGCGCATGAAGATCTATCCAGTCATCCTCTCCGGCGGCGCCGGCACCCGCCTGTGGCCCTTGTCGCGCAAGGTCCTGCCCAAGCAGCTGCTGCCGCTGGTTGCCGATAAAACCATGCTGCAAGAAACTGCCTTGCGCGTGGCCGGCTGGCCGGAGGTGATGGCACCGCTCGTGGTGTGTGGCAATGACCACCGCTTTATGGTGGCTGAGCAATTGCGTGAAGTTGGCGTCACGCCACTGGGCATCCTGCTCGAACCGGTCGGCCGCAACACGGCGCCGGCCGTGGCCGCCGCCGCCCACCACCTGCAGCAGATCGACCCTGAAGCCGTCATGCTGGTGCTGCCGGCCGACCACGTGATCGAGAATGGCGAAGCCTTCCGTGAAGCGGTCGACCGCGCCACCCGCCTGGTGGCCAAGGGTGCGCTGGCTACCTTCGGCATCGTGCCCAAGACCCCGGAAACCGGCTACGGCTATATTCGCCGTGGCGAGGCCGTGGACGACTGCGGCGAATGCTACAAGGTGGCGCGCTTCGTCGAGAAGCCCGATACCGCCACCGCAGAAGGCTTCCTGGCCGAGGGCAGTTATTACTGGAACAGCGGCATGTTCATGTTCGCCGCCGCGCGCTATCTGCAAGAGCTGGAGCAACACGCGCCGGCCATCGCGAGCGCCGCCAACCAGGCGATGCATGCGGCCTACCGCGACCTCGATTTTTGCCGCCTGGATGAAACCGCGTTCTCGGCCTGCCCGTCCGATTCGATCGACTACGCGGTGATGGAGCACACCCGCGACGCGGCCGTGGTGCCGGCCGATATCGGCTGGAACGATGTCGGTTCGTGGTCGGCCCTGTGGGAAACCCAGGCCAAGGACGTCAACGGCAATGCCCAGCGCGGCGACGTCTACCTCGATGGCGTCAAGAATTCGCTGGTGCGGGCCGAGAGCCGCATCGTGGCCGTCGTCGGCCTAGAAGACGTCGTCGTCGTCGAGACCCAGGATGCGGTGCTGGTCACCTGCAAATCCGCGGTGCAGCGCGTCAAGCAGGTGGTCGAACACCTGGCCTCCAAGGAACGCACCGAGCACCTGCACCACACCCGCGTCTACCGCCCATGGGGCCACTACGAGGGCATCGATGCGGGCGAGCGTTTCCAGGTCAAGCGCATCACGGTCAAACCGGGCGAAAAACTGTCGCTGCAGATGCACCACCACCGCGCCGAACACTGGGTCGTGGTCTCGGGCACCGCGCGCGTGACCTGCGGCGACACGGTCAGCCTGCTGTCCGAGAACGAATCGACGTATATCCCGATCGGCATGAATCACCGCCTCGAGAATCCGGGCAAGCTGCCGCTGCACATCATCGAGGTGCAATCGGGCAGTTACCTGGGCGAGGACGACATCGTCCGCTTCGAGGATATCTACAAACGGGCCTGATGCCGGGATAGCTTGCGTGCCTGGATCTTGTTCATGCAAGGTGCAGTCTGACGTTGCATGAACGAGATCCTGTAAGGGGCGGCGTGGCCGCCATACTCGTTGCCGCCGTGGGCACGCAGTATCACCGGCGGTGGCGCAAACCGATGCACCGCTGCGCGGCCGGCCCCGGGCCAGCTCGGACGCTGACCCGGGGCCGGCCCCTCTCTACCTCGAGAATATCTACACGCAGCAGCCAGTCGACGGTTCGCTCGACTTCCACGCGGCCGCCGACGGGCGTGGCAGCAATATCACCCTGATGCGCGTCGCCGACGACGCCGGCGACAGCTGGCTGATGGGTGGCTACAATCGGGGGCGACAATCCGCGCAGCTGGTCGTCCACCGATGGCTGGCACGTCGCCGAGCGCGACTGGCAGCGCACCGTCTTTCTCTTTAGCTATACCGCCCGGCCGTGCACCGCCAGTGCTGTCCGGCCACGTCCTGCCCAGCCCGGGGCGCGCTAGACCTATAACGGGCCCGACCATGCCTCTACCTTGGGATCTGGTCCGGACCACTTTGGAGCGGGATGGCAGTGGTAGCGTCTCGCCGGCGATAAATAGACATTTCATGAGGAGATTTTAAGACGCGCCAAGGGCGGAGGAGCAAATGACGATCTCTAACGTCCATACGACACCGTGTCGATACATTTGCTAACAGTTGATTAATATTGGCTACTTGACCACCTCTATCTTGCGGTACAAGATGGCTGCATGAAAAATCTTCTCACTATCCTCCTGTTCGGCGCGGCCGCCGCCTGCACGACCAAGGCGCCCGAGTCCGCCACACCGCACGTCACGGACGGAGCGCCGCCAGTTGTCGCGCTCCAGCCCGGCGCTACTGTTTCCGAGATCAAGCGCCTGATCGGCACGCCCGCCTGCAGCGACAATGCACAATGCCGTTCGCTCCCCGTCGGCGCGCTGGCCTGCGGCGGCCCTCAGGAATACCTGCCGTACTCGACCTCCAGGACCGACGAGAAGGGATTGCTTGCCCTGGCCGAACGTTCCAAGACCGAGCGCCAGGCCGAGATCGAGCGTACCGGTGAGATGTCGATCTGTATCCATCGTCCCGATCCGGGCGCGGTGTGCGTCGCCGGAGCCTGCCAGCTGGGCTCAGGTGTGCCGGCTGCTTGACCACGTGATCGCCGCCAACTGGCGGTTACGCATCCAGCCCGTGAACGCGTGGGCGGCCTGGCCGCTCACGCCACATCGTTCAACGTTCGCCGTTCTTGAACTTGTCGCGCTGCTCGCGTTCACCCCGCGGCAGCGGCGCGTTGGTCTCGACCTGCACCACCGTGGTCGCGCCGATCGCCCCCTTGTTGTCCAGCAGGCGCACCGCACCCAGGAAACGCTTGCCGCTGGCCAGGCCCGACCAGCTGACCGGCACCGTGGCCATGCCGCCCGCGTACACCGTGGCCGGTACGGCGGCGCGCAGGTTGCCACCTTTGTCGCTCGTGTTGACGATCACGACATCCAGGCCGTAGGTCGAGGGCTGGCCGCCCGCCGTGCCGTAGGCGATCGTGCACAGGTGATAGGCGCCGGCCGGCGGGGCCGCCAGCGCGATCGCTTCGTCCGAGCCGAACGAGGCGGACGAGGCCACGGCGGCGCCGGCCGCATCGATCAGCACCAGATCGAAGTCGTCGGCGCCCTGGCCCGAGGTATCGCGCTCGAACAGTTCGAACCGGGCCGCCATGGCGCCGGCGCCGAAGGTGACCGTCTGCATGCGCGTACCGACGGCGTTGGCCAGGCAGGCGCCAACCATCAGCGGTATGGTATCCACCGAGCCGGGCTCGGCCGGGGCGAGCGTGTACTGGGTACGGTCGATTGCCTTCAGGCCGCCGATCACCGAACTCATCTTGCCGGCGAAGCCGGTGCCGATGGACATCGGCTTGGCCCCGTTCGGACGGTCGCCGGATAGGAAGACTGGGGCGATCAATGGACGGCCGGAACGCGCCACGATCGGGCTGCACCCGGTGCGCACCGTCGCTCCAGGTCAGCTGGCCATACTGCCAGGCCTCTGCAAGCGCGCCATTGCGGGTCAGCGTGACGGTGAGTGACCCGGTTTCGCCGGGCGCCAGCCCGAGCGACGCCGGCACCGACGGCACCGCATGGATGTCGGCGACCAGGCCGCCGCCGTTGTCCACCCGGATCATGCCGGCGCCGCCGGCTTCGAGCACGGCGCTGCAGAAGGCCAGCAGCACCGCTGCGGAGAGTGGACGAAGTTCATGGCTGATCCTTGTTCGGTTCGCGATGCTCAGGAAGTCGCGCGGGCGTTGGCGCAGGCGTCGAGGCCGGCGTTGCGGCGCCGCCCGGCAAGCAAGTCCATCAGGCCGAGGCCAAGCAGGGCGGCGCTGGCCGGTTCCGGCACCTCGCCCAGTACGATGTTGTCGATCGCAAATTGCCCTCGTTCGAATCGAAGGCGGAGCAGTTGCGCGAGGCGTCGCATACCATGCCGAACATCGCGATTTCCACGAAGTTCATGCCGGCCCATGGTTCCAGCAGGCTGTAGATGCTGAACGCGAAGCCGTCCAGGCCCGGCCCGAACAGCGGCAGGTCGATCAGTTCATGGCTGTGGTCGGCACGGAAGGCCTGCACGCGCAGCAGGCCGGAAACGACGGGGTAGGCGCCCAGGTCGGGGAAGGCGCCAATGAAGCTGGCGTCGATCGACTTGAACTGGAATCCGGCGCCGCTGGTCGCCGAGATCAGCCACACGACACTGTCGTTGAACGCGCCGTAGCAGGTGCCGTCGCCGCCGATGGGGCAGGCCATGGCCACGCATGGCCATGGGTCGGCGCCGTCGATGATCGCGCCGACGGTGGTGTTTTCGTCGGCATCGTCATGGTGGGCATCGAATGCCTGCCGTACCCGTTTCGACCCAGGCCTGGCCGTGAAGTACCGGCATGCTGTAACCGGCATCGAAGCCGATGACGCCCGCCTGGGCCGGCGCCGCTAGCGCCAGGGCGGCCAGGACGATGCCGGCGCATTTGACACGACAACTGCCGGGAAAAGCTGACGCCACCTGCGATTTCCGATTCATGATCAGCCTTCGTAGTTGAGGTTTGACCGCTTGGGTACGGCCAGATACGGCACGGCGTACCGGAGTTTGAGTTGTCAAGAAAAAATTTCAAATAAGACAATAAATTGTAAAAATCCAATAAAGCAATATCTTGACCTTCCATAACTTGCGTGGATTAAATTTGGTTTCTCCTATGGGTGTGGTGGGCGGCGCGCCGGCGGATGTGGGACGGGCGTTCGAGGACGTAACCTGGGAGGTTCTGATGGTGGATCTTGCGACGAAATCAGGCATCATCAGTCGTGCGCGGCGCGGCGTGGGCTTCACGCTGCTGGAGCTGCTGGTGGTGATCGTCATCATCGGCTTGCTGGCCGCCTATGTCGGCCCCAAGTACTTCTCGCAGCTCGGCAAATCCGAAACGACCGCGGCGCGGGCCCAGATCGACGCATTCGACAAGACGCTCGACACCTACCGGCTCGACGTCGGCCGCTATCCGAACACCGAAGAGGGCCTGGCGGCCCTGATGACGGCGCCGTCGAGCGCCGGCGCCAAGTGGAACGGCCCTTACCTCAAGAAGGCGATTCCATCCGACCCCTGGGGCAATACCTACCAGTACCGCGCGCCGGGAACCCGTGGCGACTACGAGGTGCTATCCCTCGGCAAGGATGGACAGCCGGGCGGCGCCGGCGATAACGCCGATATCGCGTCGAACTGAATCTTCACTGTTGGCTTCAGCGCAACCAGGCCGGGCATCCCATGCAGTTTGCCGTACGCACCCTGTCGCCCGATATGTCGATCTCGAACGTCGTCGTGGACGCACTCGATGCGCAGGACGCGCGCCGCCAGGTCGAGGCGCGCGGCCTGTTCGTCAGCGCCGTCGAACCGGCGCGCGGGGCGGCGCTGGCGCGCCCGCGCGGCGCGGCGCTCTCCCTGGTGCTGTTCAGCCAGGAGCTGCTGGCGCTCCTGAGCGCGGGCCTGGGCATCGTCGAAAGCCTCGAAGCGCTGCTCGAGAAGGAAGGCGCGCCACCGGTCCGCGCCGTGCTGGAACGGCTGCTGGGCGGCCTGCGCGAGGGCAAGCGCTTCTCCAGCGTGCTGGCCGGTCAAGCGGCCCTGTTCCCGCCGCTGTACGTCGGCATCGTGCGCGCCGCCGAAGGCACCAGCGACTTGCCGCGCGCGCTGGCGCGCTATATCGACTACCAGCAGCGCACCGACGCCGTGCGCTCGAAGATCGTCAGCGCCGCGATCTATCCGCTGATCCTGCTGATGGTCGGCGGCGGCGTGAGTGCTTTCCTGATCGGCTACGTGGTGCCGAAGTTCGCCGAGGTGTATCACGGCGCCGGCCGCACCTTGCCGTGGATGTCGCAACTGCTGCTGGACTGGGGCCGCTTCGCGGCCGGCCACGGCGTGGCGATCCTGGCCGCTGGCGCGCTGCTGGCCGCGGGCTTGGTTGCCGGCCTGCGGCAGTTGCTGCGCAACGGCGGCATGGCGCGCCTGCTGGCGCGCCTGCCGGGAATCGGCGAACGGGCCCGCGTGCTCGAGCTCTCGCGCCTCTACCTGACCCTGGGCATGCTGGCCGAGGGCGGCATCAGCATCGTGGCTGCGATCGGGACCGTGCAGCCGATGGTGTCCGGCCACCTGGCGCGCAACCTCGCCGCCGCGCGCGCCGCGGTCGAGGCCGGCCAGCCGCTGTCGAACGCCTTCGAGGCCAACCGCTTGACCACGCCGATCTCGCTGCGCATGCTGCGCGTGGGCGAGCGCACCGGCGAGATGGGACCCATGCTGACGCAGTCGGCCGCGTTCTACGACGGCGAGATCGGGCGCTGGATCGACCGCTTCACGCGCACCTTCGAGCCGCTCTTGATGGCCGCCATCGGCCTGGTGGTGGGCGCCGTCGTGGTACTGCTGTATATGCCGATCTTCGACCTGGCGGGGGAGATGCCTTGAATCTCGCCTCCGATACGGCAAACGATCCACCCTTCGACACCGCGCTGCTGGCGCGCGCCCGCGCCGCCGCCGCCGTGTCGGAGCGCGGCCTGGTGGCCGAACTGGAGGCGCTGAGCGGACGCGATCCGCGCGACCTGGTGCGTGCACTGGCCGCGCCGTTCGGGCTCGCGGTGGTGGAGACGGGCGCCATGCTGGCGCTGGCCCCGGCGTTCGAGCTGCTGCCGCTGGCCCAGGCCCTGTCGCGCCACTGCGTGCTGCTGCGCCATCCCGACGGGCGCCTGAACGGGGTGCTGGCCGATCCCTTCGACCTCGACCTGCAGACCTGGCTCGGGGCGCGGGCGCGCGCCAGCGCCAGCCGCCCCCTGGAACTGTGCCTGGCGCTGCAGGCCGACATCCAGGCCTATCTCTCCAGGCAAGAAGAATCGGTGCGCGCCGTCGATATGCTGGTGGGCGGCGCCCAGGATGCGCGGCGCGGCGGCAAGACCGGCACCGTGCTGTCCTTCGCCTCGGTAGCGGAAGCGGGCAGCCCGGCCGTCAGGCTGGTCAACTCGACCCTGTACGATGCG
This sequence comes from Telluria sp. RT2P19, assembly GCF_059685725.1. NCBI lineage: Bacteria > Pseudomonadati > Pseudomonadota > Betaproteobacteria > Burkholderiales > Oxalobacteraceae > Telluria > Telluria sp. RT2P19. Next base: position 451,760 of record NZ_JCASIL010000001.1, read on the forward strand.
CTGAAGGCCGGGGCTTCGGACATCCACCTGGAAAGCACCGCCGGGGGCCTGGCCGTGAAATACCGGGTCGACGGCGTGCTCGATCATGCGGCGACCGTGGGCGGCATCGAACTGGCAGAGCACATCGTCTCGCGCCTGAAGGTGCTGGCCGAACTCGATATCGCCGAACGCCGCGTTCCGCAGGACGGCCGCTTCCGGGTCGAGGCCGGCGGGCGCGACATCGACCTGCGGGTGTCGATCATGCCGAGCATCCACGGCGAGGATGCGGTGATCCGGATTCTCGACAAGCGCGCCATGATCGAGGCCTATGGTGCGCTCACGCTGGAGGCGCTGGGCTTCGATGCGCCTTCCTTGGCCACGTTGCGCCAGCTGGCCCAGGAAGCCTACGGCATGCTGCTGGTGACCGGCCCCACGGGATCGGGCAAGACCACGACCCTGTACGCGGCGCTGACCGAGATCCACAACGGGCGTGAAAAAATCATCACCATCGAGGATCCGGTGGAATACCAACTGCCCGGCATCCTGCAGATCCCGGTGAACGAAAAGAAGGGCCTCACCTTCGCCAGGGGCCTGCGCTCGATCCTGCGCCACGACCCAGATAAAATCATGGTGGGCGAGATCCGCGACCGCGAGACCGCCGAGATCGCGGTGCAGTCGGCGCTGACCGGTCATCTGGTGCTCACCACGGCCCATGCCAATAACGTGTTCGACGTGTTCGGCCGCTTTACCCACATGGGCATCGATCCGTACGCCTTCGTCTCGGCCCTGAACGGCATCTGGGCCCAGCGCCTGATCCGCATGTGCTGCCCGCGCTGCGCCGAGCGCTACGAACCGTCGCGACACGAGCTGGCCTCGGTGCACCTTCAGCACGGCGAAGTCGAGGGCTACGGCTTCATGCGCGGCAAGGGCTGCGGCGATTGCCGCGGCACCGGCTACAAGGGGCGACGCTCGATCGCCGAGATATTGACCCTGAACGACGAGATCCGCGAGCTGATCGTCGACAAGCAGCCGATCCGCCGCATCAAGGCCGCGGCCCATGCCAACGGCACGCGCAGCCTGCGCCTGGCGGCGCTCGACCTGGTGCGGCGCGGCGCCACCACGATCGACGAGATCAAGCGGGTGACCCAGCATGCCTAGGCCGCATTTTCCCCGCCTTGGACAGGCCCTGCGCCTGGGCGTGGCGGCCGATGGCCTGGCCCTGGTCGAGACCGGCCGCCTGTTCCGCGCCGCGTCCCTGGTCCTGTCCGAGCAGCCGCTCGACTTGCCGGCCCCCGACGCGCTGGTCCAGGGACTGCGCGCACTGTTCGCCGGTGTGCCGGTAAAGGGCAGGCCGGTTTGTGTCGTGCTGGCCGACGAACTGGTGCGCCTGTGGCCGGTCGCGCCGCCGCCGGGCGCAACGCGGCTGGGCGACCTGGAGGCGGCCGCCGCGCTGCGCTTCGAGCACCTGTTCGGCGCGGCATGCGCGGACTGGAAGATCAGCGCCGACTGGAACGCCATCGATCCCTTCCTGGCGGCAGCGGCGCCGGTGGCTTTGCTCGACACGCTCGCGGCCGCGGCGCGTGAATACGGCTTTCACCTGGTCGAGATCAGCCCGCAATTCGTCGCCGCCATGAACGCCTGGCGCCGCGAGCGCAGGGCAGGGGCCTGGTTCGGGCTGGTGCACGGGGGCGTGCTGTCGCTGGCCGCCTACGAGGGCCGCAAGCTGGCCGCAGTCAGGAGCAGCCCGATCTCGGCGGGAGCCGACCGCGACTGGCTCGAATCCCATGTGGCCAGAGAAGCGCTGCGGGTCGGCGTCGCTCGCCCCGAGCGCCTGCAACTGGCCGGCGCCGCGCCCGCGGCCTGGGCCAGCAGCCCGGGGCGGCTGAAGTTTGCCTGCAGCCTGCTCGAGCAGGTCGACGACTGGTCGGAACTGGCGCGCCTGGCGCGCACCGGGGTGCCGGCATGAAGCGCACCGGCATCGATTTCGCGCCCCCGAGCCTGCGCCGTACCCTGTTTCGCGCGCCGCCGCGCCTGGTGTTGATGGCGCCCGCGGTGCTGGCGCTGTGCATCCCTGCCTTGTTCATGGGCCAGCGCTACCTGCAGCAGCAGGAAGAACTGCGTGACCTGCAGGCGGCGCTGGCCGCACGCAGCGCGCCGCCCCCGGTGGTGGCACCGGCGACGCCGAAGATCGCGGTGTCGCCGGCCCAGGCCGGGGCCGTGAATGCCGCCATCCTGCAACTGAACCTGCCGTGGCGCGAGCTGGCGGCGGCGCTGGGCGAAGCCACGCCGAACACGATCGCGCTGCTGGCGCTTGAGCCGGATGCGAAACGCCGCACAGTGCGCATCAACGCCGAGGCGCGCTCGAGCGACGAGATGCTGGCCTATATCACGCGCCTGCAGGCCGAGGAGTGGTTCAGCAGCGTGGTCTTGCTGCGCCACGAAGTGATGGAGCAGGACCCGAACCGCCCGCTGCGGTTCCAGGTCAGCGTGCAGTGGGATGCGTCATGAAGGCGGCCGGCCTGCTGCTGCGCGCGCGGCTGCTGCTGGCGCGGATCGATCCGCTGGTGGCGCTGGTGCTGGCGCTCTTGCTGACTGGCGCTGCGGTGCAACTGGCCCTGGTGCCGGCACGCGCCAGGCTCAACGCCGACCTTGACGCCGCGCGCCAGGCGGCGCGCACGCCGTTGGCGCCACGCGCGGCGTCGGCCGCGGCGCCGCCCGGCAGCGACCAGAACTTGCGGGATTTCTATGCGACGCTGGGCGAGCGCCGCGGCGTGGAGCGCCAGCTGAAGGAAGTGTTCGCGCTGGCCGCGCGCCACGGACTGGCGCTGCGCCAGGGAGAATACCGGGCCACCAGCGAGCGCAATGCGAAGCTGGTCGCCTACCAGGTCAACCTGCCGGTGAAGGGCAGCTACGGCGCGATCTGGCAGTTCGCGATGGATGTGCTGCGCGCGATCCCGCATGCCTCGCTGGACGACGTCGCCTTCCGCCGCGACAGCGTGGGCCAGGACGGGGTCGAGGCGCGCCTGCGCCTGACCTTCTATCTTGCCGAGAAAGGCCAGCCATGAAGCCGCGCCATATCGCCATGGGCACGGCATTGGCCCTGGCCGCCGGCCTGGCGCTGTTTGGCGACAATGCGCCGGACACCGGACTGGCCGAGCCGGTCGAGCGCGCCGCGCCGCCTGCCGCCGCAGCAGCGGGCGCCGCGCCGTCCGCGCGCAAAAGCAGCGACAACATCGCGATCGCGCGCCTCATCCCGCGCGAGGCCTTGATCGGCGCCGAGGGCGAGCGCTTCGGAGACGGCGACAATGGCCTGTTCGCGCGCCATGACTGGACTCCGCCACCGCCGCCGCCATCGAACGCGCCGCCACCACCGCCCCCGCCGCCGAGCGCGCCGCCGCTGCCGTTCACCTATCTCGGCAAGTCGCTGCAGGACGGCGTATGGGAAATCTACCTGGCGCGCGGCGACCACACCTATCTCGTGCGCGATGGCATCACCATCGACGGCACCTACCGCGTCGACGCGATCCGTCCACCGGTGCTGACCCTGACTTACCTGCCGCTGGAACAAGCCCAGCAGCTCAATATTGGAGTATTCGACTGATGGTGCGAACCCGGATTCAAGGCCTGGCGATGCTCGTGCTGCCACTGCTGCTCGCAGGGTGTGCGGCGCAGCGCGCCTACCAGGAGGGCAATGCGCTGGTGGCGCAGGACCAGGTCGGCGCCGGCCTGGCCAAGTACCAGGAAGCGCTGGCGTCCGAACCGGACAACCCGGTCTACAAGGCGGCCTGGCTGCGCGCGCGCGATGCCGCCACCGTGCGGATCGTGGAACAGGCCGACCGGGCGCTGGCGGCCGGCCAGGTGGAGCTGGCGACCCAGGAGTACCGGCGCGTGCTGGCGATCGATCCGGTCAACGACCGCGCTCGCGCCGGCCTGCGCCAGGTCGAGGCCGAGCGCCGCCACGCCGCGGCCATCGGCGAGGCCAGGTCCGCGCTCGACAAGGACGACCCGGACACCGCGCGCCACAAGCTGGGGGCGGTGCTCACCGAGCGCCCTTCGCACGAGGCGGCGCGCCAGCTGATGCAAGAGGTCGAAGAAAAAGCGGCGGCTGCGCCGAAGGCGCAGGCGGCGCTGGCGGCCAGCTACGGCAAGCCGATCAGCCTGGAGTTTCGCGACGCGCCGCTCAAGCAGGTATTCGAAGTCATCGCGCGCCATTCGGGCCTGAACTTCATCTTCGACAAGGACGTCAAGGCCGATACCCGCACCTCGATCTTCCTCAAGGACAGCACGGTCGAGGCGGCGGTATATTACCTGTTGATGACCAACCAGCTCGAGCGCCAGGTCATGGACGGCAACACGATCCTGATCTACCCGAACGTGGCGGCCAAGGTGCGCGAATACCAGGAGATGACGGTCAAGACCTTCTTCCTGGCCAATGCCGAAGCCAAGAGCATCGCCAACACCTTCAAGACCATCCTCAAGGCGCGCGACGTGGTGGTCGACGAGAAGCTGAACCTGGTGATCCTGCGCGACAACCCGGAAGCGATCCGCATCGCGACCCAGCTGGTGGCCTTGCAAGACGTGCCCGAGCCCGAGGTCATGCTCGACGTCGAGGTGCTCGAGATCCGGCGCAGCAGCGTGATGAACCTCGGCGTCAACTGGCCGACCGGGCTCTCGTTCGCGCCGCTGCAGACGCTGGACGGTTCGCCGCTGACGATCGACGACCTGCGTACCTTCAACAGCGGCAATATCGCGGTAAACGGCATCGGCGCTTCGCTCAGCGCCAACAAGACCGACGGCGACACCAATACCCTGGCCAATCCGCGCATCCGCGTGCGCAACAAGGAGAAAGCCAAGGTCGTCATCGGCGACAAGATCCCGAACATCTCGGCCACCGTATCGTCGGGCATCGGCGGTTTCGCTTCCGAGAACATCAACTACATCGACGTCGGCCTGACCCTGAATGTCGAACCGGTCATCCACCTGAACAACGAGGTCGCGATCCGCATCGGGCTCGAGGTCAGCAGCCTGGGCGAGTCGGTCGAGACCCGCAGCGGCACCGTGGCCTACCGCATCGGCACCCGCTCGGCCACCACCCTGCTGCAACTGAAGGACGGCGAGAACCAGGTGCTGGCGGGCCTGATCAACAACGAAGACCGCAGCAGCGGCACCAAGGTGCCGGGCATCGGCGACCTGCCGCTCGTCGGCCGGCTGTTCGGCAGCCAGCGCGACCAGCGCGACCGCACCGAGATCGTGCTGTCGATCACGCCGCACATCGTGCGCGCGGTGCAGCGGCCGCCGGCGTCGGCGTCGGAGTTCGGCGCCGGCACCGAGGCCAGCTTCCGCCGCCGTCCGGACAATGCCGTGCGCGTGCAGGTCACGGGATCGCCGATCCGCGCGCCGGGACCAACGCAGGCGGCGCCGGTCGAGACGACGCCGGTGGCCCCGCCGCCGGACGCGACCCCGAGCTTCTCGGTGCCGCCGTCGGCGCTGCCGGCCACGCCGCAACTGGGTTCGCCGCCGTCGGCGCCGCCGGGCGCCCCGGTGCCCGCGCCGACGCCCGAGCCGGCCGCACCCGAACCCGAGCTCCAGCAGGCCGCCTATCCGCCGGGCGTCAATCCGCCGCTGCCGCAACGATGAACGTCCTGGCCGCGCGCAAGGGTTTCACGCTGATCGAGCTGCTGGTCACGCTGGCCATCCTCGCGCTGCTGGGGACCCTGGTGCTGCCGGTAGCCGAGGTCACGGTGCAGCGCCGCGACGAGCAGGAATTGCGGCGCGCGCTGCGCGAGATCCGCCAGGGCCTGGACGCGTTCAAGAAGGCCGGGGACGAAGGCCGGGTGACGAAAGCGGCCGACGCCAGCGGCTACCCGGAACGCCTGGAGCTGCTGGTCGAGGGCGTGCCCGACCTGCGCAGGCCGAAGCAGGCCAGGATCTATTTTTTGCGGCGCCTGCCGCGCGACCCGTTCAATCGCGATGCCGAGCTGCCTGACGCCGCCACCTGGGGCAAGCGCAGCTATGCCAGCGATGCCGACGAGCCGAAAGAGGGCGACGACGTCTACGATGTGTACTCGACCTCGGAGCGGGTGGGCCTGAACGGCATCCCCTACAATAAATGGTGAACCGGATGAAACCCGCGCGCGGCTTCACGCTGATCGAATTGCTGGTGGTGCTGGGCATCGTGGCCCTGTTGCTGACGCTCGCCATGCCGCGCTTTTTTCCGAGCATCGACGGCGCGAAAGAGACGATCCTGGCGGACAACCTGCGCAATACGCGCACCGTGGTCGACCAGTACCGTTCCGACACCGGGCGCTATCCCGAATCGCTCGAGCAGCTGGTGGAAGAGAGATACCTGCGCGAGATCCCGCTCGACCCGATCACCGAAAGCCGCGAGACCTGGGTGCTCGAGGCGCCGCAAGAAGGCGAGCAGGGGGGATTCTCGAATGTGCGCAGCGGCGCGCCGGGCAACGACCGGCGCGGGCGTCCCTACCTGGAGTGGTGATGCGCGCCAGGCGCGAGTCGGGCTTCACTTACCTGGGCCTGATCATCTTTGTCGCTATCATCGGGCTGGTGGGCGCGGCCACGCTCAAGATCGGTTCGCTCCTGCAGCGCGCCGCGGCCGAGGAAGAACTGCTGGAGATCGGCGCCGCCTTCAGTGCGGCGCTGGACAGCTACGCCGCCGCCACGCCGCGCGGCGCCTCGCCCTATCCGCCGTCGCTGGCCGAATTGCTGAAGGACCCGCGCTCGCCCGCCGTGCGGCGCCACCTGCGCAAGGTCTACGTCGATCCGTTGACCGGCAAGGCCGAGTGGGGCATCGTCTACCTGGGCAGCGGCGGGACCAGCGTGGTCGCCATCCACAGCCTGTCGACGGCGAAGCCGCTCAAGATCGCGAACTTCGACAGCCGCTTCAAGGGCCTGGACAATAAGGAGATGGTGTCGGAGTGGCGCTTCGGCGCGAACGAGCGCAGCCTGGCGCCGGCGGTCACGAGCACGCAGTCGGGCGGCCCCGGCGCGCAGCCGGCGCCGCCCGCGCAGCAACCGGCGCCAGTGGAAGCGCCTCCCGCGCCGGCGCCAGCGCCGGAACCCGAGCCAGCGCCCGATCCCGCGCCCCGCCCGAACCCGAACCGACGCCCGAGCCGGAGCCCGAGCCGGAAGCCACGTTGCCGGCCTGAGGTGAGTCAGACGAGTTCCAGCTCGATGCCGCGCAGGACCGCACGCACGCGGTCGCGCACCCCCAGCTTGGACAGGATGCTCGATACGTGGTTCTTGACCGTGCCCTCGCTCAGGCCGAGGGCGGCGCCGATCTCGGCGTTACTGAGGCCGCCGGCCATCAGGGCGAGGATCTCGATTTCGCGGCGCGTCACTCCGGCCGCACCGGCAGCCGCCGGCGCCGCCTGCATGGGTTGGTAGGAGGCGCGTACCCGTTCGGTCAGGCCGGGCCGGAACAGGGTGGCCCCGCCGGCCACGGCGCGCACGCCCTCCGCCAGCCGTTCGAGTGAAATGTCCTTCAGCAGGAAGCCGCGCGCGCCGGCGCGCATTGCCTCGAACAGCGCGTCGTCGTCGTCGAAGGTCGTCAACATGATCGTCGGCGGCAGCGCCGTGGGTGGATGCCGCAGCAGTTCAAGACCGTCGCAGCCGGGCATGCGCACGTCGAGCAAGAGCACATCGAGGCCGTGCACGGCCAGCATCGCGCGCGCCGCCACGCCGTCGGCTGCTTCCGCCACGACGCGAATGTCATCGGTCAGGTCCAGCAAGCCGCGGATGCCGCTGCGCACCAGGGTCTGGTCGTCGACCAGGCCGACGCGGATCATGCCTGGCTCCGGGCCTGCGGCACGCGCATCTCGAGCGAGACGCCGCTGCCGTCCGCGGGCCGACAGTCCAGCGTGCCGCCCAGTTCGGCCAGGCGTTCGCGCATGCCGCGCAGGCCGTTGCCTTCGGCGGCGCCGGATTTGCCGCATCCGTCGTCGGACACGCGGACAGCCGTCATGCCGTCGCTGATCTCGAGGACGATCTCGAGTCGCCTTGCCTGCGCGTGACGCAGCGTGTTCGTAATGGCTTCCTGGATGCAGCAAAAGAGCGCGTGCGCGGCCGGCGTGGGCTGGCACGCGGCCTCGGCGTCGATGCGCAGGTCGACTGTCAGGGCGGGAAGTCCCGCGCACAGCATGCGCAAGGCTTGCCCGAGGTCGATCGGACGGTCGTCGCGCGTGCTGGTGACCACGCTGCGCACCTGGGCCAGCAGGTCCTGGCCGACGGCGCGGGCAGTGGGGAGGGCTGGCGGAACGGCGCTGCCCGCCTGGCGCAGCGCGAGGTCGAGATGCAGGTTCAGCGCCGTCAGGTGGTGGCCGACCGTGTCGTGCAGGTCGCGTGCGATGCGCAGCCGTTCGCTCCCGCGGACGGTATCGGCCAGCAGGGACTGGGTCGCCACCACTTGGGCGTGGGCCGCGGCCAGCGCCTGGCGAGTACGGCGCTCGTACAGGACCAGGCGGCCGACGGCGGCGAAGCCGGCGACGACGACCGCGCGCTCGGCGCACAGGTAGCCCAGCAGCGGCCATTGCGGCGGCTGCGCCAGGCGCTGCGCGAGATCGAGCACCAGTAGCAGATCGATGCCGGCCCCCAGCAGGTACTGGGTCGCCAGCCATGCCAGCGCCGTGCGCAGCGGCAGCAGCATGCCGAGCTGCACGGCCACGAGTAGGTGAAAGGGCGTGGAGTCCAGCGCCAGCGCGCACGCCATCTGCAGCGCCAGCAGCGCCGCGCGCCGCCGCGTAGAGCGGGTCGCACAGGCGGCCGCCGCTGCCGGCACGGCAACCAGTGCGAACGCCGCCTTCGCGATCGCATAGGATTGGAAGACGGACGGCCGCTGCGTGCCGCCGGTCCAGGCCATCCATTCCTGGGGCCCGGCCACCAGCGCCAGCGCGGCCAGGCCGAGCGGGTTATGCAGGGCAGCCCGGTCCACGCCGGCGCTCAGGACGGCGCCGATCTCGAGGCCTGCGAACAGCAGTGCGGCGGCGAACGCGAACGTCCAGGGCGGGATGTGCGGAATGCGGTTGGCGGCGGGCGCGGGCGTCATGGTGTGCAAGGCGGGCGAAGGGAGCAGCATTTTCGCAGATGCATTGTGGAAAGTCTGCTCGTTCTTGCCGTTCGCCTCAGAAGCCGAACTGGACGCCGGCCTGGGCGCGGTTCTGGACGAAGCGGCGGTTCCCTTCGCGCACGCGTCCGTAGTGTTCCAGCTCCACCGTCAGCGCCACCTGGTCGGTCACGCGCCAGGCGATGCCCACCACCAGCATCGGCTTGACGGCGGTCACGTCGAAGTCCCGTGCGCCGGCGCCGGTGAGCTCGAACCGGTTGCGCGCCACGCCCAGCTTGGCGAATATGTCGACCGAAGCCCCGACGGCGACCTTGCCGCGCAGCGCCACATAGAAGGCGCTCATGTCGGCGCGCGGATCGGTGGCGGCGCCGAATCGCTCGCCCTCGAAGCGCAACTTGCCCGTCGTGCCCGCGTAACCGCCCTCGATGGCGAGGTGCCGGTTCAGTGCGTAGCCGGCATAGCCCTTGAACGCGACGACGTCGTTTTCCTGGCCGATGCGCTGGCCGTCGGCGTTCGTGACGCTGCCCTTCGAGGGGCCGAGGCTCAGGCCGATGTAGCCGCGTTCCTGCGCTTGCGTTGCGCCGGCGCCGGCGAGGATGACGATGAAGGCGGCGGCATGGACGATTTTTTGCATGGTTGTTTTCCCGGTTCTGGTTGAATCGCGGCGCCCCCAAGACGCTGCGAGTGGGCCGATTATCGGAAGCCGCGGCGACGTGCGCATGTGCCGAAAGTCAGGATGTCGTCCGATGTGTTGACAGTTCTGGGACGATTGCCCACGGAGGCAGGAACGTGTTAGTTTTGTCACCGACTATCGGACCCGCTTATCCGCCAACGCCACCAACGCTTGACCAACTGATGCCCGGATCTCTTGCAACCGCCGCCCGGTCTTCCTGGCGCACCCTGACCGCTGCACTGCTTCTTGTATTGACGCCGGCGCTGGCCGTTGCGACAGAGAGCAATGTGCAGCAAAGCCCGCGCGCCACGGTGTCGCTGGTGAGCGAGTACGCCGCCGTCAGCCCGGGCCAGGCGCTGCGCATCGGCCTGCGCCAGCGCCTGGCGCCGCACTGGCACACCTACTGGAAGAATCCGGGCGATGCCGGCTCGCCGCCGACCATCAGCTTCGACGCGCCGGCCGGCGCCACGGTCGGCGAGATCGCCTGGCCGGGTCCCGACCGCTTCATCATCGGCCCGGTCGCCAGCTATGGCTACGAGAACGAGATCGTGTTCCCGATGGCCCTGAAGGTGCCGCAGGATGCGCGGCCCGGCAGCCAGCTGGTACTCGAGGCGAATGCCGACTGGGTGGTGTGCGAGAAGGAGTGCATCCCGGAGGAAGGCAAGTTCCGCCTGGCGCTACCGGTCGAGGCGAGCGCGCGTCCGGCGAGCGCCGATATCCGGGCCGCATTCAGGATCGCCGACGCACGCCAGCCGCAGCCTGCCGACTGGCGCGCCACGGCGAGCGTCGGCGAATCGACCCTGCAACTGACGGTCGAGGGCGAAGGCATCGCGCCGGCCACGGTGCAATCGGCCCTGTACTTCCCGGACAGCTGGGGCATCGTCGACCACGTCGCCGACCAGGCCCTGAAAGTGGAGGAGGGCAGGCTCACGCTGGCGACGACCAAGGGCCAGGGGTATACGCCTGGCCCATCCGCCGGCCTGCTGGCGGTCACGGACGGCGGTGGGCAGAAACGCTGGTTCGCACTCGAGCTGACGCCGGCCGCGGCGGCGCCAGCCATGACCGATGCGCCGGCCACGCTCCCGCTGTGGCAGATGGCGCTGTTCGCCTTCCTGGGTGGCCTGATCCTGAACCTGATGCCCTGCGTGTTCCCGGTGCTGGCGATCAAGGCCACGGCGGTGGCCGGCATGTCCGGCGGCGACCGGCGCGAGGTACGCCTGTCCGGCCTGTTCTACACGCTGGGCGTGCTGGGCGCCTTCATGACCCTTGCCCTGGCGCTTCTGGCGGTGCGCGCGGGCGGCAGCGCCGTCGGCTGGGGTTTCCAGTTCCAGTCGCCGCTGTTCGTGGCGGCGATGTGCTGGCTGATGCTGGCGATCGGCCTGAACCTGTCCGGCGTGTACGAGATCGGCGGCGCGCTCGCCGGCGCGGGCCAGGGCCTCACCGAGCGCAAGGGCCATGCGGGCAGCTTCTTCACCGGTCTGCTGGCGGTGGTGGTGGCCACGCCCTGCACCGCGCCATTCATGGGCGCCGCCATTGGTTCGGCGCTGGTGGCGCCGGCCTATGTCAGCCTGGTGGTGTTTGCGACGATGGGCCTCGGCCTGGCCCTGCCGTTCCTGCTGCTGGGCGTCTTCCCATCCGTCGCCCGGCGCCTGCCGCGGCCCGGCGCGTGGATGGTGACCCTGCGCCAGGCGATGGCTTTCCCGATGTATGCGACCGCGGCCTGGCTGCTGTGGGTATTGGCCCAGCAGGCGGGCGAGGCCGGCCTGCGCATGGCGCTGGCCGGACTGGTGCTGGTCGGCCTGGTCGGCTGGCTGGCCGGCCTGGCCCAGCATGGAACGACAAGACGCTGGTGGCCGCGCGGCGCGGCAGTGGCCGGCGTGGCGGGAATCGCTGGCCTGATGGTCATGCTGCATGGCGCCGGGCCACAGGCCGCAGCAGCCCCTGCGCAATCCGCGCAGGCCGAACCCTATAGCGCCGCGCGCCTGGCCGCGCTGCGCGCCGAGGGCAAGCCGGTGTTCGTCAACCTGACCGCCGCCTGGTGCATCACCTGCCTGGTCAACGAGCGCACGACCTTGTCGAGCGCCGCCGTCCAGCAGGCCATGAAGGATGGCGGCGTGGTCTACATGAAGGGCGACTGGACCAACCGCGATCCCGCCATCACGGCCTTCCTGCAATCGTTCGGGCGCGACGGCCTGCCGTTCTATGCCTTCTATCCGGCCGGGAGGGAAGCGGTGGTCTTGCCGCCGGTGCTGACCCAGGCCATTGTCACCGAGTCGTTCGGGCAGTAATCATTCATTCACAAGGAGATATCATGCAAGCTTCCTCTCGCCGCGCCATGCTGCGCACCACGGTATCGATGGCGGCCCTGCTGCTCGGCGGGGCTTGCGTCCCGGCGCTGGCCGCGCCAGCCATCGGCCAGCCGGCCCCCGCCTTCACGGCGGTCGACACCAAGGGCAAGCAGCACAGCCTGGCCGACTTCAAGGGCAAGACCGTGGTGCTGGAATGGACCAACCACGATTGCCCCTACGTGAAGAAGCATTACCAGGCGAATATGCCGAACCTGCAGAAGCAGGCGAAGGATGCCGGCGTGGTCTGGCTGAGCGTGATCTCGTCGGCGCCGGGCGAGCAGGGCTTCGTGGACGGCAAGAAGGCCGATGAGCTGACGGCCAGCCGCAACGCCGCGCCGACGGCCGTGCTGCTCGACCCGCAAGGCACGGTCGGCAGGGCGTACGACGCGCGCACCACGCCGCATATGTACGTGATCGACGCCAAGGGCGTGCTGCGCTACGCGGGCGGCATCGACAGCATCGCGTCGGCCAAGCTGGAAGACATCGAGAAGGCCAGCCCGCTGTTCAAGACCGCGATGGAGGCGGTCGTGAAGGGCGAGAACGTGGCCCAGGCCACCACCCGCCCTTACGGCTGCAACGTCAAGTACAAGTCCTGACAGGTCGTGGAACCTGCCGGTCCAGGTTCTCAGTTCGCGCGGCGGCGGAAGTCGCGCGGCCTGAAGCCCAGCACCGCCAGCACGGCGAAATAGGCGAAGGCACAGGCAGTGATGATGGCGAGCAGGGCGCCGATGCGCAAGCTCGGGGTCGCCTTCATCGCCGCCCAGTCGAACTGCGCCTGGCCGAACCAGGCCAGAGCCCCCATCACGCCGACGGCGACGGCCAGCTTGACGAAGAAGGTCAACCAGCCCGGCTGCGGCGCATAGATGCCGCGCCGGCGCAGGCCGATGTAGAGGCAGGTGGCGTTGATGCAGGCGCCCAGGCCGATCGACAGGGCCAGGCCGGCCACGCCCAGGTCGAGCACGAACACGAACAGCAGGTTCATCAACTGGGTCGCGAACAGCACCATGATCGCGATGCGCACCGGCGTCTTGACGTCCTGGCGCGCATAGAAGGCCGGGGCCAGGATCTTGACGAGGATGATGCCCAGCAGCCCGGCGCTGTAGGCCATCAGGGGCATGGCCGAGTTGGCCAACGCCGCATCGTCGAATTTACCGTAGTGGAAGAGGGTGGCGATCATCGGCTCGGCCAGCGTCGCCAGGCCCACCGCCGCCGGCAGCGCCAGCAGGAAGGTCAGGCGCAGGCCCCAGTTGAGCAGGGCCGCATATTCCTCGCTATTGCCTTCGCTGTTCGCTTTGGAGAGCGACGGCAGCAGGATGGTGCCGAGGGCCACGCCCAGCATCGCGGTGGGAAATTCCATCAGGCGGTCGGCATACTGCAGGGCCGAGACGGCGCCGGCCGCCAGGCTGGCCGCGATGCCGGTATTGATCAACAGGCTGATCTGGGCCGCCGACACGGCGAACACGGCCGGTCCCATCTTGCGCAGCATGCGCCGCACGCCGGCGTCGCGCAGGCCGTGCATCGGGTTGATGGAGATGCGCGGCAGCATGCCGATCTTGACCAGGGAGGGAATCTGGATCGCCACCTGCAGCAGGCCGCCGACGCAGACCGCGATCGCCATCGCATAGATCGGCTGCTCCAGGTAGTTGACCAGCACCAGCGAGGCGAAAATGAAGGACAAGTTCAGCAATACAGGGGTAAAAGCAGGCACCTTGAACTGGCGCCACGTATTGAGGATGCCGCCGGCCAGGGCCACGAAGGACATGCAGGCGATATACGGGAACATCATCTGCGTCATGATCACCGAGGCGTCGTAGGCGCCGGGCGTCTCGCGCAGGTCGCCCGCCAGCAGCGTGATCAGGAGCGGGGCGCCAATGATGCCGACGATGCTGGTCAGCACCGTGGCCCAGATCAGGGCGGTGGCGACGTGGTCGACCAGGGTCTTGGTGGCCGGCTCGCCGTGCTGGGTTTTATATTCCGACAAGATGGGCACGAAGGCCTGCGAGAACGCGCCTTCGGCAAACAGGCGGCGCAGCAGGTTCGGCAGGCGGAAGGCGATGATGAAGGCATCGGTATAGGCCGAGGCGCCGAAGGCGCGCGCGAACAGGCTTTCGCGCAGCAGGCCGGTGATGCGCGACAGCATGGTCATGCTGGAGATGGCGGCGAGGGTTCTGAGCAGGTTCATGGCGCAAGATTATACTTGGGCAACTCGTCCCGTACGGACGCGTTGCGCGGTAACGGCGGCGGTACCGACCGGCACGCCCGAAGGGACGGTAAACCGACAGTGCGTGAATAATGAATTGCTCCGAATTGAAACCTTCGCTATAATCATGGGCTGTACTGAATTCTGTTAGCAGACACTAATATCGTTGGGCAGGCACCGCATAGCTCACCCCGGCGCCAGTTTGACAGTCGCTAATGTTTGCAAACGCAACTTGACCCCGATTTAGGAAATTCCATGGCAAATACCGCACAAGCGCGCAAACGCGCTCGTCAAGCAGTTAAGCAAAACGCACACAACTCGTCGCAGCGTTCGACCCTGCGCACCGCAATCAAGGCCGTCCGCAAAGCCATCCAGGCTGGCGACAAGGCAGCTGCGACCACCATCTTCCAGCAATCCGTGTCGAAGATCGACAGCATCGCTGACAAAAAGATCATCCACAAGAACAAGGCAGCGCGTCACAAGAGCCGCCTGGCTGCAGCCCTGAAAGCACTGTCGGCTTAATAGCCGTTTGCGACGCGGCCCTTGGGCCGCGACGGCAAAGTTCTGTGCAGTTGGAAAGACCCGCCCGACTTCGGTCCTGGCGGGTTTTTTTGCTTGGCGCGCCGCTTTTGCGGATCCGTCCTCATCCATATTTAACGAGTACATCGCCTTGCCAAACGCTTAAAAACTGGTGTCCCGTGCAAAGCTCGGGCATAATATGGCGCGTCTTATGTCTTATAGAAGACTTGAGCGCGCTTCCGCGACGACGCGAAGGCTCACTCCTGGTGGTCATCCCTTTGCGATCTGCCCATCCCGGGGTCGGGAGGGGTAGAATGTCCGGCATCAGCGCGGTGCGCCAAGGCGGAGCGCCAAGGCGGTGCGCCAGGGTTTTGGCCTGTGGCCAATTGTCAGTTTTATACTCGCGACAGCGTTCGCGACTACCGAGGAAAATGTGCATGAGCAGTGATCAGACCATCATCTACACCCTGACCGACGAGGCGCCGCTGCTGGCGACCCACGCCTTCCTGCCCGTGGTCAGCACCTTCACCAAGCCGGCCGGCATCAACGTCGAAGCCAGCGACATCTCGGTTGCGGCCCGTATCCTGGCCGCCTTCCCGGAGAACCTGACTCCGGAACAGCGCGTACCCGACGCGCTGGCCGACCTGGGCCAGAAGACGCTCACGCCGGAAGCAAACATCATCAAGCTGCCGAACATCAGCGCCTCGGTCACCCAGCTGACCACCGCGATCAAGGAACTGCAAGAAAAGGGCTACAACATCCCCGACTATCCGGCGGATCCGAAGACCGACGAAGAAAAAACGATCAAGGCCAAGTACGGCAAGTGCATCGGCTCGGCCGTGAACCCGGTCCTGCGCGAAGGTAACTCGGACCGCCGCGCGCCGCGCGCCGTCAAGGAGTACGCACGCAAGAACCCGCACTCGATGCAGCCATGGTCGCAGGCGTCGCGCACCCACGTGTCGCACATGACCCACGGCGACTTCTACCACGGCGAGAAGTCGATGACCCTCGACGCGGCGCGCGAAGTCAAGATGGAACTGATCACCAGGAGCGGCCAGACCATCGTCCTGAAGCCGAAGGTCGCCCTGCAGGCCGGCGAGATCATCGATTCGATGTTCATGAGCCGCAAGGCCCTGCTGGACTTCTACGAAGCCCAGATCGAAGATGCGCACCAGACCGGCATGCTATTCTCGCTGCACGTCAAGGCAACCATGATGAAGGTCTCGCACCCGATCGTGTTCGGCCATTGCGTGCGCATGTTCTACAAGGAAGCGTTCGAAAAGCACGGCGCCCTGTTCGACAGCCTGGGCATCAATGTCAACAACGGCATGGCCGACCTGTACAACAAGATCGCCGACCTGCCGTCGTCGCAGCGCGAAGAAATCATCCGCGACCTGCACGCCTGCCAGGAACACCGTCCTGAACTGGCCATGGTCGACTCGGCCAAGGGCATTACCAACTTCCATTCGCCGAACGACGTGATCGTCGACGCGTCGATGCCTGCCATGATCCGCGCCGGCGGCAAGATGTACGGCGCCGACGGCCGCCTGAAGGAAGTCAAGGCCGTCATCCCCGAGAGCACCTTCGCCCGTATCTACCAGGAGATCATCAACTTCTGCAAATGGCATGGCGCCTTCGATCCGAAGACCATGGGCACCGTTCCGAACGTCGGCCTGATGGCCCAGCAAGCCGAAGAATACGGTTCGCACGACAAGACCTTCGAGATCCAGGAGGACGGCGTGGCCAACATCACCGACCTCGCCACCGGCGAAGTCCTGATGAGCCAGAACGTCGAGCAGGGCGACATCTGGCGCATGTGCCAGGTCAAGGACGCGCCGATCCGCGACTGGGTCAAGCTGGCCGTGACCCGCGCGCGCAACTCGGGCATGCCGGCCGTGTTCTGGCTCGACCCGTACCGTCCGCACGAGAATGAACTGATCAAGAAGGTCAAGGTGTACCTGAAGGATCACGACACCAGCGGCCTGGACATCCAGATCATGTCGCAGGTGCGCGCGATGCGCTACACCCTGGAGCGCGTCAAGCGCGGCCTGGACACCATCTCGGTGACCGGCAACATCCTGCGCGACTACCTGACCGACCTGTTCCCGATCATGGAACTGGGCACCAGCGCCAAGATGCTGTCGATCGTGCCGCTGATGGCCGGTGGCGGCATGTACGAAACCGGCGCCGGCGGCTCGGCGCCGAAGCACGTGCAGCAGCTGGTCGAAGAGAACCACCTGCGCTGGGATTCGCTGGGCGAGTTCCTGGCCCTGGCCGTCTCGCTGGAAGACCTGGGCATCAAGACCGGCAACAACAAGGCCAAGGTGCTGGCCAAGACCCTCGATGCGGCCACCGGCAAGCTGCTGGACAACCGCAAGTCGCCATCGCCGAAGACCGGCGAGCTCGACAACCGCGGCAGCCAGTTCTACCTGTCGATGTACTGGGCCCAGGAACTGGCCGCGCAGGCCGAGGACGCCGAACTGGCCGCGAAGTTCGCGCCACTGGCCAAGCAGCTGCTCGATAACGAAGCCAAGATCGTCGCCGAACTGCTGGAAGTGCAGGGCAAGCCGGCCGACATCGGCGGCTACTACAAGCTGGACGAGGCCAAGGTCGGCGCGGTAATGCGTCCGAGCGCGACCTTCAACGCAGCGCTGGAATCGCTGGCGTAACCCGAAGCGTGCATGAAAAACCCGCCGTACCGTGAGGTCGGCGGGTTTTTTCATATGGAGCGCAGCTTGATGGGGCGGCGCCAGGGCCGCCTCGCCGGCCGCGTCAACCCGGCAGATAGACCTCGGTGTGCTCGCCCGGCATCAATGGATGGGTCGACAGCGAAAACGGCCCGATACTACTGCGCACCAGGCGCAGGGTCGGGAAGCCCACCGCCGCCGTCATCCGGCGCACCTGCCGGTTCTTGCCTTCTTCGAGCGTGATCGCGATCCAGCCGGTCGGCTTGTCGTGGCGCGCCCGGATCGGCGGATTGCGCGGCCATAGCCATCCGGGTTCGGCGATGCGCACCGCGCGGCAGGGGCGGGTCACGAAATCGCCCAGGTCGAGCGGCGCCTGCAGGCGCGCCAGCGCGGCGGCGTCGGGCACGCCGTCCACTTGCACCAGGTAGGTCTTGGCCTCCTTGTGGTCGGGGTGGGCGATCTTGTGCTGCAGCTTGCCGTCGTCGGTCAAGAGCATCAGGCCTTCGCTGTCGGCGTCGAGCCGGCCGGCGGGGTAGATGCCTGGAATGTTCAGGTAGTCGGCCAGCGATTCACGGCCTTCCTGGGGCGAAAACTGGCACAGGACCTGGAATGGTTTATTGAAGAGGATCAGGGGCATCGGATAACGTCAAAAGCGGACAAGGGGCGCCTGTCGGTCAATAGCGTGCCGATATGGCAGAATACTGAGGCATAATAAAACGCACGCCATCTTATGTCTTATAGAGGATTGGCGGAGTGCAGGCGAATCGGGGCAGTATTGTAATCGAGTTCGCCATGCCGACCGCCGCCCACCTGGGAGAACACGCGATGTACCAGCATATCACCGTCCCGGCCGACGGCAGCAAGATCACGGTCAACACCGATTCGACCATGAACGTCCCGGACAATCCGGTCATTCCCTACATCGAGGGCGACGGCACCGGCGTGGACATCACGCCCGTCATGATCAAGGTAGTCGATGCGGCGGTGGACAAAGCTTATGGCGGTGCGCGCCGGATCAGCTGGATGGAAATCTTCGCCGGCGAGAAGGCAACCCGGCGCTATGGCGCCGACACCTGGCTGCCGGCCGAGACGCTCGACGTATTGAAGGATTATGTGGTCTCGATCAAGGGTCCGCTGACGACGCCGGTCGGCGGTGGCATCCGCTCGCTCAATGTCGCGCTGCGCCAGGAACTCGACCTGTACGTCTGCCTGCGTCCGGTGCGGTATTTCACCGGCGTGCCGTCGCCGCTCAAGCAGCCGGAAAAGACCGATATGGTCATCTTCCGCGAGAATTCCGAAGACATCTACGCCGGCATCGAGTGGGAAGCCGGCTCGGAAGGCGCGCGCAAGCTGATCGCTTACCTGTCCGAGCACATGGGCGTCAACAAGATCCGCTTCCCGGAAACCTCGGGGCTCGGCATCAAGCCGGTCTCGCGCGAAGGTACCGAGCGCCTGGTGCGCAAGGCGATCCAGTACGCCATCGACAACGACAAGCCGTCGGTGACCCTGGTCCACAAGGGCAATATCATGAAGTACACCGAAGGCGCGTTCCGCGACTGGGGTTATGCGCTGGCGCAAAAGGAATTCGGCGCCGAACTGTTCGACGGCGGCCCGTGGTGCAGGGTGAAAAACCCGAAGACCGGGCGCGACATCATGATCAAGGACTCGATCGCCGACGCCTTCCTGCAGCAAATCCTGCTGCGCCCCATGGAATACAGCGTGATCGCCACGCTGAACCTGAATGGCGACTATATCTCGGATGCGCTGGCGGCCCAGGTCGGCGGCATCGGCATTGCACCGGGCGCGAATATGTCCGATTCGGTGGCGATGTTCGAGGCAACCCATGGCACGGCGCCGAAATACGCCGGAAAGGATTACGTGAATCCGGGTTCGCTGATCCTGTCGGCCGAGATGATGCTGCGCCATATGGGCTGGAGCGAGGCGGCCGATCTGGTCATCTCGTCGATGGGCAGGGCAATCGTGTCGAAGAAGGTCACGTATGACTTCGCGCGCCTGATGGAAGGCGCGACCCAGGTGTCGTGCTCGGGCTTCGGCGATGTCATGATCGAGAATATGTAGGCTTCATTCGATATGCTACCAGGAGAAACCATGAGCGATGAATCGATCACCCAGGCCAGATACGAGCGAATCGGACGGTTCATCTATGCTTTCCAGCGCCACGTCGATCCGGAGCGCCTGCGCGCGGCGGCGGCAACGGGTGCGCTCGCGCCCGACCTGGCCGCGCGGGCGGGCGCGCTGCTGCGTCGCTACGACGGGGCGCTGGACGCTCTCCAGCACAACAGCATCGAAGGGATGCCCGATGCGGTGAGCGGCGACCAGTTGCAGGAAATCCTGGCCGAGGCCCAGGCATTCGTGCACGCGAGCGGCTTCACGCATGGCGAAAAGCCTGCCTGACAGGCAAAAAAAAACCCCGCTAGGCGCGGGGTTCTTCGCTTCCGGGAGGGGAGATATTACATACCCTGGATATTGGAAGCTTGCTTGCCTTTAGGGCCTTGCGTGACTTCGAATTGGACTTTTTGACCTTCTTTGAGGGTCTTAAAACCGTTCATGTTGATCGCGGAGAAGTGAGCGAACAAATCCTCGCCGCCGTCATCAGGAGTGATGAAGCCAAAGCCTTTGGAATCATTGAACCACTTAACAGTACCAGTTGCCATAAAAGAACTTTCAAATTTAACAAATCACACGAGCCATAAAAGCAAGAAGCTTCTTGCCCCCTCCTCAGCCTGCTCACTTCTTATCAACAAGTACATAAGTACAATGTCAATAACTGCATTGTTGGTGGAATAATCACTGAAGTCAAGAGCTTTTACGTGCCTGTAGCCAAATATTTCAGACCCCAACCCATCCACGGTCTTGATTTCGGCAATCGGAACGCCATCTGCGCAAATATCTGAAAACGCGTAAGATGGAAACACCAGAAAACGAGCTGATGTTTACGCTTGGCACCAACCGCGGAAGTATTAGAATAACCCCATGGCAACGAAGCACGATACTGAACAACTGCTTGAGCGGCAGACCGTCAAACCGCCTCCGCTGTACCAGGTGGCGCTATTGAACGATGACTACACGCCGATGGAGTTCGTGGTCGCCGTGATCCAGGAATATTTCAATAAGGATCGCGAGACCGCAACCCAGATCATGCTCTCGGTTCACCGTCATGGTAAAGGCGTGTGCGGGGTGTTTTCCAAAGATATAGCGTGTACCAAAGTGGAGTTTGTCTTAACGCATGCGCGCAAGGCCGGGCATCCCCTGCAGTGCGTGATGGAGGAAGTATGATTGCGCAGGAACTTGAAGTATCCCTACACATGGCCTTTGTCGAGGCACGACAGGCACGCCACGAATTCATCACCGTGGAACACCTGCTGCTCGCGCTCCTCGATAATCCATCGGCCGCCGAAGTCCTGCGTGCGTGCGCGGTCAATATCGAAGACCTGCGCAAGACCTTGACTAATTTTATCGGTGATAACACCCCGACCGTGCCTGGCACGGGCGAGGTCGACACCCAGCCGACGCTTGGTTTCCAGCGCGTGATCCAGCGCGCGATCATGCACGTGCAGTCGGCCTCGAACGGCAAGAAGGAAGTCACCGGCGCCAACGTGCTGGTGGCGATCTTCGGCGAAAAGGATTCGCACGCTGTTTACTACCTGCACCAGCAGGGCGTGACCCGTCTCGACGTGGTCAATTTCATTTCGCACGGCGTGCGCAAGGACCAGCAAATGGACACCCAGAAGGCGTCCGAAGGCGTGGAAGAAGCGCAGGTCGAAGGCCAGGCCAAGGAGTCGCCGCTCGACCAGTTCACCCAGAACCTGAACAAGGCGGCTGCCGACGGCAAGATCGATCCACTGATCGGCCGCGAGGAAGAAGTCGATCGCGTGATCCAGATCCTGTGCCGCCGCCGCAAGAACAATCCGCTGCTGGTGGGCGAGGCCGGCGTGGGCAAGACCGCGATCGCCGAAGGCCTGGCCTGGCGCATCGTGCAAGAGGACGTGCCAGAGATCCTGCAGAACGCCGTCGTGTTCTCGCTCGACATGGGCGCGCTGCTGGCCGGCACCAAGTACCGCGGCGATTTCGAGCAGCGCCTGAAGGCCGTGCTCAAGCAGATCAAGGACACGCCGAACGGCATCCTGTTCATCGACGAGATCCACACGATCATCGGCGCCGGCTCGGCCTCGGGCGGCACGCTCGACGCATCGAACCTGCTGAAACCGGCACTGGCCAACGGCCAGCTCAAGTGCATCGGCGCGACCACGTTCACCGAGTTCCGCGGCGTGTTCGAGAAAGACCATGCGCTGTCGCGCCGGTTCCAGAAAGTCGACGTCAACGAGCCGTCGGTCGAGCAGACGGTGGCGATCCTGCGCGGCCTCAAGTCGCGCTTCGAAGAGCACCATGGCGTGAAGTATTCGGCCTCGGCGCTGTCGACCGCGGCCGAGCTGGCGGCGCGTTTCATCAACGACCGTCACCTGCCCGATAAGGCGATCGACGTCATCGACGAAGCCGGTGCCGCCCAGCGCATCCTGCCGAAGTCGAAGCAAAAGAAAACCATCGGCAAGACCGAGATCGAGGACATCATCGCCAAGATCGCGCGGATTCCCCCGCAAACGGTCAACCAGGACGACCGCAGCAAGCTGCAGACGATCGACCGCGACCTGCGCAACGTCGTGTTCGGGCAAGACCCCGCGATCGACGCGCTGTCGGCCGCGATCAAGATGGCGCGCGCCGGCCTGGGCAAGACCGACAAGCCGATCGGCTCCTTCCTGTTCTCGGGCCCGACCGGTGTCGGCAAGACCGAGGTCGCCAAGCAGCTGGCCTTCATCCTG
The DNA here is from genome assembly GCF_059685725.1 of Telluria sp. RT2P19. NCBI lineage: Bacteria > Pseudomonadati > Pseudomonadota > Betaproteobacteria > Burkholderiales > Oxalobacteraceae > Telluria > Telluria sp. RT2P19. Next base: position 474,083 of record NZ_JCASIL010000001.1, read on the forward strand.
GGCATCGAACTGGTGCGCTTCGACATGTCCGAGTACATGGAGCGTCATGCCGTCTCGCGCCTGATCGGCGCGCCGCCGGGCTACGTCGGCTTCGACCAGGGTGGCCTGCTGACCGAGGCCATCACCAAGAAGCCGCACACCGTGCTGCTGCTCGACGAGATCGAGAAGGCCCATCCGGACATCTTCAACATCCTGCTGCAGGTGATGGACCACGGCACCCTGACCGACAACAACGGCCGCAAGGCGGACTTCCGCAACGTGATCATCATCATGACCACCAATGCGGGCGCCGAAAGCCTGACCAAGCGCTCGCTGGGCTTCGTGGATTCGCGCGCGACCGGCGACGAGATGGTCGACATCAAGCGCATGTTCACGCCGGAGTTCCGCAACCGGCTGGACGCGATCATCAGCTTCCGCGCGCTGGACGAAGACATCATCCTGCGCGTCGTCGACAAGTTCCTGATGCAGCTGGAAGAACAACTGCATGAGAAGAAAGTCGAAGCGATATTCACCGAGAAGCTGCGCAAGTTCCTCGGCACCAAGGGCTTCGATCCAGCGATGGGTGCACGTCCGATGTCGCGCCTGATCCAGGACATGATCCGCAAGGCGCTGGCCGACGAGCTGCTGTTCGGCCGCCTGGTCAACGGTGGTCGCGTCACGGTCGACCTGAACGAGAAGGACGATGTGGTCCTCGAGTTCCCGGAAGGCGACGCACTGCCGCCGCCGGCCCCGGCCGAGACGGTCGAGATCGAATAAACGCTGTCCGCAAGACTGGCGTTGTCCAAAAGCCCGCGCACGCAAGTGCCGCGGGCTTTTTTTTTACGCCTGTCGCAACGGCGTATCGATCGATCGACAATATTGATATCTCTAGAATCAAATTTCCATGGAAATAATGATATTTCCTGGAATGTGGGTTCATACACGTGTCATATAACATTTTTACACTGTCCGCATCGTTGTCCCACCTCCTCACGGACTCACAATGCGACCCGCACAACTCAATACTTCCGCCAAGCTCACCGGCGCCTTCGGCATCCTGTCCCTCGTGATCGTGGTCATTGCGGCCGTCGCCGTGTGGCGCATGCACGCGGCGGATGTCATCACCGCCAACCTCGTCGACGACAAGCTCGCCAAGCAGCAGCTGGTATCCGACCTGCTGGGCATCGAGCGCCTGAACGGCTCGCGCACCGCCTCGATCGCACGCAGCGACAGCCTGGAACTGGCCGACTACTTCCAGGCCCAGCTGGCCGACGGCCGCAAGCGTACTGCCACCATCGAAGCGACACTGGCCAGGCTGCCGGTGTCGGAGCGCGAACGCACGCTGCTGCAGGACGCTGCCCGCTACAAGGCCGCGCTTCGCCCCGTCCAGGAGGCGCTGTTCAAGGCCAAGGACCTGGGCCAGACCGGCCTGGTCGAAGAAACGCTGACCAGGAAATGGGAGCCGGGCTACCAGGCCAGGATCGGCGCGCTGGAAGCGCTGCTTGCCTACGAGAGCGGCGAAGCGCACCGCCTGGCCGACGCCTCGGCGGCCACATCGAGCTTCAGCAAGATCCTGCTGCTGGCCCTGGGCGCGGCGGCGCTGCTGGTCGGCGTCGGCCTGGCCTGGGCCTTGAGCCGCGACCTGGTGGTGCCGCTGCAGCAGGCCGCGATGCTGGCCGAGCAGGTGGCGCGCGGCGACTTGCGCCCGACCATCGACCACCAGCGCAGCGACGAGATCGGCCGCCTGTTCGACGCCTTGAACGGCATGACCCATGGCGTCTCGAGCACCGTGTCGCAGGTGCTGGTCGGGGCCCAGGCGATCGATTCGGCCTCGAGCGAGATCGCCGAAGGCAACCAGGACCTGTCGACCCGCACCGAACGCCAGGCCGACGCGCTGCGCCAGACCGTGAGCGCGATGGACGAACTAAGCGAGGCCATCGCCAGCAACAACGCCAATGCGCGCCAGGCCAATGTCCTGGCCCAGACCGCGTCCGGCGTGGCGACCGAAGGGGCGAGGGCGGTCGAACAGCTGGTGGCGCGCATGGGAGCGATCAAGGCGTCGGCGGCGCGCATCGTGGACATCACCGGCATGATCGACAGCATCGCCTTCCAGACCAACATCCTGGCGCTGAACGCGGCGGTCGAAGCCGCGCGCGCTGGCAGCGAAGGCCGCGGCTTCGCCGTGGTGGCGTCCGAAGTGCGCAACCTGGCCCAGCATTCGGCGGGCGCGGCCAAGGAAATCAAGAAACTGATCGGTGAGTCGTCGAGCGAAATCGAGGCCGGCACCGGCATGGCCGAGTCGGCCGGTTCGACGATGCGCGCCATGCTGCAGCACGTGCATGAGGTGGCGGGCATCCTGGGCCGGATCCATACCGCCAGCGCCGGCCAGGCCGAGGGCGTCACGCAGGTGAGCCGGGCGATCGCCGAGATCGACATGTCGACCCAGCAGAACGCCGCGATGGTGGAAGAGGCCGCGGCGGCGGCGGCCTCGATGCGCCAGCAGGCGGCCGAACTGTCGGCGCTGGTGGCGACCTTCAAGCTGCGTGGTGCACTAGCCGCGCCGGAGCAGCCACGACAGCGCCTGCTCGAAGCCGCGTGACGCGCGGCAGCGCCGGCGTGACTATGTGCGCTTATTCGATCGCGGTTCTTGGCTATGCTGGCATGCCATGCCACGAAGCGCCGATCGATGAACCGATTCCCTGTCTTGTTGACTGCCTTGCTGCTGGCCGCGTGCGCCTGCGCCGCGCCGGCGGCCGGCCCACCCACGCTCGTCAATCCTGCGTTTGAGCGCAGCGACGCCGCCGGCGCCGGGCCTGCCGGCTGGATGCAGGTCGGCGCCGGCCATGATGTGCGCACCGAGTGCGCTGCCACCTGCGTCCTTCATGTGCAAGGCCGTCCCGACGCCAGGTGGGTTGGCGGGGTGTTCCAGCGGATCGCCCCCGGCAGCGCCGCCGGACACGATGTGATGGTCTCCGCCCGCTTTCGCGCGCAGGGCCTGAAAGAGTTCGCCTTCGTGGCGGTGCGGCTGCAGGGCCCGGACGGCATCATCGCCGACCACGCGAACGGTCCCAGGCTGGCCAACGGCGCCGCCGACTGGCAGCAGGTCGAGGTGCGGGTGCCGGTGCCACCGAATGCGACCGGCATCGAGATCCACCTCGGGATGCGCGGCGAGGGCAGCATCCAGGTCGAGCGGCTCGCACTGGCGGTCGACGCATCGGTCACGGTGCCCGTCCATGGGCCGCCGGTGGTGGCGCCGCGCCCCCGGCCGTCGCAACAGTTGCAGGGTGATGCGGCGCTCGCCATCGCGCCTGGCGCCATGCCGCCCATCAGCGCTACGTGGCGCGCCGATGTGATGGCCCGGCGCCACCCGGTCCGTTCCTTGTTCAGCGACGACTTCAACGACCTGCAATTCCTCAAGCCGCTGCTGCATGGCAAGCGCCTGGTTCAGCTGGGCGAGGCTTCGCACGGCGTGGCCGAATCCAACTGGGCGAAGGTCAGGCTGATCAAGTTCCTGCACCAGGAAATGGGCTTCGATGTGCTCGCCTTCGAAGGATCGTTCGACCAGTGCATCGACGCCGACCGGCAGATCGGGGTATTGCCTGCGCGCGAGGTGATGCGGCGCTGCCTGTTTTCGATCTGGAACACCACCGAGGTGGAACGCCTGTTCGACTACCTGACGGCGCAGCGCAAGGGCGACAGGCCGCTGGCGCTGGCCGGTATCGATGTCCAGTTCAGCGCACCGTTCCTGGACAAGGCGCGGCTGCGAGGCATGCTCGCGATCGCCGACGCGACGCTGGCGCCACGCGTGGCGGAACATGATCAGAAACTCATGGCCAGCAACATGCTCACGGCCCAGCGCAGCGCGGCGGTCCAGGCTTTCTATGCGGAGGTTTCCCGGGCGCTTGCCGAGCGCCGTGCGCAACTGCTGGCGGCGGGATACGCGGCGTTCGATATCGAGGTGGAAATCCAGACTGCGCGCGCTCGGGGCTGGCTGGCGCGCCAGCGCGAGAGCTGGGATGCCTTCGACGACAGGGCGGGCAACGCCGTGCGCCACGCGGGCGTGGCCGAACAGCTCGATGCCTTGCTCGACACGCTCTATCCGGGGCGCAAGGTCATCGTGGGCCCACAACCTGCACGTCACGCATGCGCAGGCGCCGGGCGGATTTACCAGCATGGGCGAGCTGCTCGCGCAGCGGCGGCGGGCCGAGATGTACACGGTCGGCTTCTACATGGGGCGTGGCATGGTCGTCAACGGCCAGAATCCGCCATCCCCGGTGCCGGCCCCGCAGCCGGGCACGCTCGAAGCCGTCCTCGCCAACGGCGGCCTGCAATACGCCTTGGTCGACTTTTCACGGGCCGCGAGCGGGCCGTCGACCACCTGGTTCACCGAGAGAACCACGGTGCGCGAATTCGGGACGGTTTCCAGGCAAATCGTCCCGGCGCAAGCGTACGACGCGGTGTTCTACACGGACACGGTCACGCCGGCCGAGAAGTTCTGACGCCCGGCCTCAGATGGCCGCCAGCGCCCGCCGCAGATCCTCGCGCTGGTCGTCGACATGCTCGATCCCGACCGACAGGCGAATGAGCCCGTCGCCGATGCCCAGCTCGGCGCGCCGTTCGGGCGGAATGCTGGCATGGGTCATCAGCGCAGGGTGCTCGATCAGGCTTTCCACGCCGCCCAGGCTCTCGGCCAGCGTGAACACCTCGCAGGCTTCCAGGAAGCGGCGCGCGCCGTCGACGTCGGTCTCGAGGTCGATCGAGACGATGCCGCCATAGCCGTGCATCTGGCGCCGCGCCAGCGCGTGCTGCGGATGCGATTCCAGGCCGGGGTAGTAGACCTTGGCCACCTGCGGCTGCTGCTCGAGCCAGCTGGCCAGCAGCAGGGCGTTGGCGTTGCTGCGCTCCACGCGCAGGGCCAGGGTCTTGATCCCGCGCAGCACCAGGAAACTGTCGAACGGTCCCTGGATCGCGCCCACGGCGTTCTGGATGAAGCCGAGCTTCTCGGCCAGCCCGGTCTGGGCGTCGCCGCTGCCCACCACCGCCACGCCGCCGATCACGTCCGAGTGGCCGTTCATGTACTTGGTGGTCGAGTGCACCACGATGTCGAAGCCGTGGTCCAGCGGGCGCTGGTTGATCGGGCTGGCGAAGGTGTTGTCGCACACGCTGATGAGGCCGCGCGCGTGGCACAGGCTGGCGATCGCGGTCAGGTCGGCCAGCTTGAGCATCGGGTTGGTGGGGGTCTCGACCCACACCATGCGCGTCCCGGGCGTGATGGCGGCGGCCAGCGCGTCGGGATCGGACAGGTCGACATAGCTGAAGGTGAGGCCGGCGCTGTCACGGCGCACCCGTTCGAACAGGCGGTAGGTGCCGCCATACATGTCGTCGCCGGCCACGATGTGCGACCCTGCGGGCAGCAGCTCGAGCACCGCCGCGATCGCCGCCAGCCCGGAGGCGAAGGCGAAGGCCGCGCGGCCGCCCTCGATGTCGGCCACGCAGCGCTCGAGCGCCCAGCGCGTCGGGTTGTGCGAGCGGCCGTAGTCGAGGCCCTTGTGCACGCCGGGGCTCTCTTGCCGGAAGGTCGAGGTGGCGAAGATGGGCGGCATCACGGCGCCGGTCGCCGGTTCGGGCGCCTGGCCGCCGTGGATGACGCGGGTGGCCAGATGGCGCTTGAAGTCGATTGGATTGGTCAAGACAGGGTCCTTCGCAGATGGTTGAGCAGGTCGTAGCGCGTGATCAGGCCATAGAAGGCCGGCCCGTCGGCGATGACGGCGGTCAGGCCGTGGTCGAGGATCTCGCGCAGCTGGCCCATGCTGGCCGTCGGATGCAGGGTCTGCAGCTTGGCCGTCATGGTGCCGGACACCGGCGCATTGAAGCGCGCGGTATCTTGCGTCACCTGGTGCAGCAGGTCGGATTCGTCGATCAGGCCCTGAAGCCGGCCGTCGCCGTCGACCACCGGCAATTGCTGCAGGTCGCTCGCGCGCATGCGGTTGAAGGCGGTGAGCAGGGTGTCGTCGGGCGACAGGGTGATCACTTCGCCGGCGTCGTGGCGGCGGCCGATCAGGTCGCGCAGGTCGTTCGTTTGCGGGCGCGTGATCAGGCCCTGGTCGACCATCCAGCCGTCGCTGTACACCTTGGAGAGGTAGCGGGTGCCGGTGTCGCAGACGAACGTGACCACCCGTTTCGGGCGCGTCTGCGCACGGCAGTAGCGCAGCGCCGCCGCCAGCAGGGTGCCGGTGGAGGAGCCGGCCAGGATGCCCTCTTGCTGCAGCAGCAGGCGGGCGGTGGAAAAGCTTTCTTCGTCGCTGATGGTATAGGCGGTCTTGACGCGCGACAGGTCGGCGATGCCAGGAATAAAGTCTTCGCCGATGCCTTCGACCGCCCAGGATCCCGCATGGCGCGACACGTGGCCGGTGTTGACGTATTCGGCCAGGATCGAGCCTTGCGGGTCGGCCAGGATGAATTCGAGCAGCGGCTGGGTCTTTTTAAAGTAGCGCGACAGGCCGGTGAGGGTGCCTGACGAGCCGACGCCGACCACGATGGCGTCGAGCTTGTGGTTGGTCTGGTCCCAGAGTTCGGGACCGGTGCCGGTCTCGTGCGCGCGCGGGTTGGCCGGATTGTTGAACTGGTCGGCGAACCAGGCGCCGGGAATCTGTTTCGCCAGGCGCGCGGCGTAGTCCTGGTAGTACTCGGGATGGCCCTTGCCGACGTCGGAGCGGGTCAGGTGGACTTCGGCGCCGAGCGCCTTCAGGTGCAGGATTTTCTCGGCCGCCATTTTATCGGGTACCACCAGCACGACCCGGTAGCCCTTGATGCGCGCCACCAGCGCCAGGCCCAGGCCGGTATTGCCGGCGGTGGCCTCGACCACGGTGCCGCCCGGCTGCAGCAGGCCGTCGTGTTCGGCCTGTTCGATCATGGTCTTGCCGATGCGGTCCTTGATGGAGCCGCCCGGGTTCTGGGATTCGAGCTTGAGGAACAGCTGGCAGGGACCGGTATCGATCCGGGTGACCTCGACCAGCGGGGTATCGCCGATCAGCGAAAACAGTGCAGCTTGCGACGCATGTTGCATATTGCCTCCGTGTGGCCGGATCCCGCTGGCGCAGGTGGCGCAGGGGCGCGGACCGGTTCGTTACGATGAGCTGGCGCGGATCGGCGCCGGATCATGCAAAGAAAACATGATACGAGCTTTTGTCGAGCGCTGCTTTGGAGCTGCTTAAAGTGTTATTCAGTGTTGGGCGACGCTTCCGACTTCAGACGGCGCCACAGGGTCGTACGGCTGATGCCCAAGTGCTGGGCGGCAAGATCGCGTTGCCCGCCGAAGCGGGCCAGCACGGCGGCGACCGACTCGCGTGGCGGGATCGGGGAGGGCGACGCGTCGGTTGCGGACCCGCTGAGCGCCGGGCGGCGCGCCAGTTCCGGCGCTACCGTCAGCAGGAATGCGGGCGTCAAGGCCTGCAACGGCTCGGCCGCCAGGAACAGCGCGACCCGTTCCATCAGGTTGCGCAGCTCGCGCGCATTGCCCGGCCAGGCGTACGACGAGAGCAGCGGCGCGCAGGCCGCGATCTCGGCCGCCAGGTTCGGATGCGGACGCGCGTCCAGCGCGGCCAGTGCCTGCTTGAGCGACCATTCGGCCAGCGGCGCGATGTCCGGCGCCCGCGCGCGCAGTGGCGGCAAGGCCAGGCGCAGCACCGCCAGCCGATAGAACAGGTCGGCCCGGAAGCGACCGTCGCGCACCCGCGCCTCGAGGTCGCAGTGGGTGGCGCTGATCACCCGCACGTCGATCGGCACCGGGCGCGTGCCGCCGACCCGCATCACTTCGCGCTCTTCGAGCACGCGCAGCAGGCGGGTCTGCAGGGCCAGCGGCATTTCGCCGATCTCGTCGAGGAACAGGGTGCCGCCATTGGCCGCCTCGAACAGGCCGGCATGGCCGCCACGGCGCGCGCCGGTGAACGCCCCTTCCTCGTGGCCGAACAGTTCCGACTCCAGCAGCGATTCGGCGATCGCGCCGCAGTTCACCGCCACGAAAGGGCGACTGGCGCCGCGGCGCGGGCTCTCGCGGTGGATCGCCTGCGCCACCAGTTCCTTGCCGCTGCCGGTCTCGCCCTCGATCAGCACCGTGCTCGGCGAGCGCGCGTACAGCACCACGCCCTGGCGCAGGCGCTCCATCGCGGGCGAATCGCCGCGCAGGTCGTTGAGGCCGCGCCGCGCGCGCTGGTCGTGTTGCTTGCGCCGTCCGCGTCCGGCCTCGAGCCGGGTCAGGCGCGCCAGCTCCAGCGCATCGTCGAAGGCCTGGCGGATCGAGGCGGCAGAGTACAGGAACACGCCGGTCAGGCCGGCTTCCTCGGCCAGGTCGGTGATCAGGCCGGCGCCGACGATGACGCCGATGCCCTCGGCCTTGAGCTCGTGCACCGCCGCGCGCGCATCCTCGCGCGTGACGTAGGTGCGCTGGGCCAGGTCGAGGCCGAAGGTGGCCGCGAAATCGGATAGCTCGGGCAGCGGCGCCTGGTAGCTGATCACGCCGATCCGGGTCGATACGCGCCTGGCCCGCGCCAGCGCCTTCAATACGTCGAAGCCGCTGGCCTTGGCGGCCACGACCGGCACCGACACGCGTCCCTTGAGCCAGGCGGCATTCGAGCCGGCCGCGATCACCACGTCGCAGTGCTCGCTGGCCAGGCGTTCGCGGATGTGCTTGGCGGCTTCGTCGAAGCCGAGGTGCAGCGGCTCGATCGACGCCAGGTGGTCGTATTCGACGGTGATGTCGCGGAACAGGTCGGACAGGCGCGAGACCGAGACCGTCCAGATAACGGGCTTGTCGTCGGCGCCCGCAGCGGAGCGGGGAGCATTCATGTTGCAAGTCTAGTGCATTTTCAATGCGAATGTTTCAAACTGAAACATCCACGTTACCGAACGACAGGTCAATTAGATCGATGCCGTAAGAATACGGTAAGGGGACGCCCGTAGGATGGGTCTCAGCCGCAAAGGCATTACCTAAGAAAATCAGGAGACAAAATTGGATCAAGACGTTGTACAAAGGGTCAAGAGCGACCCGAATTACCTCAAGCTCAAGAAGACCCGCTCCAGGTTCGGCTGGACGCTGACCTGGGCCATGATGATCGTGTACTACGGCTTCACGCTGCTGGTCGCTTTCAACAAGGAGTTCATGGGTTCCCGCATCGGTGACGGCGTCATGACCTGGGGCATTCCCCTCGGCCTGTTCGTCATTGTCTTCACGGTCGTCATCACTGGCATCTATGTCCGTCGCGCCAACCGCGAATACGACGAACTGAGCGACGCAATCAAGGCGAAGGTGGGTGCATGATGAACCGCTCGCTGACTTCTTGCACCGTCGCCGCGCTGGCACTGCTGGCAGCCGCCGGCGTCGCCCACGCCGCTCCCGACCTCGGCCAGGCGACCCGCCAGGCCACCAACTGGACCGCGATCACCATGTTCGCGGTATTCGTCGTGGGCACGCTGTTCATCACCAAGTGGGCCGCCGCCAAGACCCGCTCGGCGTCCGACTTCTACACCGCTGGCGGCGGCATCACCGGCTTCCAGAACGGCCTGGCGATCGCGGGCGACTTCATGTCGGCCGCATCGTTCCTGGGTATCTCGGCCGCCGTGTTCCTGGACGGCTTCGATGGCCTGATCTACGCGATCGGCTTCCTGGTCGGCTGGCCGGTCATCACCTTCCTGATGGCCGAGCGCCTGCGCAACCTGGGCCGCTTCACCTTCGCCGACGTGGCCTCGTACCGCTTCGCCCAGAAGCCGATCCGCGTGTTCGCGGCGTCCGGCACCCTGGTCGTGGTGGCCTTTTACCTGATCGCGCAGATGGTCGGCGCCGGCCAGCTGATCAAGCTGCTGTTCGGCCTGGACTACTGGATCGCGGTGGTGCTGGTCGGCATCCTGATGATGGTCTACGTGCTGTTCGGCGGCATGACCGCCACCACCTGGGTGCAGATCATCAAGGCCGTGCTGCTGCTGTCGGGCGCATCGTTCATGGCGTTCTCGGTACTGGCCCAGTACAACTTCAGCCCGTCGCAACTGTTCCAGTCCGCCACCGAACTGCACGCCAAGGGCGACGCCATCATGGGCCCGGGCAGCTTCATCAAGGATCCGATCTCGGCCATCTCGTTCGGCATGGCGCTGATGTTCGGTACCGCCGGCCTGCCGCACATCCTGATGCGCTTCTTCACCGTCCCGAGCGCCAAGGAGGCGCGCAAGTCGGTGCTGTGGGCCACCACCTGGATTGGTTACTTCTACATCCTGACCTTCATCATCGGCTTCGGCGCGATCGTGCTGGTCGGCACCAACCCGGCCTTCAAGGACGCTGCCGGCGCCCTGCTGGGCGGTAACAATATGGCGGCGGTCCACCTGGCGCAAGCCGTCGGCGGCGACGTCTTCCTGGGCTTCATCTCGGCGGTGGCCTTCGCGACCATCCTGGCGGTGGTGGCCGGCCTGACCCTGTCGGGCGCCTCGGCGGTCTCGCACGACCTGTACGCCACCGTATTCAAGAAGGGCCAGGCAACCAGCGCCAACGAGCTGAAAGTATCGAAGATCACCACCATCTGCCTCGGCATCATCGCCGTGCTGCTGGGTATCGCCTTCGAGAAGCAGAACGTCGCCTTCATGGTGTCGCTGGCCTTCGCGATCGCCGCCTCGGCCAACTTCCCGGTGCTGTTCATGTCGGTGCTGTGGAAAGACTGCACCACCCGCGGCGCCACCGTGGGCGGCTTCCTGGGCCTGGCCACCGCCGTCATCCTGACCGTCCTGTCGAAATCGGTCTGGGTCGACGTGCTGGGCAATGGCGCAGCGATCTTCCCGTATGCCTCGCCGGCGATCTTCTCGATGGCGGTCGGTTTCTTCGGCATCTGGATCTTCTCGATCACCGACAAGGGCCCCCGCGCGCGCATCGACCGCGCCGGCTTCGAGGCGCAGGAAGTGCGCGCCGAGACCGGTATCGGTGCAGCCGGAGCGTCGGGGCACTGAACTGTTCGTGAGCATGCAAGCTGAAAGGGCGGCCTGCGAAGGCCGCCCTTTTTATTGGCGATGTACACGTTAAATATGGATGAGCGTTGAACTGTTGAGCTGCCCGGCGGTCCAACCCCTATCGTCGTCCATAGGAGTGAATCGTGAAGGCGCCCCGGTTCAAAAAGCTGGTTGCACAACTGCCATTGTTGAACCAGCCTCAGCGGCTGCAACTACTCGACGCTCTCCACCCTGCAGCCGGACTCGACCGGATAATCGCGCTCATTGCCGAGATTCGCGCTCCACTGCGCCGCTGTCCAGATTGCTCCTGCGAACGGTGCCACCGCCATGGCCAGGCCAATCATCTGCAACGGTTCCGG